>CAZCVP010000199.1:0-15320 GCA_964501915.1 uncultured Enterobacterales bacterium
GCAGCGACCGGATGTCCGCCTCGGTCTTGAGCCAGCCGTAGTCCTGCTCGACCAGCCGCGGCTTCTGGATCTTCGGCACCTTCACCAGCCACCCCAGCTCGACCGCCAGGTTGAGCATCGACTTGAGCAGGGTCAGGTGGTTGTGCACGGTCTTCGGCGACAGCTCGGCCCGCGCAGTCACGAAGCGGTCCACACGTCGGACGGTGACCTCCCCCAGCAGCAGCCCGCCGAAGGAAGGCCGCAGGTGCCGCCGGATGATGCTCTCGTCGTCTTTGCTGCTCCGCTTCCGGCTGGCGCGGTGCTCGATCCAGTAGTCGCAGAGCTCATCGAAGCGGTGAGGATCAGGCGGCCGCTCGACGCTCCCGGCCCGGATCCCTTCGGCCTGGACCTTGCGACGGCGCATGGCGGCCTCGGCCTCCCGGTAGGTGGCGTGGCTTTCCCACTGCCGCTTGCCGTCGGCGTCGATGAAGGAGAAGCGCCAGCGCTTGCCGTGGCGTCGTGGCTTGGCTGGGCGTGGCATCGCGGGCACCTCCGGGCGGGCTGAATGTGCCAGGAGTGTGCCACGAAGCGATTCCGCCCACCCCCGAAAACCTCGGAAGTGGGCGGAATGCTTATGGATGCGGGGGGAGGATTTGAACCTCCGACCTTCGGGTTATGAGCCCGACGAGCTACCGGCCTGCTCCACCCCGCACAGGGTGCCCGCTACTAACGAGCGGAGCGCGGGCGTCAAGTCCGGGAACGACGCCGACCAGAGGTCGTCTTTCTCCTCGCCCTGCCGCCCCGCGTCTTCTTCGGCTTGGGCTTGGCCCAACCCGGCTTCCGACGGGGCTTGCTGGAGCTCCGAGCCGCCTCCGCGACCTCACCGTTCGCGCTCGCCCGGAGGATCTCGACCTCCCGGCTCGTGAGCTCGCGGGTCTCTCCCCGCTCCAGCTCGCCGAGCGACAGCCCCCCGTAGCCGACGCGACGGAGCTTGGACACCGGGTGGTTGACGGCCTGGAGCATGCGCCGCACGAGGCGGTTGCGCCCCTCGCCGACCACCACCTCCAGCCACGCGTTGCCGGTCTCGGTCACCTCCAGCACCCGCACCTGGCAGGGACCCGAGCGACCGTCCTCGAGCTGCACCCCGCTGCGCAGCCGGGCCAGGGTCCGCTCCGTGGGCGTGCGCCAGACCTTGGCGACGTACTTCCGCGGCACCCCTGAGGACGGATGGGAGAGCTTGTGGGCCAGGTCCCCATCGTTGGTGAAGAGCAGCAGACCCTCGGTCTGCAGATCGAGACGACCGACCGGATCGACCCGCTCCCGCATCTTGGGCAACAGCTCCTGGACCGTCTTGCGGCCCTCGGGATCGGAGCGGGTCACGAGGTGGCCGCGAGGCTTGAACATCATGAGGTAGCGGGTCCGCGGCATGCCGGGCAGCCGCCGACCGTCGAGCTTGATGTGGTCCTCGCGCGGGTCGACGGCCGTGCCGGGCTCGGACACGACCGCGCCGTTCACCTTGACCCGGCCCTCGCGGATCCAGGCGTCGGCCTCGCGACGGGAACAGAGGCCGCGCTCGGCCAGGACCTTCGAGAGACGGGACTCCGCCATGGGGCCTCCTACGACGGCGCCGCTCGGCGTGCGTCGGGGCATCCGCCGCGGCTTCGTCGCCGCGAGCGCCCGCCCTCTAACCGATGGGCGGGCTCGCGGGGTCCCCGCCCGGCACCGGACCCTCGCGGGGGTCGTCCTCCTGGAGCTCGCGGAGGTCGCTCAGAGTGGGCAGATCGGAGAGGTCCCGGAGGCCGAAGAGCTCCAGGAAGGCACGGGTCGTGCCGTAGAGCAGCGGCCGACCCGGCACCTCGGAGCGACCGGCGACGCGCACCAGGCCCCGCTCGATGAGCGAGCGCACGATGCCACCGGAGTCCACGCCGCGGATCTTCTCCAGCTCGTGGCGGGTCACGGGCTGGCGATAGGCCACGATCGAGAGGGTCTCCACCGCGGCCTTGGACAGGCGCAGCGGCTTGACCTCCCGAGCCCGGGCGACCCAGGTCGCGACCCGCGGCAGGGTGCGGAGCTGGTAGCCACCCGCCACCTCGACGAGGCGGATGCCCCCGCCCCGGTGCTCGTGGGACAACCGCAGGGCCTCCAGGGCCGCCAGCAGCTTCTCCGGCGACGGCTCGCCGAGGATCTCACCCAGACGCTGGAGCGGGACCGGCTCCCCGAGGGCGAAGAGCACCGCCTCCACGGCGGGCAGGAGCAGCTCGGCGGAGGGAACGCCCTCGAGGACCTCGTCTTCGATGGGCACCGACGGGGGCAGCTCGGCCCGACCCCCGGGCAGGACGATGAGGTTCGAGGGGGTCCCGTCCATGGGTGTCACGCCTCCAGGGGCAGGGCGGAGAGGTCGGCTTCGGCCGCACCGACCTTCAGGCTCAGGCGCACGGTGCCCAGGTGCACGGCCTGGGCGATGGCGACGAGGTTCAGCCGAGCCATCTCCAACAGGGCGAGGAAGGTGACGACCCTCTGGCCCCGGGAGCGACACTGGCGGAAGGCCTCCTTCAGCTCCCCGCCGCCGGCGTGGGCGAGCCAGGCTCGCAGCGAAGCCACGCGCTCCGACAGCGAGTACTCCTCCAGCTCCACCACGTGGACCGGGTCCTCGGCTGGCGCGGCATGGGCAGCGGCGGCGAAGGCCTCCAGCAGCCCGAACACATCGACGCCCGGGTCGATGGGACGCTCGCCGGGACCGAGCACCTCGACCGGGCGGGCGAACACGTCCCGGCCGAGCATCGGCGCGGCGAGCAGCGCCTCCGAGGCCTGCTTGTAGCGCCGGTACTCGAGCAGCCGCCGGACGAGGCGCTCCCTCGGGTCCTCCTCCTCCGCCGCCGCACCCTGCTCGCTGCGGCGTGGCAGCAGCTCCCGACTCTTGAGCTGGCAGAGGGTGGCGGCCATGACGAGGAAGTCCCCCGCCAGGTCCAGGTCGAACTCCTCCAGCCCCTCCATGAACCGCAGGTACTCCCGCGTGATGTGGGCGATGGGGAGGTTGCGGACGTCGATGCCGTCGCGACGGATCAGGTAGAGCAACAGCTCCAGGGGACCGTCGAAGGCAGGCGTGTGGACAGCGTGGAGGTCGTCTTGTACAGCGAACACGGCGGGCTTCAGCGGGCAGCTTGTGTCCGACCTGGGGTGGCCGGAGCGTGGGAGTGCAGACTATCGAATCCACGGATCCCTGACAAGCGGCAAGGTGGATGCAAGATCCTGAAGATCCTCAGGGATCTCGAATCCGGCGATCGTCGGATCCCTCACCTCCACCTCGATTGGATCCCCAGGCCGATCGACAGGGGTCCAGCGTCTCGAACGGGTCGATCCTCACTTCCTCTCGAGCCCGCCGGCTCGCCGTGTCGTGCCCGCGGCGCGCGGGGCGACTGGATCGTGTGGGGGCGGACCGCATAGAATCCCGTCACCCTGACCTGAGCGGACGATGACCTTCCTCACCGGTGTCCTGGCCCTCAACCTCGCCTGTGCGCCCAAGCCCTTCCCCGAGGACGCCCTCCCCGTCGCCGAGGAGCGGCCCGTCTACGGTGACTTCGGTGCCGACTACGAGACGGTCTGGGAGGCCACCATCGAGGTGCTGGGAGAGGCGGCCCCGCTGGACGAGATCAACAAGAACGACGGCCGCGTGGTCACGGGCTGGGTCAGCGGCTTCTCCGACTACATCTTCAAGACCTTCGGCGGCACCCGCATCCCCGAGCCGATCCGCTTCCGCCTGGTGGTCGACGTGACCAACCGCGGCGGCCGCACCGAGGTGCGCATGGTCAACCAGGAGCAGGTCGAGAAGGACATGATCTCGGTCGACATGGAGTTCACCGGCGCCATGTACCAGTGGATCGACGTGCCGTCGTCGACCAACAAGGAGCGGGAGCTCCTGCTCCAGATCTCCGACGTCATCGAAGACCGACAGGGCGGTGGCGGCTACGACTACAACTACTAGTCCCGAAGCATGACCGACGGACCCGCCATGACCCGTCGGGGGGGCGGCGCCCCGTCCCGGGCCCCGGCCTGGCCGACGCTCCTCGGCGCCCAGCTCGTCGCGGTCTCGCTGCTGCTGGGACTGGGCTTCTACGTCGTGAACCTGCCGCCCGCCGGCCACGTACCCGACCCGGCCGCGCTGACCAGCGAGGACCTCGACCACGCGCTCCAGGTCCTGGAGCAGGACCGCGACCGTCTCAGGCGGGAGCTGCGGGGGGCGCTCTTCGACGGCGACGAAGGCCCCGTCACGGACTTCATCGCCCTCCAGGTCCAGGCCGCCGAGCTGCAGTTCCAGGACCTGGAGTGGACCGTCCTGCCCCCCCAGGGTCCCGTGGTGCCCGTGGAGCTGACCTTGCGGGTGAGCGGCAGCTACTACAACCTGCCGATCCTGGTAGACGGGCTCTTCCGCCAGTCCCGCCCCCTCGAGCTGACCTGGCTGGAGGTGGAGTCCCCCAAGCTGATGGTCGCCCACACCGTGGCCACGCTCAGAGCCCACTTCCACCGACCCCCGACCCTGCGCACCGCCGCGCTGTCGCAGCGCGTGGCGGAGCAGACCTGGGGTGGCGACCCGGCGCTGGCCGAGCAGGCCCTGGAGGTCGCCGCCGAGGTCCGCCTGCTGGAGGCCTTCCAACAGGAGCTGAGGCTGCTCGAGCGCGCCCGGACGTCGAACCGGGCGGCCGTCATGACCGCCTTGCCGGGCCTGCTCCGGCGACTCCCGACCTCGCCGCTGGGCTGGGTCGGCATGCGCGTGGACGGCGACGCCGTGGTCGTGCTGGACGAGCCCGAGCGCTGATCCGGGCGCTGCTCAGCGACCGATCTGCATCCTCTGGACCTGGGCGACGGCCTCGATGCGGTCCTCGGCCATCCGGTTGCTGGCCAGGATGGTGGTCACGCCCTCGGCCTTGGCCTTGAGCACCACGGACTTCACCGTGTTGTAGATGCTCGCGGCGTCGTCCATGGCCTTGCCCAGCGGCCAGCCCTTGAACTCGGCGTGCACGTTGATCAGGCCCCCGGCGTTGATCACGTAGTCCGGCACGTAGGTGATGTTCCGGCTCATCAGGGCCTCGCCGTCCCGCTGCTCTTCGTCGAGCTGGTTGTTGGCGCCCCCGGCGATGATCGGGGCGCGGACGAGGGGGATGGTGTGGGGGTTGAAGATGCCGCCGACGGCGCAGGGCGCGAGCACGTCGACCTCGGCGCTGTACCAGTCGTCTCCGTCGACGACGTCGCCACCGAACTCGTCGAGGACCCGGGCGAGGTTGGTCCGGTTGATGTCCGAGTAGACGAGCCGGGCCCCCGCGTCGGACAGGTAGCGGGCCAGCTGGTAGCCCACGTTGCCGACGCCCTGGATGGCCACGCGGCGACCGCGCACGTCCGAGGAGCCCAGCGCGACCTGCAGAGAGGCCCGGATGCCGTGGAACACACCCCACGCCGTGACCGGGCTCGGGTCGCCGGAGCCGCCGAAGGCCTTGCTCCACCCGGTGACGTGGTCCGTCTCCCGGCGGATGCAGTTCATGTCCTCGACGGTGGTGTTCATGTCCTCGGCGGTGATGTAGCGACCGCCGAGGGACTCCACGAAGCGCCCGAAGGCACGGAAGAGGGCCTCGCTCTTGATGCTCGGGTCCCCGATGATCACGCCCTTGCCGCCGCCGACGTCCAGGCCCGCGACCGCCGCCTTGTAGGTCATGCCGCGGCTGAGCCGGAGCACGTCGCGCACGGCATCGGACTCCGACGCGTAGGGGTAGAGCCGACAGCCGCCCAGCGACGGTCCGAGGGTGGTGTCGTGGATGCCGATGATGGCCCTCAGACCGACCTTGTCGTTCCGACAGAAGACCACCTGCTCGTGGCCCATCGCCGCCATCTGCTCGAACGCGTCCATCGGAGCTCCCTGTCGCAGGTGACGACCTTGTATCCGAGGGGCGTCGGCGCCGCATCGGCGGCGGAGGACGGGGTCAGTCGTCCTGGGTGCGGATGTGGTGGCGCTGGCTCTGACCCACCGAGTCGGGCCGCTCGATCCCGTACTTGCGCATCAGCCGCTTCATGTTCGGCCGCTGCTGGCCCGCCAGCTCCGCAGCCCGGGTGATGACCCAGCCCGCCTTGCACAGCCGGTCGATGAGGTACCAGCGACTGAAGTCCTCCACCACCGCCGACTTGGCCGCGGTGTAGTCCATCTCCAGCAGATCGGGGGCGTAGCCCCCTCCCGACGAGGCGCTCCGGCGGTCCGGCCCCGGCTGGGGACCCAGGCCGGCGCGGGGATGCAGCCCCAGGGAGCTGGCCTCCAGCACCTCGCCGTTGGTGAAGACCATCGCCCGCTTGATGTAGTTCTCCAGCTCCCGCACGTTGTTGTCCGCCCAGTCGTGGGCCGACAGCAGGTCCTGGGCCTCGGGGCTGATGGTGCGGACCGACTTGTCGAACTCCTGGTTGTACTTGTCGAGGAGGTACCAGGCGAGCAGCGGGATGTCGTCCTTGCGCTCCCGCAGGGGCGGCACGGAGATCTCCACCACGTTGAGGCGGAAGTACAGGTCCTCCCGGAAGGAGCCCTCCTTGACGGCCTGCTTGAGGTCGACGTGGGTGGCGGCCAGGATCCGGCAGTTGATCGGGATCGGACGGTTCGATCCGAGCCTCACCACCTCCCGCTCGTTGACCACGCGCAACAGCCGCACCTGCATGTGCAGGGGCATGTGGCCGATCTCGTCGAGCAGGATGGTGCCGGACGCCGCGGCTTCGAAGTAGCCCTGCTTGGTCGTGTTGGCGCCGGTGTAGGCTCCCTTCTCGGCGCCGAAGAGCTCTCCTTCGATCAGGGTCTCCGGGATCGCGGCGCAGTTCACGCCCACGAACGGACCCTTGGCGTTGGTGGACTCGGCGTGGATCGCCCGGGCCACCCGCTCCTTGCCCGTGCCGCTCTCGCCGGTGATCAGGACCGAGACGGGCACCTTGGCCACGCTGCGGATCATCGAGACCACGCTGCGGATCGCATCGCTGTTGCCGATCAGGTGCTCGGACCCGCCGCGGACCTGCAGCGCCGCCTGGAGCTGGTCGTTCTCGTCCTTGAGACGCTGGTACTCGAGGCCCTTCCGGATGACCTGGAAGAACCTCTGCTGGTCCATGATCGGCTTCTCGAAGTAGTCGTAGGCCCCGGCGTTGAGCGCCAGGAAGGCGGCCTGTGCGCTGCCGTGGGCCGTGATGAGGATGCAGACGATGCGGGGGTGCTTGGACCGCACCTCTGTGAGGACCTCCTGGCCGCTGAGCCCGGGCATGAGCAGATCGACCAGGGCCAGGTCGACCGACTGTTCCTGCATGACCGCCAGGCCCTCTTCCCCGGTCCCAGCCTCCAGGACGCGGTAGCCCTGACGGCTGAGCTGGCGCCCCAGGGCCTTCCGGATGTTCACCTCGTCGTCGATGATCAGGAGGGTCGGAGGCCGCTCGGGGGGAACGGGCTGTGAGGTCGTCGTCTCCGCCATGCGGCATGGTATCCCGCAAACCGGTGGGGGGGGTCAAGTTCGATACGATCGGCCTGCACTGCGGTAGCATCCCGGCATGGACGAAGCCCTGCTGCAGCGGTTCAGGTCGGGTGACCCCCAGGCGCGCACGGCGATGCGCAACCAGCTCCGCGCCGTCGCCGCCCGGGTGCTGATGGACCCCCACTGGGAGCTGGCGGACCACGACTACACGCGGGCGCTGGAGCAGCGCGCTGCGCTCAAGGCGCTGGAGTGCGAGGGCACCAACGTCCTGGACTTCGCCACCGCGGCCATGGAGGCGGCCACGGAGCTGTGCATCGAACACATGCGGCACCGGGACGCGACCCCCGTGCCGGCGATCAGCGCGGCCCAGCTCGCCCGGCTCGCCCTGGAGACCGCCTCCCGCCGCGAGGCCGAGGAGGCCCAGAAGGTCCTGGAGGAGAGCCCTCCGGCCCGCCGCCAGCTCGAGGTGGCTCGCTCAGCGCTGCGCAGCGCCCTCAAGGCCGGCGCCGCCGGCGCAGCGGTCTCTCCCACACCCACGGCCCAGCCCCGACCGGGCCAGGCCGCCCGGAGAACCACGCAGCCCCGCCCTCGCAGCGCGGCGCGCGTCCAACCCCGTCGTTCCTCGCGCCAGATCCGGAAGACGCCCGGCAGCATGGGCCCGCTCGTGGTGCCGAGCCTCATCGTGGCCACCGTGCTGGTCCTGGCCTGGCAGCGCTGGGCCCCCGAGCCGGAGTCCGTGGAGGTCGAGGTGGCCTGGATCCTGCCCCAGGAGCTCCCGCCGACCGGCGGGGCCGAGGAGCTGGACGGCCTGGCCCGCCAGGCGGTCGTCGACATGGGCCAGGGCCAGTGCAAGAGGGCCGCCGAGAGACTCCACATGGAGCACCTCAAGGACAGCTCGAACACCTGGGTGCGCTACTACGAAGGCCTCGCCTGGGTCTGTGACCGGGATGGGCCAAAGGCCCTCGAGGCCCTCCGCGACGTCGAAGCCACGGCCGAAGAGCCACCCTTCGGGCTGGGCTGGTGGCTCGCCCAGGCGGAGCTGCTGGGCGGCGACATGCCGACCGGGCTGGCCCGCCTCGACGAGCTCGCCAACACGGACCACCCCCGCGCGCTCCAGGCCGCGACCCTGGCCCGCGTCGTGCGGGAGGAGATCCGCTGATCAGTCGACGGAGCGCAGAGGGGGGAACCCGGACCGGCGCAGATACGTCGCGAAGAACCCGTCGCAGCTGGCGTCGGCGCTGCAGAAGCGACAGGCCTCGGTCTTGGTGAAGGCCACCACGTCGGGGAAGAACATCAGCGCGTCGCCACACTGGTGGTCCGCGTCGACGTACCAGCGGTTCGAGGTCCGCCGGACCCGGCGGGCCAGGGCACCCAGGTAGCAGATCGGCAGGCCCTTGAGGTCGACCTGTAGACCGGCTGTCTCCAGGGGTCCCACCACCCGCTCCAGCGCCTGGACCGTCGCCCGGACGCCGGGCACCTCCGACGCGGTGTTGCCGCTGATCGGAAAGGGGTAGGTGAAGACCGCCGAGCTCGGCCCCACGGAGCGGATCACCCGCCCGACGGTCTCCAGTCGGGGCACGGCCAGGGCGGTGAGCTGGGTGCTCGCCGTGACGACCATGCCGTGCTCCTGCGAGGCGGCGATCACGCGCCGGCCGTGCTGGAGCGCCGCCCCGCCCCGACCAGGCTGCACGGGCACGACCATGCGGTGGACCCGGCCCTCGAAGCGCGACGCGTCGAAGGACTCCAGGTCCTCCACCCCCGCGTGCAGCACGACCGTGCCCACCCCCCAGGCGCGGGCCCGGTCGATGAGCTCCGGCACGTCCTCCCGGCTGGCGACCCCGACGCCCGAGAGCACCAGGGTCGTGCAGGGACGGGTCCTCGGCCCCTTCATGCCTTCGGTGAAGTGCTCCAGGTTCTGGCGCAGCTCGACCGGGTCCATGGACCGGGTCGGGACCGGGGCGCCGGCGCGCACGCGGCCCGGGTAGGCACGCTGCACGCGAATCTGCAGGGTGGTGGGGCACTGCACGGCCCCGGCAGCGGTCCAGGTCAGCAAGGTGCGTCAGGCCTATCGGGGGAGATAGGATGCGCAACCCCGCGAGAGGAGTCCCCATGACCGTGCATCCCTCGAAGCTGCTCGTCTCGGTCGTCCTGGCCGCCTCCGCCCTGACCGCCTGCTCGGTGACCTGGGAGTCCCAGCCCCCGGGGTTCTGGGACGACCTGGAGAACGACCCGCCCACCCTGGCCCTGGACTCGCCGACGACCGGGAGCACCTACACCTCGGCCGAGGCCATCGTCTTCGCCGGCACCGTGACCGACGACGGCGCCCTCGAGGAGATCTACCTCACCATCACCTCCAACCTGGACGGTCTCATCGATCGCCCCGACGTGGCCGCGGACGGCACCTTCTCCGCCACCGCCACCCTCAGCGTCGGCTCCCACGAGCTGCTGGTCACCGCCACCGACGACGAGGGCCTGCAGGCGATCGAGACCCTGACCGTGCTCATCGAGGACGGCGACGGCCCGATCGTCACGGTGAGCCTGGACCCGGACCCGCCACGCGGCGACACGCCGACCTCGTGCACCTGGACCGCCGAGGATCCGGGGGGCCTCGACGTGGACGTGGAGGCGACCTGGCAGGTCGACGGGGTGGAGGCCGGGGACGCGTCGTTCGAGATCGGAGGCCTCACCCGTGGGGCCGAGCTGACCTGCGCAGTCGTCGCCACCTCCGCCAGCGGCACCACCACACAGAGCGCCACGGCGACCGTCGGGAACTCGCCGCCGGTGGTGGACAGCGCCGCCCTGGAGGGTGTGCCAGCCACCGAGGAGACCACGCTCACCTGCACGGCCACCACCAGCGACTACGACGAGGACACGGTCACCACCACCATCGACTGGCTCGTCGACGGCGTCGTCGCCGTGACCGGATCGGCCACCCTCGACGGCACCGACTTCGACCGGGACCAGGAGGTGGCCTGCCGCGTCACGCCGAACGACGGCACCGACGATGGCGAGGCGGTCGAGTCCGCGGCGACCACCATCGAGAACACGGCCCCGACCGACCCGATGGACGTCACGGTCGACCTCGCCAGCGTCCGGGAGGGGGGCGGCGTCACCTGCATCGTGGGCCAGGACGGCACCGACGTCGATCCCGCCGACGTGCTGGAGCGCGAGGTCCAGTGGAAGGTCGACGGGACCGAGGACGCCAGCCAGGGCGGTCCCCTCTACGACACCTCCGGACAGGCCCTGGGCGCGGTGATCACCTGTGGCGCCCGCATGAGCGACGGCGACCTGGCGAGCGGCTGGAGCGAGAGCAGCGACTCGGCCACCGTGGTCGACAGCCTGGTCGGCAGCTACGCGCCGGCCGATGCCTCGGTCGCGATCCGCGGCACCTCGTCTGACGCGGGCTTCGGCGTCAGCCTGGCCAACGTGGGGGACATCGACGGGTCGGGGCTCGAGTGGGTGGCCGTCGGCGCCCAGCGCTACGACGGCAACACCGGCAGCCTGGCGCTCTTCGCCGGCGCGGACCTCGCGCCCGGCGGCGACCTCGCCGACACGGACGCCCAGGCGAGCTGGACCGGCCACGCCAGCGGGGACAAGCTCGCCGCGGAGGAGGCCATCGCCGGGGTCGGTGACGCGACCGGCGGCGGCGTGGCCGACGTGCTCGTGGGGGCCTACGCCGCCGGAGGCACCGGGAGCGCCTACCTGCTGGAGGGCGAGACCCTGGGGAGCGGGGCGATCGGCAGCGTGGCCGACGACGCGCTCTACGTCTTCGAGGGCACCGGCGCCGACGACTGGTGCGGGCTCGAGGTCGGCGGCGCCGATCTCGACGGCGACGGCCTGGCCGAGCTGCTGGTGGGCTCGCCCCGCGACGACAGCCCCGGCACCGACGCCGGCAGCGTGGCGATCTTCGTGGGCTCCGAGCTCCCGGCCAGCGGCACCCTGTCCGTCACGGACGCCGACCACACCCTCACCGGCGCCGCAGACGACTTCGCCGGCTACGGCGCGATGGAGGCCGTCGGCGACGTCGACGGGGACGGCTACGTGGACTTCGGGATCGGCTCGCGGGACAGCGTGTCGAGCGGCGGTCTCACCAGTGGAAACGTAACGCTGCTCTCGGGCGGCGACTTCGTCGCCGGGAGCTACGGCACCAGCGAGACGCTCTCCAGCGTCGCCCTGGCCCGCGTCGAGGGCGAGTACGGGGGCGACTGGTTCGGCCTCGCCGTGGCTACCCTGGGCGACCTGGACGACGACGGCCTGCCAGAGCTCGCGGTGGGCGCCCGTGGCGTCGACAGCGCCGCCGCCAACGCCGGGCGGGTCTACGTCTTCCGGGGGGCCGAGCTGGCGGGGACCGTGGGCGGCGCCGACGCCTGGGCCACCTTCGAAGCGGGCAGCGCCTCGTTCCTGGGCAAGACCCTGGAGAGCGGCGACGTCGACGGCGACGGGCACCTGGACCTGCTGGTCGGGGCCCACGGCGACGACGCCCTGGAGTCCAACCAGGGCACGGCCTGGCTGCTGCCCGGGGGCGGCGCTTCCTCCTGGGGACCCGCGACGGCGATCGACGGTGCCGAGCAGGCCCGCTTCGACGGCGACTCGCAGAACGACTACTGCGGCACGATGAACGCCCTGGCCGACCTCGACGGCGACGGGCTCCCCGAGATCCTGGTCGGCTGCCAGGGCGAAGAGCTGGACAGCGCCGACTATGGCGGGGCGGTGTTCGCCTTCTTCCAGCCGTAGACCGTCAGACGAAGCGGATCGAGTCGCCGCCAGCCAGCTCCCACTTCACCATGAACTCCAGCACCGGCATGGCGTACTCCTCGTCGAGGTCGTCCCAGGGGTAGGGGTCCATGCAGGTCACCTCGTCGGTGACGCGCTCGACGAGCACCCAGTGGGTGCCGAGGCCGCTGGGGAAGCGGTCCACGATGCGGGCCAGCCAGGGCAGGTTGTGCCGGAAGTGGTAGCGGCGGGCGTTGCGTGCCCGGTCCCAGCGCTCCGTGCCCAGGTCCGTCGCCACGCGGTCGTCGCCGAAGAGCTGGCCCAGGAGCGCCGCGACCTCCGCGGGATCCGCGTCGTCCTCGCCGCCCAGGCGACCCGCGAGCAGGTCCACCAGCGCCTGGCCAGCCCCGTCGGGGTCGTCGGAGGTGGCGATGCCGGACACCGCCGCGGCGATGTCGGCGTCGGAGACGGTGTGGCCCGCGTCCTGCAGCAGGAAGAGGTAGGTGGCGAGGGCGGTCGGCAGGTGGCCGACCTTCGCGGCGGTCTCGGACATGGTGTCGCCTCCGGGGAACGCGGGAGATGCTCGGGATGCGTTATCCACTCGCGCCTGTTCGTGCCTCCGTGCTGCTGCTGACCGCGATCGTCGCCTGCTCCGGCTGGGGCACACCGACCCTGCCGCAGGGCTCTGCGCGCCTGCCGGTCTCGACGCTCCACGAGCTGAGCGGCGTCGAGCCCATCCGACTCATGGATCGCCTGGAGCGGGCGGACTTCGAGCTTCCCGCCTCGAACCTGCCCCCGGATGAGCCCATCCGGCGGGAGCTGGTGCTGGACGGGGACTGGTCCAAGGAGGAACGGGGCGACAAGGGCGTCGACCTGTGGTCCACCACCCTGCCGGTGCGAACCTCCAAGAAGAAGTACGGCAAGGTCCCGAAGGGGCTGGTGCTCTACCGCGGCGCCGAGGAGCTGCGCTTCGGGTCGCTGCCCGAACACCTGCGCGAGGGGCGCTGGGACATCGAGGACGGCGAGCTGCTGCTGGCCTCGGCGACGGACCCGGAGGACTGGGAGGAGCCGCCGGTGCTGCGCTTCTCCCGGGAGGCCGAGCTCCAGGAGCGCATCAACTACGAGGTCTCGGGACTCGACGCAGTGGACTTCGTGCGCTGGGACCTGACCCTGGGCATCGAGACCCGCCCCGGCCTGCTGATCCCGGCCCCGGGATCGGCGAGCTGGACCGTGACGCTCCCGCCCGGAGCCCGCCTCGACCTGGGGGCCGCCCTGGTCCCACGACGCCTCCTGACGGGGATCGAGTCCGACGGTGCGGCCCTGGACGTGCGGGTGGACGGTGTGTCGGTCCGGAGGCTGGAGCTGGAGCCGGGCGGGAGGTTCCAGGACCAGGTGATCGACCTCTCGGCCCACGCGGGCCGCGAGATCGAGCTCAGCCTGGCCACCGAGACGAAGGGAAGCGCCGACTACGACCACGTCTTCGTCAGCGAGCCCCGCCTGCTGGGACCGCCCCTCGAGCGCCCCCGGCGGATCGTGGTGGTGGGCATCGACACCCTGCGCTTCGACGCCATGACCCAGCACGGCTACCGGCGCGACACGACCGCGGCCCTCGACTCCTTCGCCAGCAGTGCCGTGCTCTTCGAGGACGCGCTAAACAGCGCCCCCCGCACGCGGCCCAGCTTCCGCACCGCCCAGACCGGGCGCCAGCCCCTGCCGGCCATGGACGCCGAGACCCTCGGGGAGCACCTCCGCGAGGCCGGGTTCGCCACCGCCGGCATCACGGCCAACGTGCACCTCGTGCCCCGGATGGGCTTCTCCGAGGGCTACGACTCCTGGCAGTACAAGAACGGCGAGGACGCCGAGGTCCAGCTCGAGCGGGCCCGTCGCTGGCTCGACAGCCACCGGACCGAGGACAGCTACCTCTTCGTCCACCTGATGGACCCCCACGTCTTCTACCGGGCGCCGGGGCTGCACAAGAACCGCTACGTGGAGACCGACGCCGGGCCGCTGGACGAGGAGATGAACCGCTGGGACGTGCTGCGGCTGGCCGACCGGGACGAGCTCACCGAGGAGAACAAGGCCTGGCTCCGGGCCCGCTACGACGGCGAGGTCCACTACATGGCCGGTGAGCTGGCGCGCTTCGTGGCCTGGCTGGAGGAGCTGCCCGGCCAGACCCTGGTGGTCCTGCACTCCGACCACGGCGAGGAGTTCTGGGAGCACGGCTCCTACGAGCACAACCACACTCTGTACCAGGAGCTGGTCCAGGGGCTCTTCTGGGTGCGCCCGCCCGGCGGCTGGGCCGGCGGACCGCACCGGGTCGAGGCCCCGGTCGGGCTGGTGGACCTCGTGCCCACTCTGCTGGACCTCGTCGGCCGGCCCCGCCCTGAGCTCGACGGGCTGTCCCTGCGGCCCTTCGTCGACGGCGGCCAGCGGGCCGCGCAGGAGGCCCTGGCGCAGACGCTGCGTGCCCGTCCGAGGCCCGTCGGTCACCTCATGTACGACCGGGAGCGCTGGGCGGTGGTCGTCGACGACCACAAGTACGTCCTGCAGACCTGGAGCGGCGACCAGGAGCTCTACGACCTGGGCACGGACCCCGGCGAGCGCCTGGACCTGGCGCAGCAGGATCGCGACCTCTCTCGCTGGCACCGTGCGCTCGCCGAGGCGACGGGCTGGCCGGTGGGTGAGGGCTGGCGCGTCCGCCCGCGGAGCCGGGACACGGCCTTCGCCCTCCGCTTCCCCTCCCCCGTCCAGGCCCAGCTCCTGGACCCGGAGAGCGACCGCACCCGGCGGGCCAACCTGGAGTGGGGTGACGAGCCGGAGACTCCGCTGAGCGAGGTGGGCACCCTGGTGGTGAGCGCCGACGGTCTCAGCGTGGCCTTCCAGCCGGGTCCCGAGGCCCGAGACGGCTGCATCGCCGTGCTCGGCGAGGGTCCGCTGACCGGGGAATTGCGGGTCGGCGACGAGACCCTGTCCCTGGGTCCCGAGGGCGGGCGCTCCCGGCTGGGCGCGTTGAGCGTCCAGGTCACGCCCGGTGTGGTGATCCTGCCCCAGGACTCCGTGAGGCAGCGGCTGGAGGCGCGGTCCGGGCGGGTCGGGGGAGAGGACGACGGGGCGATCGAGGCGTTGAGGGCGTTGGGGTACGTGGAGTAG
>CAZCVP010000200.1:0-15186 GCA_964501915.1 uncultured Enterobacterales bacterium
CGTGACCCCCTTCGACGGCCACAGCACCGGCACCCCGGTCGCGGCCAGCCTCACCATCACCAACGCCGTGCCGAGCCTCTCCAGCGCCACGATCACCCCGGATCCGGCGGTGGTGGGCGACACCCTGGTCTGCACCGCCTCCGGCTGGACCGACGCCGACGGCCACGCCGACCAGTCCACCTGGGCCTGGCGGGTCGACGGCACCCTGGTGTCCACCGCGGAGAACCTCTCCAGCGACTTCGCCGGCGGCGATCTCGTGTCCTGCACCGTGACCCCCGACGACGGCACCGACACCGGGACGCCGGTGAGCGACAGCCTCACCATCACCAACACGGCCCCGAGCATCACGGCCGTCACCCTCGATCCGGACCCCGCGGTCGCCGGCGACAGCCTGACCTGTTCCTGGACCTTCGACGATCCGGACGGCGACAGCGACCAGAGCAGCGTGGCCTGGACGGTCGACGGTGTGCCCTCGGGCAGCGCCACCACCCTCACGACCACCCTGGTGCGCGGCGACGTGGTCACCTGCACGGTCACCCCGAGCGATGGCTCCGACACCGGCTCCGCCGTCAGCGCCAGCCTGACCGTGGACAACACGGCGCCCACCATCGACAGCGTGACGATCCTGCCCTCGGACCCGGCGGCTGGCGATGGCCTGAGCTGTCTCTGGTCCGGCTTCGACGATCCCGACGGGGACAGCGACGCCTCGACGCTGTTGTGGACCGTCAACGGCAGCAGCGCCGGCAGCTCGACCTCGCTCTCCGGGTCCTACGTGGGCGGTGACGAGGTCACCTGCATCGTGACCCCGTCGGACGGCACCACCACCGGCACCGCCGTCACCGACACCGTGCTCGTGGTCAACACGCCGCCGGTGCTCGCCAGCGTGAGCCTGACGCCGAGCGACCCCGACGCCGGCGACACCCTCACCTGCACGCCGGGCACCGTCAGCGACGCGGACGGCACGACCTCCTTCACCCATGCCTACGCCTGGACCGTCGACGGGATCGACGTCAGCGGCAGCTCGGCGACCCTGAGCGGGGCCTTCTCCCGCGGCGAGACGGTGACCTGCGAGGTCACGCCCAGCGACGGAGAGGACGAGGGGGCCGCTGTCGGCTCCGCGGGCGTGACGGTGGTGAACGCGCCGCCGGAGGCCAGCAGCGTGTCGCTCTCGGACACCTCCCCGGTCACCGACGAGATCCTCTCGGTGACCGCCAGCACCAGCGACCTGGACGGCGACAGCGTGACCCTGTCCTACACCTGGTACGTCGACGGCACCGAGGTCAGCGGTGAGACCTCCTCCAGCCTCGACGGCGACGCCTGGTTCGACAAGGACCAGGAGGTCCTGGTGGTGGTCACGCCCGACGATGGCCTCGACGAGGGCGACCCCGTGACCTCCGACACGGCGACGGTGGACAACACGCCGCCCTACGCCCCCACCGTCACCATCCACCCCCAGGAGCCCACCGAGGGGGTGGACGACCTGGTGTGCGAGGTCAGCGAACAGAGCGAGGACCTCGACGGCGACTCCCTGACCTACAGCGCGGTCTGGACCGTGGACGGCAGTCTCTGGACGGGGACCGCCTCGACCACCACCTGGACCGACGACACCATCTCCGGCTCCGACACCAGCGAGGGCGAGGTCTGGGAGTGCACGATGACCCCGGACGACGGGGACGACGACGGCGACCCGGGCAGCGACGACGTGACCATCGTCGGCGGGACCTGCTCGATCGCGCTGTCGTCGGTGGACTCGCCGACCTGGATCGCCAGCACGGGTGGCAGCACCTATGGCCAGTGGTTCGCCGATCCGCTGGAGACCCTCGGGTCGGGGCTGTACTGGTCCATGAGCGGACACTACGGCAGCTCGGTCAGCGAGTACTCGTCGCTGTCCAGCTTCCAGTCCGGCAGCAGCTCCCGGACCATCAGCCTGCCCTACGGCTGGGACGGGACCGGGGCCATCGCCTACGACGGCTACCTCTACTACAACCGCGAAGACACCAACGACATGGTCAAGGTGGACCTCTCCGACGGCTCGCTCATCGCCACCGCGGACCTGCCCGGCGCCGGCTACCGCAACGACTGCCACTGGACCTGGGGCGGCTGGAGCGACCTGGACTTCGCCATCGACGAGCAGGGCCTGTGGGTCATCTACGGTGAGAGCTCGAGTGGCTGCAACATCGCTGTGGCCCGCATCGACGAGGACCTCAACATCCTCGCCACCTACTCGACCACCGCGGGCGACAAGACCAGCTACGGCAACGCCTGGATGATCGACGGCGTGCTCTACGTCACCGACAGCTACTCGACGGGCAGCACCACCATCAGCCACGCCTACAGCACCTGCGACGGCACGAACTGGGACCCGGGGATCTCGTTCACCAACAGCTACGGGTACAACTCGCAGATCACCTACAACCCGGCGGAGCAGGTGCTCTATAGCTGGGACAGCTCGCAGCAGGTGCAGTACGGGTTGAGCTTCTGAGGGGTGGGGACGATTCTCGGGCCCGGCCTTGACCTTCCTCGCAGGAGGGTCGATTGATCGATCGATCCATATGGACTCGGCCATGACCCGCGCAGAGCAGACCCGAGAGCGCATCCTGGAGGCCGCCGGTCGGCTCTTCCTGGGGCATGGCTTCGCCGGTACGTCCATGTCCGTCATCGCGTGATCGGTGGGGGTCGACCAGAGCCTGCTCAGCCACCAATTCGGCAGCAGGCGCGGGCTCTGGGAGTCGACCCGGATGCGCCTGGGCCGTCGGTTCGTCGAGACTCCGCGAGAGATGCTCCTGCGGGGTCCGGGGGGGGAGGCCTGGTCCTTCCTGTCCGGCCCTGCGGGGGCTCCTGACACCGCCCAGGAGTTCCACCGGATGGGCCTGAGGCACCTTCGCCAGGGCCAGGAGGACGGCGTGCTCCGCGACGACGAGCCCGCTCCCTTTCTCTGGGCCACCATCATCGGCCTGGGGCTCGGCTGGTCTCAGCTCCGGAGGCGCCTCCCCGGCCTGCTGGAGTCGGCCGCCGCCGACCAGGACCTCGACGAGGCCTACCTCTCCGCTGCCCTGGCGATCCTGCTCGAGGGCGTGCGTGCGGACACCGCCTGAGGGACCTCGTCCTCTCTCTGCCTCCACCGTCGATCGGTCGATTGATCAGTTTGTCTCTCGAGCCCCAGGAGAAGTCATGTTGGGTGGTCGCGAGGTCTACGACCGCGTCGAGCTGCTGTTTGTCGCCCGCGCCGCGGCCCCTGGGGCGAGCGTGCGCTGCACCACCCGCAAGCGCTCCCTACTTCTTCACCACGGGCTGGTGGTTCTCCGTGCCCACCTTCAACAGCGCCCTCGACGACTTCCGGATCTACGACTGCGCACTCGACGCCGGCCAGGTGCTCGCCGACCTGGACGGAGAGGACCCCCCCGACACCGACGGCGACGACGACGGCGTCATCGACGGCGACGACGAGTGCCCGGACACGGCCGAGGACGAGCTCGTCGACGAGCTCGGCTGCTCCCTGGAGGACTACCTCGACGAGATCGACGACAGCTGCCCCTGCGAGACGGACGCGGACCCAGACAGCGTCTCGGACGGCTTCGACCCCAGGACCGGCCAGACCTACGCAGAGTGCGTCACCGCGGCGGCCTGGAACCTGGTCGACGAGGGACGGATCACGGAGCGTGAGCTGGCCGAGATCCAGGCCGAGGTCGAGCGGGCGGTGTGCGAGGGATGGGAGCGGGGTGCCATACTGTCACCATGCAAGCCATCGCCCTGGTGCTGCTCGCCGCGCACCCCGGCTGCCAGGGCATCGAGGACCCGGTCCATGTCCGCGACACCGACGAGCGCTGTGAGACCACGCTGCACGACTACCAGCTGGAGACCGCCACACCGGCCGGGTTCTCGGCCCAGGACCTCCTGGACCTGACCCGTGGGACCGTCTGACCCCCTCGTTCAGGCCCCGTCCGGCACGCAGTCCAGCCCGTCGTCGGAGGGGTGGTAGTTCTGGTGGCAGATGCAGCTCGCGCTGCTGCCGGTCTCGACGCAGATCCCGAAGCCCGAGCAGTCGACTCCTTCGCAGCTCCCGGACCCGTCTCCACCGGAGGGCTCGCTGTCTGCGCCCTCCCAGGACAGGCTCTCCAGGTCGTAGAGCATGGTCCCGGGGGCGGGGATCTGCCCGTAGAGGAAGCGGGCACCGGCCTCCACCATCACCGAGCGACTGCCCATCAGGGCCACGACGGCGTCGACGCGCTCGCCGGTCTGGGCGTAGTCGAAGGGCACGCCGAGCATCACGTGGACGATGGGCTTGTCGATGCCCTGGAGGATCCACTCGACGAGCTGCTGCTGCTCGGCCGAGAACCGGGCCTGCAAGGTGCCCAGGACGACGACGTCGGCCCTCTCCGCCAGGAAGGCCACCTGGGCGTACTCGTGCTCCGGGTCGGGAGGGAGGAACCAGACCCGCTGGAAGACGTCGCCGCCCGCCGCGAGCAGGGCGTCGCCGAAGGTCTGATCGACCAGGTTGAGCCAGCCGGAGCCCGGGTCCTGGAACAGGGTGTCGGGTCCGACGTAGAGCACCCGCTCCTGGTCGAGGGGGAGCACGCCCCCGCGGTCGTGGACCAGGACGACCGCCTCCTCGGCGTGGCTCGCGGAGAGGGCGGCGTCCTCGGGGCGGGCCAGCCGGGAGCGCACGCTCTCCTCCTCCAGGGAGGCGGCGGCCTCCTCGAAGGCGCAGTACCGCTGCTTCATGCGCAGGATCCGCCGCGTCGAGGTGGAGAACTCCTCCTCGGAGAGGGTGCCGTCGGAGAGAGCCTCCTCCACCAGGGCGATCAGCTCGTCCAGGTCCTCGGTGGAGATGGACACATAGAGCAGGACGTCGGCGCCCGCCTTCAGCGCCTCCAGCCCCTTGTGCTCCCCGTCCTCCAGGCCGATCCCGGCGCCCTTCATGCCCAGCGAGTCGGTCACCACCAGCCCTTCGAAGCCCAGCTCACCTCGCAGCAGGTCCGTGGTGATCGGTCTCGACGTGACGGCCGGGCGCTCCCCGTCCAGCGCCGTGTACTGGGCGGGGATGGTCATCACGCCCTCGCAGCCAGCGTCGATGGCCGCGACGAAGGGGCGCAGGATGGTGGCGTCGAGGACCTCCCGCGGCTCCTCGATCACCACCTCTTCGGAGTGGGTGTTGCCGTTGACCAGCCCGTCGCCGGGGAAGTGCTTCAGGGTCGGCAGGACCAGGTTCTGCTGGAGTCCCAGGCAGGCCGCCACCCCCAGGTCGGCGTTCAGCTCCGGGTCGGGGCCGAAGGAGCGGGTGTTCAGGTTGCCGTGGCGGGTGACCTGGAGGGTGTCGAGCACCGGGGCGAAGTCCATGTTGAAGCCCAGCGCCGCCAGCTCCCGTCCCATGAGGTCGAACTGCTCGTAGGACACCCAGGGGTCGCGGGTGGCCCCGATGGGCATCGAACCCACGGTGTCGGTGCCACCGTCGATGCTGTTGAGGGCCGCGTTGGGGCCGCCCTCCTGGTCCAGGGACAGGAACAGGGGCACACCGGTGGCCTCCAGGGCGACCTGCTGGAGGGCATGGATGAGCCGGGCCGTCTCGAAGGGGTCCTCCAGGTCGATGCCGGTGACGACGGAGAGGAAGGCCCCCCCCAGGGCGTGGTCCTCCAGGAGCGCCCGGGTGGAGTCGCTCGGCCCGTCACCGGACCCGGACATCGAGGTCATGAGGTGCTGACCGATGCGCTGCCGGAGGGTCAGGGCCTCGTAGAGAGCGTCCACCTCGGCCTCGTCGGTCTCGCACCACGGGGGCTGCACCGAGGAGGGGTCGAAGGGCGCTCGCGGCGCATCATCGGGCTGGCGACAGGAGAGCAGGAGCAGGAGGGTCAGGGACATCGGGAGGTGGAGGGTAGACGGGCAGGCAGGCCCCGGGCAATGCTCGCGGCGTGACCCTGCTGCTCGCCTGCCTGCCGGCGCTCCTCGCGGCGACCTTCCACCTCGATGCCACCGGCGGCGACGACGCCGCCGACGGCCTCACGCCGGAGTCCGCTTGGAAGACCCTGGCCAGGGTCTACGACACGGCCTTGGAGCCTGGCGATGCGGTCCTGCTGCGGCGAGGTGAGCGGTGGCGGGAGGGGCTCGTGCTCTCCTCCTCCGGCGCCGAGGGGCGGCCGATCACCATCGGGGCCTATGGTGAAGGTGACCGCCCGGTGATCGACGCCAGCCGGGACCTGGAGGGGGAGTGGGTCGACCTGGGGGCTGGGCTCTACTCCTTGGCGTGGACGGTGGAGCCGTCGGTCCTGCTCTTCGAGGGAGAGCCCCGCCCACCGATCTTCACCGTGCACTTCGAGGCGCTGCGGGTCCCGCCGGAGGTGGGCGGCGTGCTGCTCCAGCTCAACCCGTGGTCCACGCTGTGGGTGACCTCGACCAGCGCCGGAGACGGCACCGTGTCCGGGATCACCTTCTTCGGTGACCAGTGGGACACCGTGACCGAGGTGCTCGATCTGAGCGGGCAGATGGTGACGGACCCGGACGGCGCCGCCCCGGTCGCCCTCAGGCCCGTGCTCCACGCCCTGACCGAGACCGGGCACTGGTACTGGCACCAGGGCCGGCTCGTCCTCAAGGCCGACGCGCCCCCCGAGGGCCTCGATCTGGCGGTGGGCGCCCAGGCCTACTGCATCAACTCCAACCAGCAGGACCACCTGGTCATCGAGGGCCTGGAGCTGGTGGGGGGGGACTCGGGGGGCCTGGTCCTGACGGGGACCGACCACGCGGTGGTCCGGGACAACCACGTCCACGGCATCGGCTCCGCTGGCTTCCGTGCCGGGATCGCGGTGGTCGGCAGCAGCCACAACGAGGTGTCGGGCAACCACCTCCAGCACTGCCTGACCAGCGGGATCGCCGTGAGCGGTTGGGGGGAGACCCTGGCCCGGTACAACCGCGTGGAGGACAACCACATCTCGGACGTGGGAGGCGCGGGGGTGGTGATGGGGGTCGGGGGCGAGGGGCTCTCGGACAACCTCGTGGTGGGCAACACCATCCTTCGTCCCGGTGGACTCTCCTACGACGTCGCCGGCATCTACGTCTACGAGGCGGGCCCTGGAAACCGCATCCACCGCAACACCATCCTCGACGGTGGCTCCGAGCAGCTCAAGTGCGCCGGCGTGATGGCGGACCTGGACACCGGGCCGCTGCACCTCGCCTACAACCTCATCCACGGCAACAGCAACGGCGGCATCGGCCTGTCCGGCTCGGGGCACCAGGTCCTCAACAACACCCTGCATCACAACCGGCGCGACCCCTGGGTGGCGGGGGAGATCACGCTGTTCCCGGTCACGGCCGACGTCTCCGAGTGCGTGGCGGTGAACAACCTGTTGGTGGCCGACGAAGGGGGGTCCCTCGTCAGCGCCCTCAGCTACGGAGGCTACGACGGGACGGGGGGCCACGACTTCCAGCACAACCTCTACTTCGGAGGATCGGAGGAGCCGTTCACCTGGGGCACGGAGACGCTGGACTGGACCGGCTGGCAGGCGGTCTCGGGCCTGGACGCCACCTCGATCCTGGCGGATCCGCTCCTCGACTCGCCCCCGGCGGACTTCTCCCTGGCGGCGGGGTCTCCGGCGATCGACGCCGGGGTGGAGGTGGGACTGGCCGAGGACCTCCTCGGAGCGACCGTTCCCCAGGGAGAGGGCGTAGATCTCGGCGCCCTGGAGTCCTCGCCTGCCGCCGACACGGGAGCACCCGACTCCGGCTCCCCGGCCGACAGCACCGTGGAGGACGACGCTCCGAGCTCCCCCGGGACCGACTCAGGCTGCGGCTGTGCGGCCACCTCGATCCCGGCCGGACCCGCCTGGCTCGTCGCGTTCCTCCTGGGGCTCCGTGCTCGTCGCCCTGGACCCCCTGGAGCGGGACCGGTCGGGTCCTGACCCGGCGCGCGGGTCGCTGACCCTCATGGCGTCGAGGTGACGGTCCACGGTGGCGCAGGGCGCCTCGGCGTCCACTTCGGTCACCAGCCCTGCCCGAAGGAGCAGCTCGAGGCGGTTCGGGTCCCCCAGCGATCGAGCCGCCTCGGCACGGGCCTGGATGTTCTCTCCTGCCGTGGGTCCGGGCCGGCTGGAAAGGCGAAAGGCGAATTACATGACCCCAGCTTTCGGTCAGCCGCTCTCCGCCAGCACCCGGGTCACCTCGGCGAAGGTCGTCTCCCCGGCCAGCGCTCGGGCGACGCCGGCCTCGTACATGGTCACCATGCCCATCTCCCGAGCCAGCTTGAAGAGCGCGGTCTCGTCGCCCCCCTCGCGCAGCACGTCCTTGACCGCGGTGCTCGGCACCATGGACTCGTAGACGGCCACCCGGCCCCGATAGCCGGTCTCCAGGCAGTCCGGGCAGCCGCGTGCCTCCCGGTAGAGCGCGGAATTCGCCTGGTCTCGCGTGAGCTCGAAGGCCTCGATGACCTCTTCCGGGGATGGGGCGCTCCAGGAAGCACTTCGAGCAGACCCGGCGAAGCAGCCGCTGGGCGAGCACCAGCTTGAGGCAGGAGGCCAGCAGGTAGGGCTCGATGCCCATGTCGATGAGTCGGTTGAAGGTCTCGATGACGCCGTTGGTGTGCAGGGTCGACAGGACCAGGTGACCGGTCAGCGCCGCCTTGATCGCGATCCGTGAGACCTCGGGGTCACGCATCTCGCCCACGAAGATCACGTCTGGATCCTGGCGCAGCATCGAGCGCAGCGCGGCCGGGAAGGTCGTTCCTCCCCGCTCCAGGATCTGGACGTGGTTGATGCCGGGCAGCGCCTGCTCGACCGGGTCCTCGGCGGTGACGATGTTGATGTTCGGCTCGTTGATGTCGTTGAGCATCGCGTGCAGGGTGGTCGTCTTGCCCGATCCGGTGGGACCCGTGACGAGGACCAGGCCTTGCTTGAGCCGAGCCGTGCCGCGGACCATCTCGAGCTGGTCCCTGCGGAAGCCGAGGCGGTCCAGGTCGGCCAGGTGAGCCTCCTTCTTGAGCAAGCGGATCACCGTCTTCTCGCCGAACACCGTGGGCAGGGTCGAGACCCGGAAGCACAGGGTCTCGTCCCCGTGCTCCATGGTCATCTGGCCGTCCTGGGGCTTGCGGCGCTCGGAGATGTCCATGCCGGAGAGGATCTTGATCCGGCTGATGATCGGACGCTGGACCCGCTGGGGCGGCGTCATCACCGTGAAGAGGCTGCCGTCCACGCGAAAGCGCACCCGGGAGAAGGTCTCGTAGGGCTCGATGTGGATGTCGCTGGCCCGCTGCTCGACCGCCCGCTTCAGGATGTAGTTCACCAGCCGGATGGTGCTGGTCCCTTCTTCGGCACTCTCAAGGTCGGTCTCGGGATCGAAGCCGTCGTCGTCCCAGGCTCCACCCTCGTGGGCCTGGGTCGCGTCCAGCTCCGGATCCTCGACGATCTGGTCCATGAGCAGGTTGGTCACGTAGCGCGTCGCCACGAAGCGCCTGAAGCTGCCTTCGGTGACCAGTCGTACGTCGACGACAGGCACGCCGAGCACGAAGCGCAGGTCGTCGATGGCGTGGTAGTTGCGGGGATCCGTCATGCCGAGCACCACGGTCTCCCGCTCCAGGGCGAGCGGGACGGCCTCGTAGCGCTCGACGAGCTCCTTGGGGACCAGCCGCCGCAGCTCCTCGGGGGGATTCAGGCTCTCCATGTCGGCGATGTCCAGGCCGAGCTGGTCCGAGAGCTGCCGGTCCAGGGTCGCCTCGGCCAGGAAGCCCAGGTGGACCAGGGTGCTGCCCAGGCGTCCCCCGTGGGTCTTCTGGTGCTCGAGGGCCCGCTGGAGCTGCCAGTCCTCGATGAGGCCCTGGTCCATGAGCTGCTCGCCCAGGCGCTTGCGGGCCCTGGATGGGCTCGGGAGGCTCGAAGCCAGGGGGACGGCCACGGACATGTTGCCTCCTTCTTCGGACCGGGAACTCCACTGTCTGTCGGACCGGGGCAGAGCCAGCTTGATGCGTTCTCGTGGCCGGTTTTCCCCGTCAGGGCCGGGTCGCCCGGAGGGTCCAGACCGCTTCTGCGGCTGGGCCCCGGCGTCTGGGAGTACACTGCGCCTCCCCTCCGCGAGGACCCTCGTGATCGCCCTGCTCCTGCTCGCCTGTGACAGCACGACCCACGACTCCGACTCCGCGGCGACGGACCTCGACCCGGCGACCGTGCCCCTGGCCGGTCCCTGTGCCCTCGAAGAGGCCTATGGCGGCTTCCGGGTCCAGAGCACCGACGACGGGGCTGGGGTCGACGGCAACGTCACCGACGGGGTGGTGCCGATCAGCGTGCTCGAGGAGATCGGTGCCGAGGGTGACTGCAAGCTGCTCCGCCGCAACAACCCCTTCTGCGACCCGGCCTGCGGTCCCGGCGAGACCTGCACCTTCGAGGGGGAGTGCATCGCCTACCCGTCGAACCAGGACCTGGGCACGGTCTCGGTGAGCGGCCTGCTCCAGGCCGTGAGCATGGAGCCGGTCTTTCCCGGCAACACCTACTACGACTCCTCGGTCCCCGATCCACCCTTCGAGGCCGGGTCCCTGATCACCCTGCGCATGCCCGAGGGGACCTATGGACCGCTCCAGCTCCACGGGGTCGGCGTAGAACCCCTGGTGCCCACCGACGAGGAGTGGGCCGTCGAAGGAGGCGTGGAGCTGGTCGCCCACTGGGAGGCGCCGACGGCCTCGGTGAGCCGATCCGAGGTGCTGCTGTCGGTCAACGTGGACCAGCACGGCACCTCGCCGGGTGCGGTCTACTGCACCTTCGAGGACGACGGCGAGGGCACCGTGCCTCCCTCGCTCCTCCAGGACCTCGTCGACGCCGGCGTGACGGGCTTCCCCACGGGCACGCTCTCCCGACGCACCGTCGACAGCGCCGCGCTCGACGGCGGTGGCTGCATGGACTTCACGGTGTCCACGCCGCGCTCGGTGGCGGTCGACGTGATCGGCTTCACGCCCTGCGTGAGCACCGCCGACTGCCCCGACGGCATGGAGTGCGACGTGGAGTTCCAGGTCTGCTACTGACGGTGCCCGCTCAGCCGCAGCCGTCCGACTTCAGGTAGGAGACCTCCAGCTCGACCCCGTGGGGCGGGTAGCTGGACTCGTCGAAGACGATGGCGTTCAGATCAGCGTCGTAGGACCATCCGGTGGTGGTGGTGAAGTCGTCGACCTTGACCTTGATGCTGGAGACCAGCGGCTCGCCGGTGAGCGGGAAGTAGTCGGCGCCGTCCAGGCAGGCCGCGGCGAGCTGCTCCATGTTGGAGTGCCAGTCGGGCTCGCAGACGCTGAGGAACACCCCCCCGGTCAGGGAGACCGCGTCGGCGAAGCCGGTGAAGGGCTCGGCGGAGCCACAGCCCCGCGGCAGGGGACCGGCGATGGCGTGGTAGACGACCTGCTCCGGGTCGTCCTTGTAGGCTTGGGCGTCGGCGACGTACTGGGTGTAGTTGCCGCCGCTCTGCTCGACGTCGCGGTTGATGGCCACCAGGCTGAGCTTGGACTCGGCCCACAGGTCGTTCTCGAAGAGCCAGCTCCCCTGCTCGATCATCGCGTTGGCGAGGGAGGTGAAGTTGCGGTCGTTGTCGCCCGCGTTGCCGCCGGCGGCGATCATGTCCAGGGCGATGTCGGCGCTCTGTGAAGCGGAGTAGGTGTTGTCCAGGTAGGGCACGTTGCCGTCGACGGTGCCGTTGGAGCTCCAGAAGAAGGCCACGCGGTAGTCGGAGCGGTTGTCGAGCATGGCCTGGAAGAAGGTCGGCAGCGAGTCCTCGAGGAGCTTGGCGTAGGTCCCGTAGGGCCCGTCGATGGCGACCTCGTTCACGTGGACGAGGATGGTCGACTTGTTGCGCTCGCCGACGATGAAGGTGAGCACGTTCTCCCCGTCGACCGTGCCCTCCCCGGTGAAGCTGGTCGAGACCATGTCGCTGCCGGCGTGCAGCTCGAGCACGGCCAGGTCGAGGTCGCGGTCGACCGGGGTGTACTCCACCTCCAGGGCGCGGCTCTCGAAGGGGGCCAGGGTCCAGGGGAACTCCGCGTCCTCGCCGACGTCGACCACGTAGGCCTCGTCGCCGCTGAGGCTCAGGCTCTCGATCTCCAGGTCCTTGTTGCCGGTGTTGGTGACCGTCAGGGCCATGTTGGAGGAGCAGCCGACGTTGACCTCATCGAAGTCGTAGGCGCTCGTGGAGATGGTCATCGTGGGGCCGAGGCCCTGGCCCTCGATGGAGATGGTCCGCTCCTCGCTGTCGGTCTTGGAGACCCCGAGCGTGACCCGGGCGTGGCCCACCATCTTGCCCACGGCGTTGGGCGTCCAGACGACGGACACCGGCTCGGAGAAGCCCGGCGAGATGAACAGGGCCATCGGCGGCGAGACCGTGAGGCCGTCTCCGTCGGAGGCGCTGACGTCGATGAACAGCAGGTCCACGTCGCCGGTGTTGGTCACGTTGACCGTCTTGGTGGCGACGGCTCCCAGGTCCCGGTCGCCGAAGTCGATGTTCTTGGGCTTGACCTTGAAGCTCCACTCTCCGTCGGTCTCGGTGGTCTCCTCTCCGGAGTCACCGGTGTCGTCGGACAACGCTCCACATGCGATCAACAACGCCCAGATCATTCGTGCTCCGCCACTCCCGTACGCTCTGCGTGCACAGTTTGTGGCGGGCGACGAGGATCTTCAAGTCCGGTTTCGCGAGCGAGCCTCCTGATGACGTCTACAATGCCGGCGACCCAGCAACCGAGGGTGACTCTTGAGCGGACTGGTGTGGATCAGCGTCCTGGTGCTGGCCGGCTGTAGCGGCGACGACACGGACGACAGCAGCAGCGATGACACGGGCACGACGACCGAGACGGACACCGACACCGGGGACACCGGAGACACCGACGATGACCCGTGCGCCGATCCCGTGGTCACCTTCACCACCGCGGACGGCACCGAGACGGACCTCACCGAGGCCTTCCTCACCGGCGAGTACCGCACCCTGGCGGTGCCCGGCACCCTGACCGTCTGCCCGGGCACCTGGTTCTCACGCTTCCTGGTGCGCGCGGACGTCTCCATCGTCGGCCTGGGCAACAAGCCGGGCAAGACGGTGCTCTCGGGCGGGGAGAGCGGCACGATCCTCGACATCGCCGGGCCGGACGTGCACGTCTCGGTGGAGAACCTGACCTTCGATCGCGGCGCGGGCCTCGACGTGGAGCACAACTCCGGCGGCGGCGGCATCTACTGCGACCAGGAGGGCGCCCTCACGATCACCGACGCCAGGTTCACCAACAACACCGCCAACGATGGCGCCGCGCTCTACGCACGCGACTGCGTGGTCGAGGTGTCGGGGACGAAGTTCGCCGACAACGTCTCCGAGGACGACGGCGGCGCGATCACCCTCTGGTTCTCCACCGCCACCTTCGACGACGTCGAGGTGGAAGGCAACGACGCCCTGGATGGCGGAGCGATGGCGATGTTCAGCAGCGACGTCACCGCCACCAACTCGACCTTCGACAACAACACCGCCAGCACCTTCGCCGGCGGGATCTGGGTCTACGACAGCACCATCGCCTTCACCGATGTCACCATCTCCGACACCGTCAACGACGGCTCGGACTACGCCGGCGGGCTGCTGGTCTACGGGACCGCGACCCTGGAGAACGTCACCTTCCGGAACAACTCCGCCCCGCTCGGCGCGGGGCTCTACGTCTACTACGAGTCCTACGTGGAGGGCACGAACTGCTCCTTCCTGGACAACGACCCGGACGACATCTACGCCGCCGACTACTCCGCCGAGGGTGGCGTCACCTACTCCGCCGGCAGCGGATACTCCTTCACCTGCCAGGACAATGCCTGCGTGAGCGACTGACCTACTGCGGGTGCGTCTCCAGCCAGGCCTGGCGCTCTTCGCGGAGCTGCTCACCGAGGTTGGCGTAGAGCCGGTAGACCTGCATCGGGTCCAGGGCCAGCTCGCCGGACAGCGCACCGGCCAGCTCCTCGCTGGCCCCGACCACGATGGCTTCGACGTGCTCGACCTCGATGGGCTCGTGTCCGGCGACGGTCTCGGGGGCGTAGCCGTCGAGCACCACCTGCTCGAACACGGCCCGGGTGGTGGCGTCGAGCCCGAAGAGTGCCCTCACCAGCGTGCTCCGCACCTCTCGCTCGGCCACGATCTCCGTCGGGTCGGCCGCGTTGGGGTCGGCGAGCACGTCTTCGAGCACCAGCTCCTCGTCGGGGGTCCAGATCTCGCCGATCTCCGTCTCCAGCCAGGACAGGCCCTTCTCGGGGGAGAGCTGGGGCGGGTGATCGTCGACGCTCAGCTCGGTCCGGACCTGGATCTCGTGGTCCCGGGTCCTCTCGTCCAGCACTGCCTGGAGCTGCTGGCGCAGGCTCACCACGGCCATCGCCAGGCCCTGGGCGGGGTCCAGGCTCGGCAGGACTTCGGCCAGCGCGTCGTCGACCAGGTCGATCGGGTCGAGCCAGCCGGGCTCGATGTCGCCCTGGGCCTGGAGCAGCGCGAGCTGGTGGGCGGCCTCCCGGCGCAGCGGACCGTGGGCCCACACGGCCACGTCCTGGTGGAAGCGCTCCCAGTTCTCCTCGCGCTTGATCAGGCCTGTCTCGGCCCGCTGGGCCCGTCGCTCCCCGCGGGCTGCGACCTGGATCCGGAGCTTCGGGTTGACCCGCAGGCGCCAGGCGTCGAACAGCAGGAAGAGGTGGTGGAAGGACTCCTGGACCAGCTCGGGCAGGGTGGCCTCGCTGGCGTGGCTGCGCAGGATGAGGTCCGGCAGGGTCAGCTCCAGCTTGGACTCGACGAGGTCGGGACCCGTCTCGCTGAACCAGCCTTCGAGCCGGGTGCCCTCCAGGCCATAGCGGTGGATGCGGGCCTGGAGGCGGGTGACGCCTCGGTGCCAGGCGCGGCGCGCGGCGCGGTTCCAGGTGAGGTGGCCGCGGCTGAGTTCGACCTGCATGTCTGCTCCGGGGATCGATTCCGCTCGGTGGCGGCGAAGGGCGGGTGTCTATCCTGATCGGGGGAGGGGTGGCTCCGGTGAGGGACGAGATCCGGCCCACCAACTCGGCGGTACACTATCGGACATGTCGACGCGCACGGTCCTCCTCCTCTCGCTCGTCCTGCTCACCACCGGCTGCCGCAACAAGACGCCGGACAGCGCCGACACAGGCACGGTGACCACCGAGACCGGACCCGTCGACCTCGACGGCGACGGCTCCCCCGCCGACGAGGACTGCGACGACGGCGACAGCT
>CAZCVP010000201.1:0-15148 GCA_964501915.1 uncultured Enterobacterales bacterium
TACGGTCCCACGGGGCGTCAGCCCGAGCGGCTATTAGCGGTCGGGCCCCTACGACTGCGAGGTGGACCTGGACGTGGCCGCAGAGGACGCAGTCGCGGCGGTCACCGACGATGAGCTGGCCTGGGCCCGGGAGATCGTGGGGAGCACGCTGGGCCGCCTGGGCTGCGCGGCCCGGGTCGCCGACCCCCAGGATCTGGCCACGCTGTACCAGGCCCGCGCTGCGGCCGCGTTCTATGCGACGCCCCAGCTCGATTGGACGCCGGACCTGCAGGCCTCGACCGCCATGAATCCAGGCTGGTTCAACGATCGCCTGGGCCCCGAGCTGAAGCTGGCCTGGGAGGCGGCCGCCAGTGGCGTCGCGGGCGAGGCTCTCGTCACGGCCAACCCGATCCCCGACGACGGGGTGCTCTACCTCGATGGTCAGCTCCGCGAGGATCAGCCCGTGCCACTGCTGCCCGGTCCTCACCTGGTCCAGGTCGCGGTGGGCGCGGAGGTCGGGTTTGCCTGGACCGGTGAGCTGGAGGATGGCCAGGTTCTGGTCCTGGAGACCGGTCTTCCCGAGCCCACCGAGGTGCGCCCCTTGCGGGACAATCCTCTGCTGGTCGCGGGCGTCGGATTCGGCCTTGCGACCGGCGGGGCCTGGTATCCGGTGTGGGCCTACGGGAAACGCTTCGCGGGTGACTCAGGCTCCTTTGGCGGTGGGGATGCCATCGCCGAGCAGGAGCAGGCCTGGGGGCGCTTCCGTCTGATGGAGGCGGGGCTGGCCACGGGGAGCTCCCTGGCCGTCGCGATGCTGGCCAGCCACGTCGTCGTGAGGGTGCGAGACCGCAGGTAGGGGTCGAGGCCGCACCTACTCCACCAGCGCCTTCAACAACGCATCCCGCACATCCGAGTAGAACTGCACGTCCACCTGCGTCGCCATGTCGTCGGACAGGTCGTAGAGCTGCCGACGACTCGACACCGGCATCAGGAGCGTGGCCGCGCCCTTCTCGATGGCCAGCTCTGCGACGCTGACCGCGTTGTAGATGGGCTCGATGGACCCCCCAAGGTTCACGCCGCCGACCACGACCAGGCCGCCCCGGATGGACTTCTTCAACAGCGAGCTGCACAGCGCGATCGCGACGCCGACACCGAGCTGGCTGCCGGACTTGGAGGCGTCGAAGGCCCGGAGCTGGACCGAGAACTCGTGGCCCCGCGGGTCACGATCTCCGACGAGCTCCCGGGCGCGGGTGTAGAGGTTCTGCTGGGCGTACTTCACGCCTTCGGCGAAGGCGCGCGGTGCGGGACGGTTCAGGATCTTCACGCCAGATCCCGGTCCATCGGTGGACTCGATGCGGTATAGGCCTGCGTTCTCGTCCTGCCCGCCGGGGCTGATCACCCACACCTGGCCGGGCTCCAGCGGGTCGCCTCCGATGCTGCTCTCGCTCAACAGCTCGGGCGTCGACACGAACTTCTCCACGCCGTCCAGGCCGAGCTGGTAGCTGAAGTGGGTGTTGCGGAACTCGGCGGCGCCGATGCGCTTCTGCTGCTCCTTCACCCGCCGCCGGCACTCCAGGGCCAGGCGCAGCGCCCACTCCAGGTCCTCGTCGGGGATGGGCGTCTCGGGGTCCGGGTAGAGCAGCTTCAACAGGCCGCTCACGGTCTTGTTGACCCCGCTGGTGTCGCGCCCGGACAGCGCACCGCCGAGCGTGGCTCGGCCTTGCATGGCGTTGGCCCGGCTCTGGTTGCGGAGCTGGCTCAAGCACTCGGAGAGGAAGTCGCTCACCAGGCCGAAGTGGTCGGTGAGCAGCTCGTTGGTGACCTTGGGCACGTCCCAGCCGGGCAGGTAGCCATGGATGCGGTCCATGAACGCCGTGTCGTGCCGCATCTCCGGGGGGAGCGGGCCGAGGAGGTGGCCAACGCGCTGCTGGTGCTGCACGTCGACCTCGAAGTTGCCGACCAGCACGATGCTGCCGTCGGCTCGGATGCTCTCCTTGCCGCGGCTGAACTCGCCGGACTCCATGTAGCCCTTCATGATGTTCACGCCGTCCTTCTGGTCGAAGGACACCCCGGACACCTCGTCGAAGCAGATCACGTCGTACTGGCAGACCAGGCCGCGCTGCCCCGTGGCGTTGTTGACGAACATGCGGGCGACGGTGGCCTTGCCCCCCGAGATCAGGTGCGCGTAGGGGGAGACCTGCTGGTAGAGGTGGCTCTTGCCGGTCCCGCGCGGCCCCAGCTCCACGAGGTTGTAGTTGCGCTCGACGAAGGGGACCATGCGCAGGAGCACGGCGTCCTTCTGGCGCTCGGTGAGGCCGTCGGCCTCCAGGCCGATGCTGCGGAGCAGGAGCCGCTTCCAGTCCTCGGTCGTGAACTGCCTGCGGCCCTCGGCGAGCGTGCCCAGCACCTCGCGCTTGCTGAGCTGGATCTCGCGCAGCGAGGCCGCGCCGAAGGGCCGCCCGTTGGCCTCCTGGGCGATGGCCGCGTCGTACTCCAGCTCGATCTCGGCGTAGAAACCGCCGGTCAACATGCGCTCGTGCTGGCGAACCAGTGCGGGGGTGATTCGCACGTCGCGCAGGCGCAGGCTGGGAAGCTCGACGAGGTAGGAGTCGGTCCTGGCGTCGAGCCGCGCCGACACCAGGTCGATGATGCGAACGGAGCCCTGCTCGCGGGCGCGCGCCTTGAACAGCTCCTCTTCGCCTGCCCGCACGCTGCGGCTCTGGAGCTGCCGGGCGACGATCTGCAAGCCCTCGGCGATCTCCTCGTCGTCCGTGGTCGCGCAGTAGCGGCCCAGCAGGAACTCGGCGACGTAGGTGGGCACCGGGTACTGGCGGGCGAAGGTGCGCACGAGGTCCTTGCGGACGACGAAGCCCTCGAAGGCGCTCGCGGTCTGGCGGTCGAGGTCGTCCAGCGTTGCGCTCATGCGTCGCCTCCGATGGTCGTGGATCGCTTGTCGAGGACGCGCCCGTCTGGTGCGAGCAGCACGGCGAAGGCTGCGGTGCCTTCCCGACGGTCGTCGGGAACGAGCACGGAGACGGTGCCCTTGGCACCGACCGCCTTGGGGGCGTCCAGCACACTCGACGAGGTGTCGGCGACCTTGGTCCGAAGGTCGAGGAGCAGGCCGCTGGCGGTTGTCTGCACGGTGGTCTTGCAGCGCAGACCCACCCACTTCAGCTCACCCAGGGTGCCGTCCACGGCGGGACGGTCGAGGGCGACGGTGAGGACCGGCGTGTAGCACTCCTGCATCGTGAGCCCGCCGTGCGCGTACTCGCGCGAGTTGCCGGTCTGGATGGAGAAGCCGTCCACTCCCGGGGGGAAGGCCACGCTGACGTTGGGGTCCCATGCCCACGGAATCGAGGGCAGGTCTACCTGGCTGGTGGCCTTGGCCAGGGCGCACCGCTGCCACCGGGCGTCGGTGAGCCAGCCTGGCAGGGCGAGCTGAGGCAGACCACCCGGCACCAGCAGCCAGCCGTGGTCGGTCGTGACCCGCACCCGCTTCCAGCCCGCGTCGAGCAGCTCGTCGATGCGCTGCTCCAGCTCGCGGAGCTGCTCATGGACGTGGCGCGCGGTCTTGCAGCCGTGCTTGTGGCCGTACTTGTCGATGTCGCCAAACTCCGTCCAGGCTCGCCCGGTGGGGTTGCCTGTCTCGTTGCCTCCGAGCATCTGCACGCCCTGGGCCACCATGAGCCCGTTGAACGTGGCGCTGTCCAGCACCTTTCCCGTCGCCGCCACGCTCGGTGTGAATGTGCTGGCCCCGGAGCCCCCTGTGAGCTGATCACGGATCGGGGACACATCGGCCTTCGACGTTGTCGTGACCGGCGGGAAGGCGACCCAGCGCCCCACCGAATCAACCCGGTGGCCCTTGTCGACCAGACGATCGACGAGCGCCGCCCCTACGTCCCAGCGCAGGCCGTCTGCGAACAGCAGGCAGGTGCCGTCCTCGACCGGCACAGCCTCGGGCTGCGGGTAGCCGCTGGCCTCGACCAGGTCTCGTAGACACTGGGCGGACCGCTGAAGCCAGGGCAGGTAGAGAGCCCGGACGGCACCGTGGATGACCGCGCCGTGGGTGTGGTCGGCGAGCCCCAGTGCGGCCAGGGCGGCGCGGTCGGCCTTGTGGCCGTGCCCGGCGTACCAGCTCGCCAGGGCGTCCTGCGAGCTGCCGCCCACCGGGCCTTCGGTCGCGTCCGCCAGATCCGTCAGGTGCCCGAGCACGCTCGCCAGACGGGCCCGGCCCAGCTTCGCCCAGACCCAGCTCCGGCGCTGCCCGTGCTTGGACTCCAGGGAGCGGACCCGCCGACGGGCCTCGACCTCGGGCAGCCCCGCCAGCTCGGCGAAGGCGAGGCGGAGGGCCTCTTCCTGCTGGTCGTTGTGCCGGGGCTGCGTGCTCATGTCCGCCAGCAGCACTGGAGCCGCGCGCTCCAGCACCCGGTGGATCATGCCGTAGCTGGTCGGGACCGCGCTGGCGTAGCGGGTCCAGACCTTGGCCCAGCCTGCGCGTTGCTGGATGAGCTGCTCGGCGACGACGATGGGGCCGTCCCGGTCCAGGTCCACGTCCAGCTTGGCCAACACGTCGTCGCGGAACACGGCCCACTCGTCGGGCGTGTAGGTGGAGACCGTCTTGTCGTTGTCGTCGAGCCAGTCGAGCAGGTCGCCCTCCAGGTCCTGGGTCAAGAGCGCGACGAAGTGCTCGGCCTCCAGGCGGGAGGGCTTCTGTAGTTGAGCGAGGGGCGTTTCCAGCACCCGTGACACGAGACGGTCGAGCGAGGTGGTGGTGTGCGCGTCCTGCGCGACCGTGAGCCCCATCCCGCCCCTCTTGGCCGACAACAGCGCCAGCGGCGTCCAGTCCCGGTAGTTGGCCTGGACCCACCAGACGCCTCGGAACTGAAGCTCCGCGATGGGCTTGAGGTCGTCGGGGAAGTCCTCCAGGGAGCGGAACTGGCTGTGGCTGACGCCCGGCAGGTAGAGCACGGGCACCGGGTCTGTCTCAGGGAGCTGACCGAGCCGCCACTTCACCCACGGCGCCGGCCCCTGGTCTATGGCGGCGTCGAAGGCGCCCAGGGTCCACAGGTTCGGTAGGCCACGGCGCAGCGTGGGCAGGGCCGACTGCCACTTGCGCTCGCCGTCCGGCCACAGCACCACCACCGGGGGGCGCTCGGTGGCGTGGTTGTGGACGATGGCCGAGGCGAGGCGGGCGGCGAGGGCGTCGAGGATGGTGGTCACTCGATGGCCTCGGCGGGGATGCTCTCCCCGAGCGCCTTGGCCAGCGCGTCGAGGCCCGCCTGGTGTGACCGGACACAGGCCCGGAGGGTGGCCATCGCCGCCTTGGCCGTCTCGGTCAGTACGAAGTTGCGTGCCAGGCGGTCCTTGTTCCTCGCTTGGCGGATCTCCGCTTCCCACAGGCCCGGCGCGCAGTCCTCGATCGCAGCGATCAGGTCTTCCATGTTCCGGTGGAGGAAGAAGACCCGGAGCTTCCCTCGGGCGTCACTGGTCCGGCGGATGGCCTCGACGATCTGGTCGTCGGATGCGTCGTGCGCCAGGCGCGGCTCGCCCTCCCGGGCGTTCTGGTTGACGTGGGCGATGATCCGGTCTCGGTCGACCAGCACGAAGAGCCTGCCCGCCCCAGCGATGAGCGAGGTGACGCGTACATCCGCGAGCACCTTGTCGATGCCGTTCCTCGGATTGTCCCGCACCAACTTGCGCAGCAGCCAGGTCTGCCCGTCGATGTCGTCTTCCACCATGCGCATCAGGAGGTGATGGAGGGGGAATTCCTTGCCGGTCTTGGAGTCTTCGTAGAGCACCGTCGCGAGAGGCTTCACTCGGCCTCCTCGGCGCGATCTGCGGGGTGCCGCAAGACGCGGGACAGGTAGCCGGCGGCGCGGAGCTGGCCTAGGTCTCCGTAGTGGGCGAGCCACCTCTCCAACTCCTCCGGGTCCACCCCGGCCAGCGTCGCCCGCCCTTGCTCGTCCAGCTCGCAGACCCTGACGGCGTCTGCAGGATCGTCCAGCAGCTCCAACAGGTGGTCGGAGTGGGTGGCGATGACAACGGGCGAAGCAACGCTCGCCAGCAGGTGGAACACCCCACCGAGGAGCTGAGGATGCAGATGCAGCTCGGGCTCGTCAACGGCCAGCAGTGACCGCTGCTCGTTGAGGCGCACCATCGCCACGAACGCGAGCCAAGCGAGCTGTCCGTCCGAGAGGTCGGAGGCGAGGATCGGCTCGGGGGCCTTGGTGAAGCGCAGCGCCAGGTAGACGTTACCGCCGCCAGCGTCCGGGGGCACCGTGACGCTGTCCACGTGCTCGCCGAGTCCCAGGCGCACGAGCGCCATCGTCCGCTCCCAGTGGGCGGACTCGCGGCCACGCAGGTCGGACCACGCGCTCGCCAGGTTGACGCCGAGGAGATTCAAGCGGTCGGCCGGAAACAGGGTCGACGCGGCCCGGACGCTGGTGGGCCGCTGATGGGACCGGGCCGCCCACGCGGCGAGCGTGTCGAAGCCCAGATGCGTCTCGACGCCACCCAGGACCGCGTGGATGCGCTCGATGGCCCCGTGAGGGGGGACACTGCCGAAGCCGGCCAGCACGAGCTGATCGAACTTCAGCATCTGGGGGGGCAGCGGGACCATCTCGCCCTTGGCCCGGTCGAACATCTCTCCGGCGTTGTCGGTCCTGCTCAGCAGGAGCAGCGGCTCGGTCTCCCGCCGCCGTGCCCTGGCCTCGAGCGCCGTGAGCCGCTGCTCGGCCAGTGGGAGCTGGTCGGAAGCCGCGCGCTTGTCCCTGGCCCGCTTGCCCTTCCTGGAGGTCCTCCCTAGGGCCTCTACCTCTGCCCTCGCGGCGGCCAGCTCGGGATCGGGCAACAGCCCCGCGTGCTCGGTGCCTGTTGGGCCGACGAGCATACGCTCCCCCTTGATGGCGCCCCCCGCGCCCTCCGCGGCGAGCGTGAACACGTACTCGACACGGGGAAGCACCCCGCTGTCGTCCTCGATGACGACGCCCAGCGTCATGGACCGGGCCCCCTTGCGCAGCAGCGCCGGCAACCCCCTGTGGATGGCGTAGAAGCCCGGCATGAAGCGCGGATCGATGGCCTTGTGCAGCAGCTCCAGGCACTCGATGATGGTGCTCTTGCCCGATCCGTTCTCACCGATCAACACGGTGACCGGTCGGCTCAGCTCCAGGTCGATGTGCTCGATCGCGCGGACGTTCTCGATGCGGACACGGGTGATGCGGTCCATCACGGGCTCCAGGGCGAGGGGTTCATCGACATCACGCGGACAGCCAGTTCGACACGTCGCCGCGAGCTCGCCACCGCAGCTTCTCGACCTTGACCCGGTGGGCTCGGGGCATCAGCTCGAAGGCGAACCACAGCACGTCGAGCACGAAGGCCTTGCCGAGGCCGTTGTCGCCCGTGAGCACGTTCAGGCGGGGCGCGAAGCTGAACTTCAGCTCACGGGCTGGTCCCACGTCCTTCAAGGCCAGCTTGCGGATCATGCGTCCCCCCGTGCCGCCCGCTTCTCGGCGAGCGTCAGGTGTCGGTCGTTGTGGCGCTCGGTGCCCCAGGGCGAGCCGGGCGGGTTCTTGCCTCGGTCCCTGCCCCACTTGATCCGCTTGGGCTTCCAGCGGAGCACGCCAGCTCCCTTGGCGCTGACGTCGGCGACGGTCATGAAGGGGCGGATGTTCAGGCGCACGCCGTCGTCCAGGTCGGGGTGCCAGCCGATGGGCTGCTGTTCGAGGGGCTTCCAGCGCACGAACACGTCGAGCGGAGCCTCACCTTCGAGGATTGCGGCCAGGCGTTGCTGGAGCACCTTGGCACGGGCGAGCCTGTCGCCGGCGCCGCTCTTGCCGGCCTCGGCCTCTCGATCTCCTGGGTGCGGATCCAGTCGCCCAGGTAGCTCCAGGTGAGCGCCTTCAGGGTCTCGTGGTCGAGCTTGTGGTAGTTGACCAGCGCCGAGAAGCCCTCCCGGTGACCGTCCCAGACGTGCCAGACGAAGGGCCGGTGGTGGAACAGCTCGCAGTGCTGCTTGAAGAAGGTGTTGCGCAGCCACTCCTCCAGGCTGCCGGTGTGACCGACGGCTGCGAGCAGGTCGGTGAGGGTCTGGGGGTGCCAGTCCTTGCCCCAGGCGGCCGCGAGCAGGTCGGCCAGGCGGTCGGCCGCAGGGCGCTCGCCGCGCAGGGCGGGGATGCAGACGATGCCGTCGGGGTGGGCGTGGGGGTGGTGGGGGTCGGGGGCTTGGTCGGGCCAGCGGTAGTTGAGGAGGCGGGCGACGGCGACTTGGAGGGGGGAATCGGCGCGAGCTACGTTCCCTTGGAAGATGATCTCGTCCAGTCGCGAGGTAGAGGGGCTCGGCAATGCGACTACCTGGTTTCGCCAGTGCTCGACATCGAACGGGATTTTGGCGAGAGTCGCGGTTGTCACTTTTAGGGCTTGGTCCACTCGACGGACGGCTTGGGCGTAATGCGGCGAAGAACAGAATGCCCAAAGCGCCGACAGATCCGACTCGTCGTGAGGAATCAGGGCGGATGTGTTTACGTCGAAGGCGCCTCCTCCGTATAGGCTGACGGGAAGTGAGCCCATCTGGCTGACGAGTACACCAGCCCTACCCCATGCGTGGAGTCCATCTCGCCGGGCTCCGGGCAACTCCCGCATCGCTCCCGCGCCACCATTCCACCGAAGGACGTAGTGACGCCCCGCATAGGGGGAGGTGGCTGGCACCGTGCTCTGAAATGGAATCCAGGGGTCTTGCACCCGCGGCAACTCCCAGAACCCCAGTTGCATCCGCGGGAGGTCGCCAGTGGTCAAGCCATGGTGGGGTCTGACGTGCTTGGAAAGTAGGACTCCGTCTGTGAGCCGCTCGAATACGATCCGTGCGTCGGGGTTCTTGAGCTGTCCGCGCTGCGAGAGCCGGGCGACACGGGTAGCTCGGAGAAGAGCCGCTTTCTCATCGGTGATGCGGTGCTCGCCCAATGACACCGTTGAGAAGAGGTGGGCTTCGGTAGCAGATCGGTCCGAGATCACCAGCAACAAGATCTTCGTAGCCCACCAGTTCATGTCGCGAAAGGAATTGGGACCCAGGCTGGCCAGCAGTTCGAACTGAACGTTCGAAAGCAGTTGCGTTCGGAATTTGCGGTAGCTCGTCTTGTAGAGCCAGTCCTGTGGAATGACGATCGCCACTGTGCTCTGCGAACTGCATTGACGCAGTACGCGATACAGGAATCCGGTGGCCAAGTCGTTCGCGGACTCGGCGGAGCAGTCTCTGAGATGGCTAGCAAGCGCTTCGTCTTGCTTGCGGCGAAGCAAGAACGGCACGTTTGTGCAGACCAGAGAGAAGAGTTGAGTAAGGACGGTGGCGGCATCCGCGATACCGCGTGCGGCGACCCTCACCTCCTGATCGTCCGGAGTCCCGACGGCCTCAGTAGACAGCGCCTTGCCCAGCACGGGCAGCACCTCATTCGGCCCACTCGTGTAGAGAGGGTCTGGTGGGTCCCTCAACGGATCGATCAAGCTCCCCAACACCGGCGCATCCTTGAACAGCTCCCACATCCGCCCCATCCCATTCCGCAGCCGCAGATCCTCACCACCCAGCCGCTCCCACTCCTCCTTCTTCGCCGAGATCGCCAGCCCCGAGCACGCCACGCTCATCCCTGCGAGCGGTCGATAGCCCCCCGCGCCTGGGAACGTCCACGCCGCCAGCGCCAGCGCGAAGGCGGCGATCTGCACGCACCGCGCGTCGATCTCCAGCCCGAACAGGTTGTCCCGCAGCACCGCGTCGCAGGCCTCCCCTGGCGACAGCCCCTCCTCGGCCATGCGAAACCCCACCAGGATGAGGAAGGCCTCGACCAGGAAGTGCCCCGAGCCACAGCAGGGGTCGAGCACCTTCAGCTCCCGCGCCAGCCGGGGCCACCCCTCGAAGGTCCCCGCGGCGGGCGTGCCGTCTTCGAGCCGACGCAGATACGGCATCTCCGCCGGGAGCGCGCGGCCAGCGCCGACCCACCACGCGCCCAGCGTGTTGTGCAGGAGGAATTGCACCATGTAGGGCTCGGTGAACAGCTGGGTGACGGCGGGCAGCTCGTCGGCCCCGATCTTCACCTCCGAAGCGTGGACCTGCTTCTTCTTGCGGGCCTGCCAGAACTGGTAGCACCAGCCCAGGCTGTCGCTGGCGCAGAACAGCTCGGCGGGCAGGCCGTCGAGCAGCGCCTCCAGCTTCTTCACGTCATCGATCGCGTACCGCACCGCCAGCAAGGGGTCATCGGGCCGGAAGATCTGCGGCAGCATCCGGCTGGCGTAGCGCCCGGCCAGCTCCCAGCCGTCGACCGCGCCCTCCGACGCCGCCAGCTCGGCGCACTCGTCCAGCGTCACGGCGACCTTCATCTCCGGATGGATCAGCAGCTCGTTCTCGGCCAGGAAGCGCGCGAAGAGCATCCGGTGCCAGTGCTCGTAGGCCGCTTGCTCCACCAGCCGGTCGATCTCGTGCTGCCCGTCACCTCGGCGGATGTCGCCGAGCTGCCGCGCCCGCGCCCGAAGGCGGTTGCGAAGCTGCCGGCCGGTGGCGTCCAGGTGGGCGTAGGGCGCCGCCAGGTGAACGGCCAGGGCCGACAAGGCGGCCCGGGCGCCCGCCTCGGCGACGGCCCGAGCCCCGCCGTCGGCGTTGTCCTTGCCGATGACCGTGGCGAGCTGGTCGCGCAGGCTGGAGTCGAGGGTGGGCATGTCTACTCCTCGCCCGTGGCTCGGGTCTGGGCAATCGCGACCTCGGCCGCCGCTCGGGCCTCGTGCAGCCACTGGGCGAGCTGGTCGCGGCTCGGCAGCTCCAGCAGGTAGCGGGACACGAGGACATCGTCGTCGCCAGCCGTCGCGAATTGGACGACCTCCTCGTCCTTGCCGGCGCAGAGCAGGATGCCGATCGGCGGGTTCTCATCGGGGAGCGCGACCTCTCCGGCCAGGAAGTTGAGGTAGAAGCGCATCTGTCCGGCGTGGTCCGGCGAGAAGGCGGTGGTCTTCAGGTCGACGGCGACCAGACAGCGAAGCCGGCGGTGGAAGAAGAGCAGGTCGAGGTGATGGTGTCGGTTTCCCAGGGTGATCCGGTACTGGCGGGCGACAAAGCAGAACTCCCGACCCAGCTCAAGCAGGAAGCCTTGGAGGTTGTCCAGGAGTGCCTGCTCCAAGCTCGCTTCATCCACGCTGGTCCCGGGGAGCCCCAGGAACTCCAGCACATAGGGGTCACGCACCAACGCCCGGGATCGCTGGTCAACCCGCCCGTCCCGCGCGAGCGCGACGACCCGGTCGCGCTCCGTGGAGAGGCCCACCCGCTGGTACAGCATGCTGCTCCGCTGCCGGATCAGCTCTCGGGTCGCCCAACCCTCCTCCAGACAGTGCAGCTCGTAGAAGGCGCGCTCAAGCGAATCCTCCATCCGCGAGAACTCCACGAGGTGGGTGAACGTCAGGTCGCGGAACAGGCGCTGCACCCACTCGGAGTCGCGCCAAGGGAGGCCGGAGGGCGTGTCGCTCGATCTTGCAGGCGCCTGCAATATCTCGACACCGGCTTCCGATTGCGCAGGCGCCAGCCAGGTCGCGCCGCCGGCCTGTTGCGGCAGGGCGACCCGGCCCAGAGCGCGCGCGTCCAGGGTCGGGTAGGCCAAGGCGACCCGCCGGAAGTTGGCCAGGTTGCGGGCGGACATCCCCCTCGCTCCACCCTGCTTGAGCGACGCGGCGAGCCTGCCGATCAAGCGCTCCCCGTAGGCAGCCCGGTCCTGTCCACCCTGCTCAAACGCCACGATCCACGCGCCCACGAGCCAGTTGCGCAGACTCAGCGCTTGTTGGGCCTGCCGGCCCACCGCCAGGACGGCCGCGCGATCCACCTCGCCGATGCGGGCAAGCAGCGCCTTGAAGTCCAACGACGTCACACCACCACCGGGCCGTCGCCCAGCCTGGCGAGGATCGCAGCCCGGGCCTCGCCGAGCCAGGTCTCGACCTCGGCCTCGGTGTGGAGCGTCGCCTTGGGCAGCGCGACGGCCTGGGCCTTGGGGGCGACGAGCTGGATGGCTTCGAGGCGGGCCGCGGCGAAGCGACCGGGCAGCCCGGCCTCATCCAGCGCCCACCGGCCGAGGGAGCGCGCCTGGGCCGACGCCAGGACGTCGTGCTCGGTGCCGACCGTCAGGGCAGGGACTGTGGCGATCCCGTGCTTGACCAGCAAGGCCTGGGCGGTCTCGGACGGCAGCTTGCCCCACGCCTCGGTGGCGGTGAGCGCCCCCAGCTCGGTGTCGTAGACCGCCCTCCATCCGTCGCGGGCGTCCACCAGCGCCGCCCGCAGCGCCGTCGTGAGCTGCTCGGCCAGCGGCGGAACCGGATCGGGCTCGGTGAGCAGGCCGCGCCGAGCTTGCAGGGCGTCCCGCTGGGCTCCGACCTCGGCCGCCACCGGGAGCGTCGCCGCTGCGGTGAGCAGGGCCTCCAGGGCCTCCCAGCGCGGGGTGCGGCCTTCGATGCACCTGGCCAGCCGGTCCCACTCGGCCACGTCGGCGCTCAGGTCCTCGAGGGTCTCGTAGAGCTTCTTGACCAGCGCGTTGCCCGCGAGCGCGTCCAGCGCGAGGAGGTGGGCGGTGCTCGGGGCTGCGGGGCACGGCGGCTCGCCCCCGGCGGCGGCGGCTCGACCCATCAGCTCGGTGACCAGGGCCGGTGCCTGCTGGGCCTCCTCGTTGGACTTGCAAGGGAGGCCGACCTTCCTGATGAGGCCGCGCACGCCGATGCGCTCCTGGGGCGTCAGGGGTACGGTCTCGGCGCGGAACCTGGACAGACCGATCTTGGCGCGGGCGAGCCCGGCCGCTGAGAGCGGCGCACCGCCGGTCGTCGAGGCCCGGAGGTGCTCGGTGACGATCAGGACGTAGAGCGCCCCGTCCACGGCATCCCCTGACCAGCCGTAGGGCGACCCTTCCAACCGCTTGCGGATCTCCGCGCCGGTCTGGTCCGAAGCGGTGAAGCTGAGCACCTCGTGGCAGACGGGGTGCTTGTCGGCGGCGTCGCGAAAGCCGACCGCCGCGAGGGCGGATCCGTCGCCGGTGCGGGCCTTCTTGACCACCGCGTCCCACCGCGCGTGGTCGCCCGGGTCGAACTTCGGGAACAGGCGCACGAGCGCGTTGTCCGCCGCCGCCCTCACCGCGTCGGCGACGGTGCCCGCGGTCACCTCGTTGCCGCCTGCCTGGATGACCTGGGCGCGGTCGATCAGCTCGTCGAGCAGCACCCCGAGGCGGTCCCTGGCCCGATCGCGGCGCGTCTCGACGGCGGCGCGGGCCAGCTTGCCCTCCTCGTTGCTCGGCACGCCGCGCGTCTGGAGCGTGGTCTGCGCGGCCCTGTGTGTGACGAGCCCCTTCTTGATCTCCTGGGCGGCGCGGTTGGGCAGCACCACGAACACCAGCGACGAGTCGCTGCCAGCCTTCACCGCGTCGGTCAGGATGGTGGACTCGCTCTCGGCCCAGGCGTCCCGCACCCACACGGGCACCACACGGGCGTCGGGGACGGGGGGCGTCGGCCCGAAGTGGAGCTGCACCTTGCGCTGGATCTTGGACGCCCCGTGCGGCACGGACCCGAGTCCCAGCCGCCGCCGCACGGCCTCGGCCAGCGCCTCGCCTCGGGCGGTGCCCACCTTGGCGTCGTCGTCCCCGAGCGCCTTGTGGTGCCTCTGGAAGTCGGCGTCCCAGGCGCGGCTCTCCCGCGTCTGGACCTGGTACTCGGTGTCCACCAGCATGATCTCGCCGGCCTCTACCAGCGACTGGAGCGCCGCCGGGACGTGCTTGCGGACCGCGGCACCCGCGTGCTCCAGGTCCTCCACCAGCAGGTCGGCCAAGGTCTCGGCGTCGGCCCGCACGCCCAGGTCCCCGCCCTGGCTGGACTGCCGGGGCAGCTTGCCGACCAGGAACACCAGCGCGACCAGCCGGGCCTCCAGCGCGCTCTCGGCGGTCCCGGCCTGCTGGAGCTTGCCGACCTGCTCGTGGACCTCCCGGGGCAACACACCCGTCTGGAGCAGGGTGGGCGCGAGCTGGAAGTAGAGGAAGTCCGCCGGGATCACCGTGCCGAGCGGCGCTGCGGCGCTGGAACGCACCGCCTCATAGACCACGCGGAGCTGGTTGCGAAGCTGGACGGTGGTGCCGCCGACGTCGACGGAGCGCAGGGCGTGCTCCCAGAAGCGCCGCCGCACCGGGAGCAGGGGGTAGTCGGAGACCACGACCTCCTGGTCCTCGGGCCGCGGCCCGATGTTCGTCCCGGCCAGGTGCTTGCTGATCTCGCCGTTGTGCTTGTCCAGGACCGCGCCCACGGCGTCGAGGCGGTCGGGGCGCTTGCGGAGCACGATCTGGCGGACCACGGTGTCCACGTCGGCGTCGGAGAGCTGCACCTCGATGGGAAAGCGCCCCTTGAGCTTGAGGAGCTGGGGCGTGCTCGCCATCGCGGACTGCCCGGTGCCGATGATGAGCAGCGAGGATCCGAAGCGCTTGCAGCACTCCTCGGCGGCCTCTTGGACCAGGTGGGCGCGGTTGGAGCTGTCGCCGATGAACTGCTGGACCTCGTCGATGGCGAGCAGCGTACAGGGGAACTCGCCGTCGCCGCCGACCCGTTGGGTGAGCGCCTTGCGGATCGAGGAGACCATCTCCTTGTTGGAGACGTCGTCGCGGTCGGGGAAGCTCGCGTGGAGCAGCGTGCCGATCTCGCCGACGGGTGCCGTCCACTTCGGGAAGTGCGCGGCGATGGCCTCGTGGATGACCGGTGAGACGAGGAAGTCGTGGAGCTCCTCCTCCCAGGACACGCCCTCGGCCTCGACGGCGGCCCGCACTTGCTCCAGGCAGGTGTGGTCCCGCAGCCACAGGACGAAGGAGGCGAGGTCGTGGCGTTCCGGAAGCCCCACGGAGCGGAACACGATGGCCAGGATGCCCAGGCGGACGCTCTTGGCCGAGGCCCCCAGCGTGCCGGCCGCGGCGTGCAGGCCGCCCGTCTGTCTCCCCCGCGTGGACAGCTCGTGCAGCGCGTCGCGGATCTCTGGGAAGAGGTCTCGGGGCAGGCTGCGGGGGAGGGTGCCGTCCGGGAAGGCGTCGTCGGTCCACAGCGCTCGCAGCACCTTGAGGAAGTGCGACTTGCCGCTGCCGAAGAAGCCGCTGACCCAGATGCCGGGCTGCTCGGTCTTGCCCAGGTTGGCGAGGTA
>CAZCVP010000202.1:0-15142 GCA_964501915.1 uncultured Enterobacterales bacterium
AGCTCCTCGCGGATGCGCTCGAAGATGATGATGTTGGCGTCGACCGCCATGCCGACCGTCAGGGCGATGCCGGCGATGCCCGGCAGGGTCAGGGTGGCCCCGAAGCCCGCGAGCAGGGCCATCACGAACAGGATGTTGCAGGCCAGGGCGATGTCGGCGACGAGGCCCGACTTCCGGTAGTAGATCGCCATGAAGAACAGCACGATGAGGCCGCCGACCATCACGCCGAGCCGGCCGGCGTTGATCGAGTCCTCACCGAGCTGGGCGCCGACGATGCGGGCCTCGCCGATGGTGACCGGGGCCGGCAAGGCGCCGGTGCGCAGGACCAGGGAGAGCACCCCAGCCTCCTCCATCATCTGGGTGTAGTCCCCGGCGCCCATGGAGATCGAGGCCCGGCCGCCACAGATCTTCTCCCGGATGACCGGCGCCGAGCGCACCTTGCGGTCGAGCACGATGGCGAACTTCTTGCCCACGTTCTCGCCGGTGATGTCGCAGAAGACCTGGCCGCCGGCGGGCTTGAACTCCAGCGCCGTGTAGGGGTCGTTGAACTGGTCCATGCCCACCGACGCATCGTTGACGTCGTCGCCGCTGAGGATGACCTTGTCCTTGAGGATGTGGGGCAGCAGCCGCGCATCCTCCCCCTCCGGGTCCTCCTGGTACTCCCAGAGCACCCGGTGGTCGCGGGTGATGCGGCCCTCGTCCTGGAGCCAGTCGTTCAGCGCCCCGTCGTCGGAGTAGATGCTGCTGGGCGCGTTCTCCCGGGCGTGCTTGACGGCTCGCTCCAGGGCGCCGTCGCCGAATTCCTCGTCCACGAGGTAGAACTCCAGCACGGCGGTGGTGCCCAGGGCGGAGTAGGCCTGCTGGAGGTTGTCGATGCCCGGGAGCTGCACGTTGATGCGCGAGCCGCCCTTGAGCACGATGCTCGGCTCCTTGACGCCGGTCTCGTCGACGCGGCTGCGCAGGGTCTCCAGCGCCTGCTCGACGGTCTTCTTGGAGATCTCGGTGATGCCGGCCTCGGTGACCGTGAAGCGGTGCCAGGTCCGGTCCTTGTCGTCGGTGTTGGTGCTGGCGTACTCGTAGTCCTGGTAGCGCCGACTCATCAGCTCCACGAGGTCGTCCAGCGAGCCCTCCTCGCCGACCAGGAATTCCAGCGACGGCTCGCCGCGGACCCGCCGGATCTCGCCGACGACCACGCCGTCGGAGGTCGCGGCGTCTTCGATGGACTGGATGTCGCGGGCGACGTTGGAGAGCACGGCCTCCATCGTCTCGACCTCGAGGGTCAGGTCGATGCCGCCCTGCAGGTCCAGGCCGAGGTTGATCTTGGCGTCGGGCAGCCAGGCCCGCCAGCCGGTGACCTCGACCTCCTCCTCGGTCTCGGGCTCGCTGTCCTCGCCGAGCTGGCTGGTCTGTTCTGACAGCGTGTCGTAGGCGCTCTCGGCGATGAACGTCGGGATGAGCGTGTAGACGGCCGCGAGGACGGTGGCCATGATGATGCCGAAGCGCACCCACCAGGTGGTACCCATCTGAATCAGCTCTCCTTGGCGTCACCGCTGAACTGAAGACCCTTCACAGAGCTCTTCAGGAACGCGATGCGCGTCTTGTCGCCGAAGTCCAGCACGACCTTCTGGTCCTCCACCTGCCAGACGGTGCCCAGCAGCCCCCCGTCGGTGACGACCTTGTCGCCCTTCTTGAGGGCGTTCAGGAGCTTGGCGTGGTCGGCCTGTGACCGGCGTTGCGGTCGGATGACCAGGAACCAGAAGATGGCGAAGAAGATCGCCAGCATGACGATCGGCGACATCGCCGACGTCTGGGCGGGGGCTGGTGCCGCGTCGGCGGTCAGCAGCAACTCGGTTGTAGCGTTGTCAGGCATCGTCCGTGGTGCTCGGGTGGTCCCCGTACCCCCCGCTCCATCCCTGGACCTCGTCGCGCAGGGCGTCGAGGGCTCCTGCGCCGTCGGCGATGGCGGTCCGCATTCGCGCCATCAGCGACTGGTAGAAGGTCAGGTTGTGAAGGGTCAGGAGCCGGGGTGCGAGCACCTCCTTCGAGGTGTGGAGGTGCCGGAGATAGGCCCGGCTGAAGCGGCGGCACGTATAACACGCACAATCCGGGTCGAGCGGACGGGCGTCATCGCGGAATCTGGCGTGCTTGATGGTGATCAGTCCGTGCTTCGTGAAGACCTGGCCGAAGCGTCCGGACCGGGTCGGCAGCACGCAGTCGAAGAGGTCCACCCCTCTCGACGCCGCCTCGACGAGGTCGTGGGGCGTGCCCACACCCATCAGGTAGCGGGCCCGACCGGCCGGCAGCTCCGGCAGGGTCAGGTCCAGCATCGCCAGCATGTCGGCCTGGGGCTCGCCGACGCTGAGCCCGCCGATGGCGTAGCCATCCAGCTCCAGCTCTGCGAGCTCCCGGGCGTGCTGGATCCGGAGATCGGCGTGGAAGCCGCCCTGCACGATGCCGAAGAGCGCGGTCTCCGACGGACGCGTCCGCGCCTCCAGGCAGCGCTGGAGCCAGCGCGTCGTGCGCTCGGTCGAGGCGACCACCGCCTCGCGCTCCGCGGGCCAGGCGATGCACTCGTCCAGGGCCATGGCCACGTCGACGCCCAGCGTCTCCTGGATGCCGACGCAGATCTCCGGGGACATGAACCGGTACTCCCCGTCGTAGGGGTCCCGGAAGCGCACGCCTTCTTCGGTGAGCCGGGCCTTCTCGCGGAAGGAGAAGACCTGGTAGCCCCCGCTGTCGGTGAGGATCGGCCGGTCCCAACCCATCATCCGGTGCAGCCCCCCCAGCTCCGCCACCCGCTCGTGGCCGGGCCGGGTCCAGAGGTGGTAGGTGTTGGCCAGCAGCATGTCGGACCCGCTGCCGGCCACCTCCTCCGGCGTGAGGCCCTTGACCGTGCCCGCCGTGCCGACCGGCATGAAGGCCGGCGTGCGCACCTCGCCGTGGGGCAGGGTCAACACGCCCGTGCGAGCCGGGCCCGCGCCGGCCACGCTTCGCCAGGAGGCGATCACGAGCGGTCTCCCGGATCCAACAACATCGCGTCGCCATAGCTGTAGAAGCGGTACCGCTCGGCCACGGCGTCCGCGTAGGCCCTCAGCACCCGCTCGCGCCCGGCGAAGGCCGAGACCAGCACCAGCAGGCTGGAGCGGGGCAGGTGGAAGTTCGTCAACAGCGCGTCGATGCAGCGGAAGGAGTGACCTCGCCGGATGAACAGGTCGGTCACGGAGGAACCCGGACACGGAACCCGGTCCCCGCCTTCCGGTGTCGCGGCCTCCAGGGCCCGCGTGGCCGTGGTTCCGACCGCCACGACCCGACCCCCGCGGGCCCGGCGGGCCGCGATGGCCTCACACGTCGCCGCGGGGATCGAGAACCACTCCCGGTGGAGTCGATCGCCGGCCAGCGAGGCCTCGTTCAGCGGGCGGAAGGTGCCCGGACCGACGTGCAGGGTGAGGCTCGCGATCCCCACTCCCCGCGACTCGAGCGCCGCCAGCAGCGAGGGCGAGAGGTGGAGCCCGGCCGTGGGAGCGGCGACCGCACCCGGACTGCGGGCGAACACCGTCTGGTAGCGCTCGGCGTCCTGTTCATCGGCCTCCCGTCGCAGGTAGGGCGGCAGGGGGACCTCGCCGACGGCGTCCATCAGGTGCGCCGGCGAGGGGTGGGCCCGCAGGCGCCAGGTCCCCCCGTCGAGGCGCTCCGCCAGCTCGATGGCGCCGGCCTCTCCGACGGCCAGGCACTCGCCGACCCTCAGCTTCCTGGACGGCCGCAGCAGCGCCCGGACCTCCTGGCCCTCGCCGGTCTCCAGCAGGAGCGCCTCGACCGCTCCCCCGGTGGCCCGCCGGGCTCGAAGCCGGGCGTGCAGCACCCGGGTGTCGTTCACCACCAGCAGGTCCCCGGGGCGGAGCAGGTCGGGCAGGTCGACGACCCGGAGGTGTCGCTGTGGCGGCCCGACCACCAGCAGCCGTCCGCCATCTCGGGCAGCGGGGGGCCGCCGGGCGATCAGCTCGTCCGGCAGGGCGTAGGCGTAGCGCTCGAGCGACTCCAAGGGGGCGTCCGGGGTGGGCGCCCGACGGCTATCTCTCCGGGATCGCGGGGGCTACCCCCGGCGGAGGCGCACCACGTGGACCTCGGGGTCCCGCTGGCTCCGGGTCTCCGCCTGGGCCTGCTGGGGAGCCGGGATGCGCTGGAGCTTCACCTCGGGGGGTGCGTCGATGCAGAGGCGGACCCAATTGCCCTTGATGCGCTTGATGTAGATGCGGACGTTGTCACCGACCTGGAGGATCTCGCCTTCCTTCTGCGTGAGCACGAGCATCGTTCGCCTCCTAGCTTTCTGTATGCGGGCCTGCCTGGGCCCGTTGCGCCGATTGACGAAGTTTACCTGTTCGCGGGGTCCCGTCCAACGGGAGAAACGAGAAAGGCGTCACGGTTGGTCAGCGGATGTCGATAGAGTCCGAGCTTCCGACGCGATGTCGCGCTTGGCCCGGGCCGCTGTCGGCGATAGGAGCCGGCTCTCCTCCGAGGTCCCCCATGGCCCGTCGCCCTGATCGACCCGTCACCCTGCGCCAGAAGACGCGCACGCGGCTGCGGCAGCCGGACCCTCCCGCGGAGCCTGCGGAGGAGGGGGCGTCTGGACCGGCCCCCGAGGCGTCGGAGTCCAGCCGGCCGGCCCCGGTCGCCTCGCCGGCGGTCAAGCGCCGCAGCCTGCTGGACGAGGAGGACCTCCAGGCTCTGGCCGACATGGATCGAGCGTCCTTCGAAGCCGCGATGGCGGGCACCACGCCGCTCCGCCAGCCGGAGCCCGGCGACCGGGTGACGGGCACCGTGGTCCGGCTCGGTCGACACGACGCCTTCGTCGGGCTCGGCGGCAAGGCCGAGGGCTCGATCGATCTCGCCGAGGTCTCCGACGCCCGGGGCCGGGTCCTGGTGGAGGTCGGTGATCCGCTGACCGCCTTCGTGGTCGGGCGTGTCGATGGAGGCGTGCGGCTGTCGATGAAGGTCCGCGGCGAAGACGCGGGCGCCTTCCTCGAGCAGGCCCGCGACGAGGCGATCCCGGTCGAGGGCAAGGTCAGCGAGCGCAACACGGGCGGCTACGTCGTCGAGCTCGCCGGCCGCCGGGCGTTCTGCCCCGTCTCCCAGATGCACCTTCCGGGCGCCGGCACCGACCTCGACGCGGTGGTGGGAAGCACGCTGACCTTCCTGGTCCAGGAGCTGCGCGACAGCGACGTCGTCGTGAGCCGACGACCGCTGCTCGAGCAGGAGGCCGCGGAGCGGGCCCGCCAGCTCTGGGCCGAGATCCGGGTCGGGGAGACCCGACAGGGCACCGTGACCTCGATCCGGGACTACGGCGCCTTCGTCGACGTGGGGGGCCTGGAGGGCCTGGTCCACATCTCGGAGCTGGCCTGGGAGCACGTCGATGACCCGGAGAAGGTCGTCACGGAGGGCCAGGTGGTGCAGGTCAGGGTCCTGCGGATCGAGGCCGCCGAGAACCAGCTGTCGCTGTCGATGAAGGCGCTGGCGGAGCGGGCGGGCAGCGAGGGCCTCGCCGACCAGGGGCCGGAGCAGGGGCTGGGGACGCTGGGGGAGCTGTTCGGGGGGCTGAAGCTCCCTTGACGTTGGGAGGGGAGAGGACCACCTTGGATCGCCGAGGGGGAGAGGACCACCGACGGGGTTCGTGGCGTCGGGTGGGGAGAGAAACGGCCACCGGGGACCCTGGGTCGTTGGAGGGGAGACAGGCTCGGTGGGTTCACCAGGTCGGCTGGTCAGGCCGGTGAGGGGCGTCTCAGAGTCCCCTCGTCTGGGCGAGCGCCGGGTGGAGGAGACCGGATGGTGGCCGGGCGGACCGGTCGCCTGGGCTGGGCTGGGTGCTCTGCGACGAGCCGTGGCGGAGTCGCCAGGTGGGCCCGGCACACGGGCTCGACCTCGACCTCGACCACGACGTCGAACCGATCTCGACCTCGACCACGACCACGAACCCGGCTGCGCGGTCCGGCCACGGTCGGCGCGGTGGGCGAGCCGGCCGACGCCGGTGGCCGCGATGGCCCGCCCGGCTGCTTCCGTCGCTGCAGGAGCCTCCCCCGCGACACATCCGCCGAGGATGGTCCGCCATCCGCGCCACTTGTGTCGCCCAGCGGCCGCCGGCCCGAGCCGGCTCCACGGACACGTCATCTGCGCAACGCGTTGCGCGTTTGACCTGTCAAGAGACCCGGTCCAGGCCGGAGGCCGGGCCCGCAGGGCCCTGGGGCCGGAGGCCGGCCGTCGGCGCGGGAGGCTGGCGCCGCACGGCGCCCGAGCCGACCCAGCCGACGGTCTCAGCCCCGCCGTCCCCCCAGCTCGTCGTAGCGCTCGCGGAGGTCCTTGAGGTCCTGGAAGGTCAGGCGCTTGTCCTGGGCCTGGCGCAGCAGGTAGGCGGGGTGGAAGGTCGGCATCACGGGCACGCCGTCCAGGAGCTGCCACCGCCCTCGCAGCGACTTGATGCCGCGACCGGTGCGCAACAGGGTCTGGGTCGCGGGACGGCCCAGCGACAGGATCACCTTGGGACGGACCGCGGCGATCTGGGCGTCGAGGAAGGGTCGGCAGGCCGCGATCTCCTCCGGCAGGGGGGTGCGGTTGCCGGGAGGCCGGCACTTGACGACGTTGACGATGTAGACCTCGGTCCGGGCCAGGCCGAGCACGTGCTCCAGCATCCGGTCGAGCATCTGGCCGGCGGGCCCGACGAAGGGCTCGCCCAGGGCGTCCTCCCGGGCGCCGGGGCCCTCGCCGCAGATCAACAGGTCCGCCTCGGGGTCGCCGACGCCGAAGACGACGTTCTTCCTCGCGCGACAGAGCGCGCAGCGGCCGCAGTCCCCGAGGATCTCCCGGATCGCCGCCATGCCCTCGGGTCCCACGCCCGCCTCGGCCAGGCCCTCCGGAGGGGCCTGCTGCCCGGTCGTGGGAGATGGCCGCCTGGTGGGGCCCGGGTCCCAGATCCGGGGGGGGGCGGGCCGCGAGGGCCGCTCAGGTGGGCGCTCGCGAGCGCGGGGAGGGGTCCACGGGACCCTCGGCGCCTCGGCGACCTGCTGGAGGACCTCGGGGGGCGAGGCCGGCAGCTCGCGCAGCCCGGCCTCGCAGAGCACCTCCACCGCCGCCCGCACGTCGGCGGTCAGCTCGGCCAGCTCCGCCAGGTCCTCATCGGCCATCGCTCGTCCCCAGGCGCCAACCCAGGGTCCGTAACTCCCGGAGCAGGGACCGGATCGGCAGGCCGACGATGTTGTACCAGTCCCCCTCGATGCGATCGATCAGCCAGGCCCCGGTCGCCTCGACGCGGTACCCGCCGGCACAGCCCGACCCCTCCCCCGAGGCGACATAGGCCGCCAGCTCCGCGTCGCTCAGGTCCTCTCGGAAGGTCAGCCGGGTCAGCTCGTGGAAGCTGCGGCGCACTCCGGGCCCGATCAGGACCACCCCCGTCACGAGGCTGTGGGGGTGTGACCGGAGCTGGCGCAGGCGTCGGAGGTGGTCCTCCGGATCGCTCGGCTTGCCGAAGACCTCGTCGCCGACGAAGGCGACCTGGTCGGCCCCGATGACCAGGGCGTCCAGGCGGCGCGCCGCAACCTCCGCGGCCTTGGCCTCGGCCCGGGCCAGGGCCAGGGCCACCGGCGTGGAGGCCTGGATGGCGTCTTCGTCCACGTCCGGAGGCACCGCTTCGCAGGACAGCCCCACGTCCTCCAACAGCGTGCGCCTCCAGGCGGAGCCCGACGCGAGGACCAGTGGCCAGCGGGTGTTTGTCAGCGGTCGCGTCCCCCTGTCGTGGATGGGGCCGATAGAGTACCCTTCCGCGGGGATTGGCCCCTCGGGAGGGAGACGAAGACCATGAGCGCGGAAGCCGGGCGCCACAGCGCCGCTCGCTGCCCGACCCCGTCGGGGGCCAGGCCATGAGTTCACGTGCCGTCGGCATCGACCTGGGCACCACGTTCTCCGCCATCGCCCACGTCAACAAGCACGGTGTGCCGGAGATCCTCCACAACTCGGAGGGGGATCGCATCACCCCGAGCGTCATCCTGTTCGACGAGTCCGAAGTCACCGTCGGGACCTTCGCCAAGCAGTCGGCGGTGGTCTACCCCGAGCAGGTCGTGGAGTTCGTGAAGCGCCACATGGGCGAGCGCGACTACAGCTTCCAGTACCGCGGGGACGACTACGATCCGGAGCAGCTCTCCAGCTTCATCCTGGCCAAGCTCAAGCACGACGCCGAGCTGCGCCTGGGGCACCGCATCGACCAGGCCGTGATCACCGTGCCGGCCTACTTCGGAGACCACCAGCGCCAGGCCACCCTGCGTGCCGGCGAGCAGGCGGGCCTCCAGGTGCTCAAGCTCATCAACGAGCCCACCGCCGCCGCCTTCGCCTACGGCCTCCACAACATGGAGTTCGGCAAGCGCATCCTGGTCTTCGATCTCGGTGGCGGCACCTTCGACGTCACCATCGTCCAGATCGGCGATCGTGAGCTCAACGTGCTCGCAACCGCCGGCGACCACCAGCTCGGTGGCAAGGAGTGGGACGACGCCCTGATCTCCTACGCGGCGACGAAGTTCGAGGAGAAGCACGGCATGGATCCCCTCGAGGACCTCGCCGCCTACCACGACCTCCGGCAGAAGTGCGTCTCCGCCAAGATCAGCCTGACCCGGCGTCCCAAGGTCAACCTCTTCTACGACTTCCAGGGCAAGATCCTCCGCCTGGCCATCGACCGCACCCAGTTCGAAGACCTGACGTCCGGGCTGCTCAAGCGCTGCGAGCTGCTGACCCGGGACGTGCTCGAAGACGCGAAGTTCCAGCCCGAGGACGTCGACACCGTGCTCCTGGCCGGCGGCTCGACCCGCATGCCGATGGTGCGCGATCTGCTCAAGCGCATGTTCGCCCAGGCCCCGGCCACCGACATCAACCCCGACGAGTGCGTGGCCCTCGGGGCCGCGCTCACCGCGGCCCTGGAGTCGGCACGGCGGTCCGGCCGCAAGCCCGACATCGACATCCGCACCCACGACGTCACCTCCCACTCCCTGGGCATGGTGGTCTACCGGGACGGCCGGCTCTACAACTCCAAGATCATCAGCCGCAACAGCCGCATCCCCTGCGAGCACACCCGGGACGACTACGTCACCACCCACGACGGCCAGACCACCATGGACCTCTGGCTGGTCCAGGGCGAGAACGAAGACCCCCTGAACTGCAACGTCCTGGGCCACTTCGAGTTCTACGGCATCCCGCCGCGGCCCTCCGGCCAGTCCACGCTCTCCGTCACCTACCGCTACAACGCCAACGGCATCGTGGAGGTGGAGGCGATGGACCTCAAGAGCGGCCAGACGCTGGCCCACCGACTGGCGGCGGGCAACATCACCCTCGAGGACCTCGCCAAGAACCGCGCACCGATCCACATGGCGCTGATCGTGGACTGCAGCGGCTCGATGTACGGGCGATCGATCTCCGATGCCAAGGCCGCGGCCCTGTCTTTTTGCGAGCGCACCCTGAGGCCGGGCCGCCAGATCGCCGTCGTGGCCTTCCCGGGTGGCGTCATGACCCAGCCGACCAACGAGCTGGAGGTCCTGCAGGCGGGCATCCAGCGCCTGACCCCCATCGGCTCCACGCCGATGGCGTCGGGCCTGCGGGGGGCTCGGGAGCTGCTGCGGCCGAGGGCCGGTGTGCAGCGGGTCTTCGTGGTCCTGACCGACGGCCACCCGGACGACCCGGAGCAGACCATCGCCGAGGTCCATCGCATCCGCTCCAGCGGGGCGCGGATCATCACCGTGGGCGTCGGCAGCCTGGTGCGGCCGGACTTCTTGCGTGGACTGGCATCGAGACCGACCGACTTCCACTTCTGCAACGAGAGCGTGGAGCTCGAAGGCACCTTCATCAACCTCGCCACCGAATTGGGTGGCCCTGAAAGGGGATAGACCACGTGGCCGACTGGATCGCCGAAGGGGGACTGGACGTCGCGGAGCAGCTCGACGGGATCCGTCAGGCCCTGTCAGAGCGCAGCGCCCTGGAGCAGACGCAACAGCAGGCCTTCGACTCGCTCTACGAGGAGCTGCGGCAGTACAAGGAGGACTTCATCTTCCAGGCCGAGAAGCCCCTGCTGCTGGACCTGCTGCTCTTCTACGACTCCCTGAACTGGTTCCAGAGGTCGCTGCAGGAGGAGGAGATGTCTCCGGAGGTCATCGCTGACTCCTTCCAGTACCTGATCGACGAATTCCTGGAAGTCCTCTATCGGCGAGACGTCCTGCCGATGGAGAGCAAGGGGAAGTTCGACCGGAAGACCCAGAAGGCCGTCAAGCTCGTGGACACCGACGATCCCAAGCTGGACCAGAGCGTGGCCCAGGTCCTCAAGCGTGGCTTCACGCGTGCAGGTCGGGTCCTGCGGGCCGAAGAGGTGACCCTGCACAGGTGCAACGACAAGTGACTCCGACCATCGAGCACCGGCCGACCCTCCGCTCCGGGGAGCGGGACTGATGTCAGGCAACGACGAGATCATCCTCGGGCTGGACCTGGGCACCACCTTCTGCGGCATGGCCTACGTGGATCGCTTCGGCAAGCCCAACATCATCCCCAACGCCGACGGCTACACCACCACCCCCTCCGTCATCCACTTCTACGACAAGGACGCCTGCGTCGTCGGAGAGGAGGCGGTGAAGATGGTCGTCGTCGACCCGACCAACGTGGTGCGCTTCATCAAGCGCAACATGGGCGACACCGACTTCGACCTCGACTTCTACGGCCGCAGCTACAGCCCGCAGGAGCTGAGCGCCTTCCTCCTCACCAAGCTGCGCCAGGACGCCGAGGAGGCCCTGGGCAAGCAGATCCGCAAGGTCGTGATCACCGTGCCCGCCTACTTCAACAGCGCCCAGCGCGGGGCCACGGCCGAGGCGGGGGCCATCGCCGGCCTCGATGTCCTGTCGATCATCAACGAGCCGACGGCCGCCGCCATCTTCTACGGCCTGGAGCAGCTCGGGGGCCACCGGCGCCTGCTGGTGTTCGACCTCGGTGGCGGGACCTTCGACGTCACGGTCATGGAGATCCAGGGACACGACCTGCGGACCCTGGCGTCGGACGGGAACGCCGAGCTCGGCGGCAAGGACTGGGACGACCGCCTGCTCTCCCACGTCGCCGACGAGTTCCGGGACAAGTTCGGTCTGGATCCTCGCGACGACCCCCAGCCCTACCAGGAGCTCTACGAGCGCTGCCTGCACGCCAAGATCGCGCTGTCGTCGAAGCTGCGGGCCGTCATCCCGGTCAACTACCGCGGTCACCGGATGGTCGTCTCCGTCACCCGGGACCAGTTCAAGGCCCTCTGCGCGGACCTCACCCAGCAGTGCGAGGACACCTGCACCATCGTCCTGGAGAAGGCGGGCCTGGGCTGGTCCAACATCGACGACGTCCTGATGGTCGGCGGCAGCACGCGCATGCCGATGATCCGGGACCTGCTGGAGGGCCTGTCCGGCCAGGAGGGCGCCTCGGTCGGCAACCCCGAGGAGTGCGTCTGCCTGGGTGCAGCGCTGGCGGCGGTGTTTCGCCACCAGCCCTCCCACCCGGCGCTGCAGGCCCATCGCTCGCTGCTGGCGCAGCGGGCCCAGGTGGTGCAGACCGCGCTCGACGCCTCCGGCGAGAGCGACATCCCGGTGATGGACCAGGACCTGCCGCCCGAGATCGGGACCCTGGAGCTGGACCAGGGAGACGTCATCCCCATCCACACCGAAGAGGAGGTGCTCGGCGGGCTCCCCGGTGTGCGCATCACCGACTGCGCCACCCACCCCCTGGGCATCGTGGTCCTCGATGCCAACCACCGGGAGCGCATCGTCAACCTGATCCCGGAGTCGACCGCGCTGCCCTTCGAGAAGCGCGGTCGCTTCGCCTACGCCTACGACAACATGACGGCCGTGCGGGTGGAGGTCACCGAGGGCCACGGCAACCACCGTCGCGAGGTCACGGTCATCGGCCAGGTCATCCTCGACAAGCTGCCGCCGCGCCCCCGGGGCACGCCGATCGACGTCATCTACCGCTACAACGTCAACAACATCCTCGAGGTCGACATCATCGACGTGGAGACGGGGAAGTCACGCGGGGCCCGACTCGACCTGAAGGGGTCCCTCTCCCGAAACCGACTGGAGGAAGCCCGCCAGGCCGTCAGGCGGGCCACAGTCAGCTAGCCTGAGCACGGATGCTGGAACCGCGTGAGCTGGAGCTGATCGAGTCCTTCCTGACCAAGGTCGGCAAGGCGGACCTGTTCGAGTACTACAAGCTCGCCGCCCAGGCGCCGTCGGAGCGGCTCGACCGTGCCGTCCGCAAGCGTCGCCAGTGGGCCCAGGGCCAGCAGTCGAACCCCAAGTTCCGCGACGAAGCCCTCTGGCTGATCAAGAACAACAAGCTCGTCCGCCGGACCCTGCTCGAGGAGCGGGAGGCCTACCTGGAGGCCCTCACCACCCGGGTCGATGCCCGCTCCTTGGAGACCCTCGCCCTCTTCGTGAAGGGCACCCTGGCGGCGGGTGTGCTCACCCCCGACGGCGAAGCCGCCATCCACAAGCAGGGCGAGGCCCTCGGACTGGACCAGGAGAAGGTTCGGACCTGCATCGAGGAGCAGCTCGAGGAGACCGGCACCGGTCGCGGGGCCTCACCCGCCGCCCTGCCGACCGGCGACCCCTGGGAGGACGACCTCACCGAGCTGGCGGGCTTCGTCGACCACTACGCGATCCTCGAGATCGAGCAGGTCGCCAGCCTGGAGGAGATCGAGCGGGCCCACCGCACCCGCTATCGCTGGGCGCGCAGCCTCAGCGACAAGAAGCGCGCCTCCGAGATCTACGCCCAGCTCGACGAGGCCTGGCGCATCCTGAAGGACGATGATCGGCGAGCCGCCTTCGACGCCATCTACCGGCTCCGGAACCCCACCGAGGACGAGGACGACGTCTTCGGCGACCTGCTCAGCGGGAGCTTCGAGCCGGTCAATCCAGTGCTGGGTCCACTCAAGCTCACCACCGAGGACACGCCTCCCGCGCCTCCGGACCTGGGCGCGGACGTCACGGGCTCGCTGGGGTCCGGCCTCCACTCCACCCTGCCGCAGCACACGACCGAGGACGTCCAGCCGCGCCCGCTGTCGCTCTCGGGGTCCTCCTCCGGGTCCCACGGCCGGGTCCAGCCCTCGCCGAGCGGCGCACCGGAGCCTCCTCCCGTGGTCAGCCGCACCGTCGGACTGGGTCCCACGAAGACCCGGCGACGCACGCCCCGCCTCGCCGTGGTCGGGCCCGACATCGTGGAGCTCAAGGTCAGCCGGTCGCCGGTGCACCACCTGCTGACCGTGAAGAACGCCGGTGGTGGTCGCATGCGGGGGCGCGCGACCTCGAACAAGGAGTGGCTGGAGGTCTCGCCGACGCGCCTGGACCCCGACGCCGTGGAACAGGCCATCGACGTGGTGGTCCATCCCAAGCTCATGCCGAGGAACGAGTCCGTCGGCCTGGTCATCCTGACCGCGGCCCACGGCGACCGGGAGACCGTCACGTTCCGGGTGCACCGCCACCGCGTCACTTCGACGGAGATGGGGCTCTTCGCCGTGCTCGCCATCCTGGTGCTGTCGGTGGCCCACAGCATGGGCTGGCTGCTCGCCCTGGCTGGCCTCGTCCAGCCAGCGCCGGAGGAGGTCATCGAGCCTGCGACCTTGGAGGTCCGCTGTGACCCACCGGCCGACGCGATCTTCGTCGACGGCCGGGCCGTGGGAAGCGGCGAGCGGGCCCTCGTCGAGAGCGGGTTGCCCCTGGGCCAGGGCATCAACGTCACGGTCACCCTCGCCGGCTTCCACGAGGTGAAGGAGCGCCTGACGCTCCAGGCCGGCGAGGAGAAGGTCCTGGAGGTCGTGCTCGAGCTCTCCGACACGATGGACTGGGAGCCCGAGGAGGACAGCGCAGTGGTCGACATCGACCCCGAGGCGGTGCGCTCGGCGCTGGCCGCACGGGGCAGCGAGCTGGCGGCCTGCCTGACCGCGGCACAGGCCGCGGGGGCCAAGGAGCCCGCCACCCTGGAGACCAGGCTCTTCATCACCGGCATCGGCCGCGTCCGGGGACTGGAGACCGGGTCCAGGTCCAACCTCTCCGGAGATCCCCTGCCCTGCCTGAAGCGGCAGCTCCGCGTGCTGGAGCTCCCCCTGCTCCAGGGGGACTACGCCACCTTCTCGCACACCTTCACCGCGGGTTCCGGAGGGGCCGAGTGAGCCGGCTCGACATCGACCGGGTCCTGGAGGCCGTCGAGTCCGCGCTCATGGACGGGCGGCCCGACGACGCCGAGCGCCTGTCCCGCCAGGTCCTCGCCGTCGACTCCCGCCATCCCGAGGCCCAGCTCCTGCTCGGCGAGGCCCTGCGTGAGCAGGGGCGCTTCGAGGAGAGCGAGCTGGCCTACCGCGGGGCGGTGCTGGCCGACCCGGCGCTGGCCGAGGCCTGGTCGGCGCTCTCCTCCGTCCAGTTCGACCAGCTCCGCTGGGAGGAGTCCCGCCGAGCGGCCAACCGGGCGCTGCGCGAGGACCCCTGGAGCGCCGAGGCCGCCTATGTCCGGGCTGCCCTCCGCGAGCGGCGCGGCGACGTCTTCGGCGCCCGGCGAGACTACCTGCGGGCCTGGCGCACCGAGCCGACCTACTTCCCCCTGCCCACTCCCCTCGACGACGAGACCCTGGAGCGGGTGGTCGAGGACGCGCTGTCCAAGCTCCATCCCACCCTCCAGGAGTACCTCGCCAACGTGGCCATCCTGGTCGAGGACGTGCCCTCCGAGGAGGTGCTGCGCTCCTACGACCCGCCCGCGGCCCCCACCGGCATCCTGGGCTACTTCTCCGGCTCGTCGCTGATGGAGCGCTCCCTGGAGAACCCCTGGAGCAACCTGCCGGGCGCCATCGTGCTCTTCCGCCGCAACCTCGAGCGCCTCGCCCGCTCCCGCGACGAGCTCATCGAGGAGCTGCAGGTGACCCTGTACCACGAGGTCGGGCACTTCCTGGGGTTGGGAGAGGACGACCTGGAGTCTCGCGGTCTGGATTAGTCGGGTGTCGTAGAGGAACGTGCTTCGCGGTGCGAGCGGGGGGTGGGGAGACCAGGTGGTGGGGGGGCGTGGGCGCGGCGGGTGGGTGGCCGCGCGGCGGTTGGCGCCGGGCGCGCCCGCGGGG
>CAZCVP010000203.1:0-15089 GCA_964501915.1 uncultured Enterobacterales bacterium
ATCCAACCGAGCAGGCGTCATGAGACCGATCGAGTGTTGCCGGGCGGGCCCTAGCTCTGGGCGTAGACCGGGGGCGAGAGCAGCAGCAATCCAGACATGGTCCTCCCTCGAGGGGCTACGCGCCCGCCTCGGCCGATGTTAGCCTACCGGGCGAGGAGGGCCTGCTGGATGAGGCCGGGGAACACCGTGATCGGCCTGGCAGGCCTGTTGCTCTTGACGGCGTGCTTTCCGACCCGGGACGACTTCTGCGCTCAGCGCTGGGAGCTGTTGGACCAGGACGGCGACGGCTACGCCAACGCACAGTGGGAGGATCGCTTCGCCGAGGAGGGCTGTGACCTGAGCAGGATGTTGGGCACCGGTGACTGCGACGACGAGGATGCGCTGGTCCACCCCCAGGCCGTCGAGATCTGCGACGGACTGGACAACGACTGCGACGGGACCACGGACCCCGAGGACGCGCTGGAGGCCCCCACCTGGTACCAGGACGCCGACGGCGACGACTATGGGGTGACTGACCTGACCGTCGAGTCCTGCGGACAGCCCACGGGCTTCGCCGACAACCCCGACGACTGCGATGACACGGATCCGACCATCAACCCCGACACGGTCTGGTACGGCGACACCGACGGCGACGGCTTCGGGAGCGAGGAGTACGTCCGCCACGCCTGTGAGCAGCCCGACGACTTCGTGGCGGTGGCGGGCGACTGCGACGACACCGACCCCACCCTGAACCCCGACACCCTGTGGTACCCAGACACGGACCAGGACGGCTTCGGCATCGATGAGGGCGCGACCGCGAGCTGTGAAGCCGTGTCAGGGGCCTCCCGGGAGTCGGGTGACTGCGACGACCTCAACAACACCATCTACCCGGGCGCGGACGAGTACTGCGACGAGGTGGACCACGACTGCGACGAGCGAGTGGACGATCCCGACGCGGTGGATGCGGCCACGTGGTGGGGCGACACCGACGAGGACGGGTATGGGGATGTGGACGATGCGGTGACCGCCTGTTCCCAGCCGGCTGGTACCGCGAGCAATCCGGCGGACTGCGACGACCTGAACAACACGATCAACCCGGCAGCCATCGAGGTCTGTGACGGGGTCGACCAAGACTGCAATGGCACCGAGGACGGGGCGGTGGACGCGCCCACCTGGTACGCCGATGACGACGGCGACGGGCAAGGGGATCCGGACTCCCCAATCGAGGCCTGTGACGAGCCATCGGGCCACGCGGCCAACGGAGACGACTGCGATGACGCCTCGGCCACGACCTATCTGGGCGCAGAGGAACTCTGCGACGACCTGGACAACGACTGCGACCTGGGAATCGACGAGGGGGTCCCCACCACCACCTGGTACGGGGACGGGGACGGGGACGGCTATGGGGTGGGGGACTCCACCCTCGAGGACTGCCAGGTCCCCAGCGGCTATGCGTCGACGGACGACGACTGTGACGACGGGGACCCGTCGGTACATCCCGGGGCCGCCGAGGTGTGCGAAGACGGTCTCGACAACGACTGCGATGGGACACCGGGGACCTGTCTGCTCTCTGGAGAATACAGCCTGGCCGACGCGGACTACGTGCTGTCGGGAGACGCCCAAGGGGACTATGCAGGCCGTCCTGCGGCTGCAGCGGGAGACCTGAACGCGGATGGCTTTGGCGATCTGGTCGTTGGGGCCTACTTGGAGAGCAGCTCCGGTGACTCCTCGGGCGCGGCCTACCTGATCGCCGGCCCCCTGACGGGCAGCGGCTACCTCTCGGACCTCTCCGTGTCCATGGTGCAGGGGGATGCCGAATACGACTACGCGGGCGTATCGGTGGCCGGAGCAGGAGACATCGACGGGGATGGTCTGGACGATGTGCTCGTCGGGGCCTACGGCGAAGACAGCGGCGCGAGCTCGGCGGGGGCGGCCTACCTTCTCCTCGGGCCGGCGACCGTGTCCGGGAGTCTCGGCGATGTCGCGGTGGCAACCTTCACCGGGGACGGGTCCTTCGACTACGCTGGCCGAACCGTCGCGGCAGCCGGAGACGTGGATGGAGATGGTGTCGCTGACCTCCTGATCGCCGCCGAGTCCGAGGACACGGGTGGCAGCTCCGCGGGCGCGGTCTACCTCGTGCTCGGCCCCGCGTCGTCCGGGGGATCCTTGGGTACGCTCGCCAGCGCCATGCTGACGGGCGAAGAAGCCTACGCCGCTGCCGGAGAGTCCATCGCTGGAGCGGTCGATCTCGACGGAGATGGGGCCGATGACCTGGTCATCGGGGCAGCGGGAGACGATGGGTACAAGGGGGCCGCCTATGTGGTCTACGGTCCCGCGAGCTCAGGGTCTCTGGGAGACGTCGCCGACGCCAAGCTCACAGGCAGCGACTCCTATGAGTACGCTGGCGACGCTGTCGCTGGTGTGGGCGACGTCGATGGCGATGGCAACGACGATCTCCTCGTGGGTGCTTGGGGAGATGACACCGCCGGCAGCTACGCGGGGGCCGCGTATCTCGTCCTGGGGCCAGTCACAGGGGGCGTGCTGGCTGACGTAGCCGAGGCCATTCTCACGGGTGAGTCCCCCTCCGACGACGCGGGTGAGTCTGTCGCCGGGGCTGGGGACGTCGACGGAGACGGATTCGCAGACTTCCTGGTGGGTGCGGACTACGAGGACACCGGTGGCAGCAACGCTGGAGCCGCCTATCTCGTCCTCGGACCGGTCTCCGGCACGGCGAGTCTGTCCAGCGTGGACGCAAAGCTGACGGGCGAAGGCGACGACGACAGGGCGGGGAATACGCTCGCGAGTGCCGGAGACCTGGACGGCGACGGGTACCCCGAGCTGATGATTGGTGCCTATGGCGTGGAGAACAACAGGGGAGCGACGTATGTCTTCGAGATGGCTCGATGGTAGGTCGAACGTGACTGGCGGCGGGTGCCGCGAGGAACTGTCCAGAGCGCTGGCGGTCCTCTTCCTGCCCTTGCTGGCGATGGCCACGTCCGCCGGATGTGGTTCCGACGATGGCTTCGGAGCCGACGGGGAGCGGGTCCCACCTCCCGTCGACACCGGCCCGTTCGGGACCGGTGGTACGTCGGACAGCGCGGCGGACAGCGGAACGGGGACCGACACCGGCTCCACCGATAGTGGAACCGATACCGATAGCGCCGACACAGCGGACACCGGTCTGGGCATCGAAGGCACTGGATACGGCGCCGGAGACGTGGCGTACAACTTCAAGGCGCCTGACCAGAACGACGACATCTGGGCGCTCTACGGGCAATATGGCAGCGTCACGCTGCTTGTCTTCGGGGACGCCACCAACGTGAATTTCCAGGACATCGCCGCTTGGCTTCCCGGGCTGAGGGCGGACTACGGGGTCTCCACGGCCATGGTGCTCTTGACAGACAACAGCTCCACACAGGCCGACGTGGACGACGCGGGCGCATGGGCCTCTCAATACGGCTTGTCCACCGTGCTCTACCGGCCGCTCGACGGCTCGGTGAGCACACAGGAGTGGGCCTCTAGGCCTCCGATGTTCTATGTCATCGATCAAGGACTGAACATCGACTGGACGAACCAGGGATACACGGGAGAGGGGCAGGTCGAGGACAAGGTGATGGATCTGCTGGGGATCTGAACGCTCGCGCTCTCGATCGTCCCTGAAGCTGCTCGCCGAGGCCCCATGACCGCCTACGACCACCTGCTCCACCTCTCCCGCGCCGGTGCGAGCCTGCTCCACATCGCCTCCTACGAGTGGGAGCGGGTTCGCGGCAACGTCATCGGCCTCTCCAACGCCCTGGCGCTGCCTCTGCACCTGTGGAGCCAGTCCACCGGGCTCCTCTCGTGCGACGAGACCGGCGAGATCAGCGTAGAGGACGACGACGCCATCGATCCTCTGGAGATCTTGCGACAGGTCTACAATTCCGAGGAGCCTGGCGTCTGGCTGCTGGAGGACTTCCAGCCATTCCTGCGCGAGGAGCACCACCCCCTGCTCCGCTGGCTCCGCGAGCTGGCCCGGATGCCAACCTCCCCGCGCAAGCTCGTCGTGCTGTCCACGCCCTTGCCCGGCCTGCCGATGGACCTTCGCAAGGAGATCCCCACAATCGAGCTGGACCTGCCGGGGGTGGACGATCTGCGCGTCGTCCTCCAGGACGCCGCCGCCGCCCTCAACGTGCGGGCCTCTGACGACGAGGCCCTGCTGGACGCCGCGCGTGGGCTCACGGTGATGGAGGCCCGTCTCGCCTTTGGCAAGGCCGCTGCCGAGCTGGGCCGCCTGGACCACGGCGCGGTCCCACTGGTGGCCCGTGAGAAGGAACGGATCATCAAGCAGAGCGAGGTGCTGGAGTACTACCCGACCGACGCGCGCATGACCGATGTCGGAGGGCTCGACCAGCTCAAGGAGTGGCTCGACCGCCGGGGCCGTGCGTTCGGCATGGGCGCGCGGGACTTCGGCCTCGACGCACCGAAGGGTGTGCTGCTGCTCGGCGTCCAGGGCTGCGGGAAGAGCCTGTTGGCCAAGGCCGTGGCCGCGACCTGGCAGTTCCCGCTCCTCCGCTTCGACATGGGCAAGGTCTTCGGGGGCATCGTCGGCCAGTCCGAAGGCAACATCCGAACGGCCCTCCAGGTCGCCCAAGCCCTCGCTCCCTGTGTGCTATGGATCGACGAGATCGAGAAAGGGCTGGCGGGCATGGGCAGCTCTGACCAGACCGACGGCGGCACCACCGCTCGCGTCGTCGGCACTCTGCTGACCTGGATGCAAGAGAAGCGGGACCCGGTGTTCGTGGTGGCCACCGCCAACCGCATCGACATGCTCCCCCCAGAGCTGCTGCGAAAGGGGCGCTTCGACGAGATCTTCTTCGTGGACCTTCCGACCCGCGACGTGCGCGAGGAGATCCTGTCCATCCACATCAGAAAGAAGCGACGCGACCCCAAGGACTACGACCTGGCCGACCTGGTGGAGCGCTCCGTCGGCTTCTCGGGTGCTGAGCTCGAAGAGGCCATACGTGAGGGGCTCTACGACGCCTTCGCCGAGGGGCGGGAGCTGTCGACCGAGCACATCGCCCGCGCCATCGACAAGACGTTCCCGCTCTCGCGGACGATGCGTGAGCAGATCGAGGGCCTGCGCCAGTGGGCCAAGGTGCGCGCCCGCCTGGCCAATGGACAGACCCCCGAACCGCTGCCCACCGAGAGCGCTGAGGGCGCCGCGCCCCGGCTGCGCCAGGAGGCCACCCGGAATCCGTTCATTCCGGGCAGTCGCTCGTGAAGGTCCTGTTCTTCCACGCCACGTCGGCCATCCCCCATCCAAGGGTGCTGGGCGCCTTCGAGGCCCAGGCCCGCAACACCCTGCGGCCGTTCAACCGCTACCTCGGCCAGGCTATCCACACCGCGAAGCAGAGGCAGTATCGCTACCAGCTCCCCTGGGAGCGCGTGCGCAACCTGCTCTCGATTCGCCTGGACCCGGCCGACAGTCTGCTCCGGGTGCCCCGCCGGCCCCCAGGCGTGATCCTCGCCGACTGGCCCGCGGACAAGGCCCCCGACTTCTCGCAGCACGGCTTCGTCGTGAACCGGGGAGTGCCCGTCCGCGTCGAGGCGGCGGCCCGCACGAAGAGGGGCTTGGAGGTGCGCACCGACGTGCCGCTGCTGCCGGCGGACCGGCTGCTGTGGTGCGGCCTGGACTGCCTGGTCAGCCAGGAAGAAGCGCCGCTGCCGCCCCAGGATGTGCAGGATCTCCAGGGTCGCCCGTTGACGCTGTTGGCCCCACCGCGCACCGGCGACGACCCACACTGGCTGCTCCTGGTCGAGGGCGTGCACCAGGACTGCGATCTGGTGGTCGATGGCGAGGAGGTAGAAGCCGAGGCGCTCCCGGTCTCCAGCGGCCTGCGTCGGGTCGTGGACCGAGAGGGACGCTCGTTCGACCTGAGCGCCGGGTTGCTCCGTACCGAGGAGCCTCCAGCGGACGGCCTCCTTCGGGGTGACAACGGCGTCCGGTACCGCTGGCGGGAGCACGGATCTGCGGGTCGCCGGGGCTGCTGGGTTCAGCTCCTCCCCCCGGAGACGTCCGACAACAACGACTTCCTCGACCCACGCGCGGCCTTCTGTGAGGGCGACGTGAGGGACGTGTGGACCCAGGCGCGGCATCGCCGCGACACGACCTACAGGGTCAAGCGGGTGGACCAGGACCGCTACCAGCTCTTGCTGGACCGCTACCCGCCAGAGGGCAGCACGCTGTTTCTACCGGTGAACCTGCGGAACCTCTTCCTCCAGAGGCGGGCTCTGCGCCAGCTCGCCGAGGCCCCACTTCCCCATCATCAGGGCCTCCTTCGGCTCTGCGAGGACCCGAAGAAGGCCGACTGGCCACGGGTTCGCCCGACCCCGATCCGAGAGGACGGCTGGCGGGCGCTGACGGACCCCTCGCGCAGTGGCACCGACGAGCAGCGCGCGTTCGTGAGCAAGGCTCTCGGCACCCGGGACTTCGCCTTCCTCGAAGGCCCACCGGGCTCGGGCAAGACCACGGCCATCTGCGAGATCGTCCAGCAGCTCGTCGAGCAGGACCCCCCGCAGCGCGTCCTGCTGTGCGCCTCCACACACGTCGCCATCGACAACGTCCTGGAGCGGCTGCTCGAGTCCAGCTCCCCCATCGACGCGGTGCGGATCGGCAAGCTGGACAAGGTGGACGACAAGGTGCAGGCCAGGCAGCTCGACTCCCGCGTCGAGGCCCTGTTGTCCGCCTGGCGCAACCAGCCCGCGATGGGGAAGTACGGCGACGGCGAGCTGGAAGAGATGGCCGAGCGCACGATCATCATGGCCGCCAACCTGACCTGCGGCACGACGATGGGCATCGTCAACCACCCGCTGTTTCGAGGCCGCGACGAAGACCTTCACATCTCCGAGCGACCCATCACGTCCATGCCGCACTGGGACGTGCTCATCGTGGACGAGGCGAGCAAGACGCTGATCCAGGAGTTCATGGTCCCGGCGCTCATGGCCAAGCGCTGGATCATCGTCGGCGACGTGCTCCAGCTCCCGCCGTTCGCCGACCGCGCGGACATCAAGGCAAACCTCCGCGACCTGGTAGACGAAGACGACCGGCCGGTCTTTCCCGCCGACCACCAGCGGGCCTGCCTCCTGTTGTTCCGACTGTTGCGGCCACAGGTCCGGCAACCGGGGATGCGCTGGCTCCTGGTCGAGCGCCCCGGTGTCCTGGAGTGGATTGCCCGCGAGCTGGAGGCCGAGCCGGCGAACGACCTCCTCGTGGTCCGGGTCGCATCGAGAGGCGGGCGACCCTCCGACGGACCGGTCTCCATCGTGACGGCGCCACAGCTGCGTGCCGGTGTGCCGGAGGCGCTGCTGGTCGCTGGGGCCGACTGGGTCCTCGTGGGCGACGACCTCATCGACCAGGTCGCCGAGCTGCTCCCGGCCAACCTCCTGCGGGCCGAGGACCTGTCCGAGGGGGCCGATGCGACGATGCACGAGGGCAACGTGCTGCTCACGCGTCAGGCGTGGTGGCTCGCGAGGGCTGCTCGACTTCGGAGGCCCTACCAGGAGCGGAAGTTCAGGCGAGAGGACGTGTCGACGATGGTCGACAGCCAGACCTGCGAGGCGGACTGGCTGCGCCGGAACGACCTCGCCCAGGAGATGACCTGGCGCCTGACCCGCCTCCACGAGCTGCGTCACAGCCGCAACGAGCGTGAGCGCAAGAGACTCCGTCGAGACCTCGGCCGACTGTTGCCGGTCGCGGTCAACATCCAGGACGCCATCGCCGAGATCGAGGACATCGGCCTACCGAGCATCCTCGAAGTCCTCCAAGACGGGATCGGTGTAGACCGGTCCAAGCGCCGGAGTGCGCTGACCGCGGGACTCCGGGCGACGCGGCCCCACGACTTCTCGGCGCGGTTCGAGAGCCTGAGCTTCCAGCACCGGATGCACCCGGAGATCGCCGAATTCTCCCGCGACATCATCTACGATGGCGAGGCGCTCAAAGACGCGAACACCATCGAGATCCGCGACGCCGCGCTGGGCTGGGACTTCGGGGAGTTTCGGGCACGACGGGTGTGGGCGCACGTCTCTGGGAGGGAGCAGGGAGGGGTCAACGCGGATGAGGTGCACGGGATGGCAGCGGTGCTGCGGCAGTTCATTGCCTGGGCCAGGCGAAAGGGGACCCCGAGTCGCGACATGCCCGGCCTCTGGGAGGTGGCCTGCCTGTGCTTCTACGTCAAGCAGGAGCGCGCCATCTCCGACATGCTCCGTGAGCTGACCCGGGACGACCGCAGGACACGCTTCAAGGTCCGAGACGCGCCGGTCGAGGTGGTGTGCGGCACCGTCGATCGGTTCCAGGGCAGAGAGGCCGATCTCGTGATGCTCTCGATGCGAAACACGCGGCGGGTCGGCTTCCTGGACAGCCCCAACCGCCTGAATGTGGGGGTCACCCGAGCCCGGCAGCAGCTCGTGGTGTTCGGCAGCGCGGACTACTTCCGGGGATGCCGGATCTCCGAGCTGGAGGAGCTGGCCAAGCGAACCCCGCTGGTCGACGATCGCGAAGTTCGGCGATGGAGGCGCGGCGGCCGATGAGAGCAGTCCTGACTTCGGAGATACCGGTCGTGCGCATCGCGGTCTTCGCCGAGATGGCCTGGATGGAGCGCCGGCCCGAGCTGGGTGCCCTCTGCCGAGCGGCTCGCGACAGGGGCAACCGCATCTCCCTCGCGACCGTCCAGTCGGTGCTGCCCGGCTTGCCGGATGCAGGCGCCACCAACGTTCTGAGCTGGTGCGCGATGCTCGGCCTCTGCGACAGCCGCGGCGGGCTGACGGCGCTCGGAGAGGACGTGGCCGAACAAGACGAGGCTCCCGTGCCCGAGCAGGGCGTCTACGGTCTCTGGCTGGCCGAGCATCCCGTCCTCGGCCGTCGTGTGCTCGCGGTTGAGCGGCTCGCGTCCAGCCGCGACCAGCGCTTCGAGTCCATCCACCCGCTGCCGATGGAGCCGGATCACGGCAAGGTGTTTCGTTCCGTGGTCGACGCCAAGGAGCGCTTCCAGGTCCGCGACCTGCCCACCAACCACGGCCGCGCCGGCTGTCTCCGGGGTGAGACCAACGCGACGTGCCGCTTCCGCTGGACCCTCGACTTCGACCGTGAGCAGGATCAGTGGCAGCTCGACGGTGCGATCGAGGTCCCGCAGGGAAACGGCAAGTACGCCATGCGCGCCATGAAGCACGAGCCCGAGTGCGATGGCATCGACTTGTGGGGGCTGGCGGCGAGGTGGGGCCCCGGGCCGCTGTCGTTCTTCGGGCGCTGGCAACCGAGCGAGCGCCGACTGGCTGTGGCCTTGGAGGGCCTCGAAGACTCGGAGCAGGACACCTTCCGCAAGACGCTGCCGATGCGCCATGTGGAGGTTCCGGGCAAGGGCTCCTACGACGAGGTGTCCCTGGAGGACGTGCCCGTGGGTCCAGCGTCGGCCGACGATGCCCAGCGGTGGGCCATGTCGCGATTCGAACGGCACATCGGCACGCACCCCGGCTACCGAAGCCGCGCCGAGGTGCGCGAGCTGTTCGTCGACCTCGCCGAGGGCACCCCGCTGGAGAGCTTCTCGCCGACCCTGCCCCGTCACGAAGATCTCTTGGGTGGGCTTGGGCGAGACGCGACCAGGGATCCGGAGAGGTACTGGTCCCTGGCCGCGCCCGTTGATCTCGCGCCGTACCCCGCGTCGAGCGACGACCTTGGCCCGCTACGCATCGGTGCAGCAGCGCCAGTGACGGCCCCGGAGCCCCCCAATGTCGTGCGCGTCCCATACCGGGGCGGCTGGTCCATGCGTCGACTGGTCGACCGGCTGCTGGCCGGGACAGCGCCCCGCGAGGTGCTGCTCTGCGACCGCTACGTCCGAGGCACCGGTAACCTCGCCGCCCTGAAGCTCTTGGTGCAGTCCGTGCGCGCGGCCGGACCGTCCGTCACGGTGGAGGTCTGGACCGGGGACGAGGACTCGGACTTTGAGCACATCCGGGCGCTCACGGGAACACCTGCCCGGAGCTACCGCGAGGTGTTTGGCCGTAACCTCCCCCACGACCGCTACCTGCTCGTGCTGCCCGGCCACGGGGCGGGCTTCGGCTGGCACATGAGCAACAGTCCGCTCCACGCGCGACCCGACGTGCCCAGGCCGACCCCGCAGTCGCCGCTGCGCTGGAAGGACTTCGCCGGCACGCGGGTGGCGGCGGACGAGCTGGAGCCCGCGCTGCGCCAGTGGCTCGATCGGAGTGGACGGTGATGCAGGGACCCATTCGGCCCATCACGAGAGACCGTGTGGAGCGCCGAGACGACGCCCGGCTGCCGTCGGCCTGGGTCGCCGGTCAGAGCACTGTCGGGGCGGTTCCGCAGCTCTCGTGGCTCTCGAACAGCCAGCAGCTCGCAGCGCCCGTGGGCGGAGAAGCACCCGTGCTCGTCATGCTCGGCGCGAAGCAAGACGCCGCGTTGGACGAGCTCTGCGCCCACGCTTCCGCGGGCGGGCATGTCTACGTGCTCGTGTCACCTGGATGGGGAGAGGGAGGTGTTGATCCCCGGCTGCTCCACGCACCCAGGGTGCTCGTCCGCAGCGTGCCCGAAGTGCCGGCTGCCGCAGTCCACGCGCCCGACGGGGCGCGACTGTGGATCGGGGGGACCTGGAGCCTCCGTCTCGACCCGGCCCAGGCCGATGCTCTCCGTCAGGTGTTCCTACGCCTCTTCTGGCACGAGGCGATCGAGGAGGCGTGGTCTGGAGGGCGACGGCTCGCTTGGCGTGTCGCCGGGGAGCGCCCGTTCGACGTGCCCGAGCTGCCAGCGAGCGCACCTGTGCGGCTGCTTGCCCCCGACGCCCACCCCGAGCTGGACGCCAAGGGCGCGCGGGTTCACACCGTGACCGGCGGACCGCCCGAGGTCGCGCCCCAGCGGCTCTGGTTCCCTGCAGGCGCCGAGCATCACGACCGGCTGTCGCGCCTCGTTCGCGGCGGCACCGAGGTGGCGTGGGCTGACCGCAACCTCCCCGATCTCGTGGTCGGCAACAAGGCCGGGGAGGCGCTGCTACCCGGCTCCCGAGCACGCCTGCGGCTCCTGCTCACTCCCGCCCAGGTCGAAGATGTGGCCCGCATTCTCGACGCGCCCGCCCAGTGGCGCTTCCGCGTCGATCTCCGCATTGGCGACCCAGGTCACCAGTCCTCGCGTTTCTGGCTGCCGGGAGCGGCTATGGCGCACGTCATCGAGCCGGAGCAGCGGATCGATGTTCCCGGCGTGCAGGCCACGTCGTTGCGCGCCATGGCTGACACCTCACCGGCGACCGTGCCAGAGCCCCAGCCCCTGGCGCTGACCGCCCGCTACTCCTGGACCGTGGAGCCGCCCCGCCTTCCAGCGGGCGCGGACGAAGACCCCCTCGTCGGTTGCTGGCGCAAGCTGGACGAGGACTGGGCGAGCCGCCTCAGCCGGGTCCGCGATGCGCTCCACGCCGCGGACGGTCACAGAGGGCGGATCGGCCGCGGGTTCTCACGCCTCGTGAGCGCCATGCTCGGCTTCGAGCGGACGCACAGCGGGCTTGGTGCCGAGGTCACCTCGATGGCAGCACAGCGCCCATCGGCTGCGGGACCTGCTGGCGCCCCCGCGATGTTGTCGCGTCTCACCAGCGTCGAGGAGCGGGCCACGAAGCTCCAGGTCGACCTGGAGGAAGCCGAGCGCCAGGCCCGCGAGGACGAGGAGCGAGAGAAGCAAGAGGCCGCGTGGCAGTCCCGCGCCGAGCGCGCCAAGCGCGAGCTTCCGGTACGGAAGACAGCCCTCTCCGACGCGGAGGGCCGACGTCCCGTCATCTCCGCGGAGCTGTCGGCGATCCAGGAATCTCTGAAGACCGCGGCGAAGAACGAGCGGAAGAACCTCAGCGCGAGTCGGCGCAAGCTCTCGGACGACTTCACAAGGCTCAACAAGGAGATCGGGCGGCTCCGCGCCGAGGTCGCCGACCGGGAGCAGCGCATCGCCGAGCCTTTTGAGTTTCGGGCTCCTTCGACGCCAGCGGCACGGTCCGCTCAGCGCAAGGCGCGCTTCGTGCCGTCGGCCTCGACCACTCGCTCCGGTCCAGCGGTGCCGAATGAGGCCCTGCCCAAGGTGGGTGCGCTGCAGAAGCACAGTGGCCAGCGATACCTGGCCATCCACACCTGGGAGGAGCTGTCGGCCGGCGAGCAGGCCGCCGTGCGCCTCTCCGCAAAGTTGGTAGGCCCGGAGGACGCATGACCGAACAGCAGTGGGAACTCGATGAAGTCAGCGCCATCGTCGGAGCGGACTCGAAGAACTTGAGAGAGGTCGCGATCGCACTCGCACAGAGCCTCAACGTGGTGCGCGGTCGATGGATTGACGAGGAGGGGGTGTACGCACTCCTCAGCACTGGCCATCTCTACGGCCTGAAGCTCGACAGGGTGTCGGCCATCGACAAGTGGAATGCCCACCTCGCTGTCAAGCCGCCCTCATCGGTGTCGAAGACCCTGAAGTCTCAATTGGGTGAGGACTCATCGATTGCCGCCAGCCCCCCGGGTGCCCTAGTCGAGCACTTGGCCTGCACGTTGGCGATTCAACAACGACAGATCGCGCTCCTGGCTACCCGCGTCCGCAGTCTTGACCTTGCGGCCGCACCGGAAATCAAAGAGGCGCTCCAGGCTGGATCGACCGAGACGCGGGCACTTCTCCAGGCAATGGCGGAAGGCAACGAGGGACTTGACCTGGACAAGGCGAGTGGCTCCATGGATGGGGTCGAGAGCCTGCTCAACGGATGGCCTGAGGGACTCCCGTCTGCCCCCCTCGAAGCGGTCACCGATGACCTCGTGACCAGGTGGCAGGTTGCCGACCAGCAGTTCACCGACCGGGCAAGACGAGTTCTGGACATGAAGAGGAAGGCTGGCGAGACTTGGCCGGCGTTCGTCGACATCGCACTCCGCCCGCTGTCGCGGTTTGGGCCGCTCCGAGCACGCGAGCGCGTCGCGGCATTGACGTCGGTCGAGGTGAAAATCGGCATCGCGCCACCCCCAACGAGCTCCCGCGGCCGGTTTGTCCCAGGTGGCACTGAAACGCGACGGACGACCCTCTCAGTTCCGACAGAGGCCCTGCCGGAGACCGGTTTGTTGTTGACTCATCGGGGCCAGCGCTACTTGGTCGTTGATTCCTGGGTCAGCGCCAAGACCGCCAGGCCTGAGGCCAAGCGTCTCAGGGCAGTCCTCGCGACCAAGCCCAAGGAGCTGCCGTGAAGGAGCAGACCATTCGTGTCGAGATCGACCCAACAGGCCGGATCACCGCCGACGCCGATGGCTTCACCGGGGACACCTGCCTGCGCGATCTGGAGCGCTTGCTGAGGGACCTGTCGCCCGGCACCGCCAGCGTGGACCGAAAGCCAGAAGCGGGTGTCGCTGGGATCACCAGGGCGCGGAAGCAGCCCATCGGGAAGAAGTCATGAGCGCGTACATCACGCTGATGACGCCGATGACGGACCAGGAGTGCCTCCTTGCCGCGCTCGCCGACCTGGGGTTCGACAACAACAAGGTCGAAGTCCACGCCGAGGCCGTCAACCTGGTCGGGTACGGCGGCGACCGACGGGCACAGACCGCCAACATCGTCATCCGGCGCCAGCACGTTGGCACGGCGTCCAACGACGTGGGCTTCCTCGCCACGGCGACTGGCTTCCAGGCCTTCGTCAGTGGCTACGACCACCCCCGCTTCGGCTCCGCCTGGCTCGCCCAGCTCGCCACGCGCTACCAGTCCCACTGGACGACCAAGAAGGAGCGCCTCGCCGCCGAAGAGCGTCGCCGCCTGGAGGAAGAGCGCAACCAGCTCGTCGAAGCCCAGCGGAAGGCGGTCCACCAGCGGGCGAAGAAGATGGGCTATCGGGTCAAGGAGACCCGCGAGGGCGAGACAATCCGGCTGGTGCTCGTGAAGCGGACCTACTGACCCGTGCGACTGAACCTCGCCCACACCCTGGCTCGAAGCGCTGCGAACGGACCCGGCGAGCGGTTCGCCCTGTGGGTGCAGGGCTGCCCTCTGGCGTGTCCGGGCTGTTGGAACCCAGACACCTGGAGCTTCACTCGCCGCGAGCTGAGGGAGGTGGTCGACCTGACCGCCGAGATCGCCGCCACGCCCGGCATCGACGGCGTCACGTTCACTGGCGGCGAGCCCTTTGCTCAGGCTCGCGCGTTGGCTGAGGTCGGCCGTGCGGCGAAAGACCTGAGACTCTCGGTGTTCGTGTTCACTGGCTACGAGCTAGACGAACTGACCAGCGCGGCACACTGCGCGCTGCTCGCGGTGACCGACGTGCTGGTCGCCGGCCGATACGTCGAGGCCGAGCGCACGGAGAGCCTGGCGTGGCGCGGGTCGAGCAACCAGCGAGTCCACTTCCTGACAGCCCGGTACGGCCCTGGGGACGTGACCGACGCCCCGGAGGCAGAGATCCTCCTTGGGCCGGACGGCGGGCTCCATGTGACGGGGTTCCCCTCCCGCAAGCTACTGTGCAGACCTGGCATGGCCGAGGTCGGAGGCGTCTGCCCATGACCACCCAGGCCACGAAGTTGATCCGCGAGGCGCGAGATCATCAACTCCTCAAGAACGACGCCCGGAGAATCCTCACCCGGGTCACCGAAGCGCGCAAGAACCCCGCCGACGCTGGCAGCAGGTGGCCCTTCGAGCTCTTGCAGAACGCCTACGACGCCGGACCGGCAGACGGCGCCACCCCTGTGTCCGTGCAATTCGGGTGGCGCGAGGGTGACAGCGGGGAGCGGGTCGTCTTCTTTGAGCACCGCGGGGCGCCTTTTACCTCCGCCGACATCGCCGCACTTCTCTCGGGTGGGTCCAACAAGGAGTTCGACTCGGACGTGACGACGGGCCGTTTCGGCACGGGGTTCCTGGTCACCCATGTGCTCGCGCTGCTCGTCACCGTCGAGGGGCTGCTCCAGGTCGGTGAGGCCTTGGAGCGCTTCGCCTTCGAGCTCGATCGATCCGGCAACGAGCATGACATCATGGCGAACCGAGCGTCGATGGAGGCCGCCTTCGAGGGGGCGCAGCCCGTTCAACGGGCACCCGGTAGCAGGCCTGATCCATGAATCGCGAGACGGATCCCAGCGCCCCCCACCTCCGCGGT
>CAZCVP010000204.1:0-14103 GCA_964501915.1 uncultured Enterobacterales bacterium
GGGTGTCGGTGTCGGTGTCGGTGTCGGTCTCGGTGGTGCCCGAGTCGTCGGTGGTGTCATCGCCGCCGCAGGCCACGAAGCCGCCGAGGGCGAAGAGCGGGAGGAGGTGGATCGGGTGAAGCAAGGGAGTCTCCTGTCGGGTGGAAGGTCAGCCGTCCCATCGCATGGCGACGAGCAGGGTGCGGCCGGGCAGCGGGTAGCCGACGAAGTCGGTGACCCCCTGCACGACCTGGTGGGTGTCGGTCTCGTCGAGGGGGTTCCGGGGAACCACCTCGACGGTGTGGTCGGTGAGGTTGAGCACGTCGAGCTCCAGGCTCGGCCCGGCGGACCAGGGCTGGACGCGGACGAAGGCGCCGTGCACGTTGCGCGGCGGGGAGAGGTACCAGTTGGTGGCGTCCCAGTAGCTGCCGGTGGTCCGGGACCAGGAGTGGCCGACCCGGACCCGCTCGTCGAGGTGCACGGACGTCACCTGGCTGACCTCCCAGGTGGGCACGCCCGGGACCTGGTTGCCGGTCTGGGCGTCGTCTTCGGAGAGGTTCTCCGAGCCGGTCCAGGTGAGGCTGGTGCGGCTGTCGACCCAGCCGACCAGCGACAGGTCCAGGGCCGCCTCCAGGCCGTGGGTCCGGGTCTCGCCCAGGTTGACCGGCACGACCGTGCGCTGTGAGTTCTGGACGTAGGCCACGAGGTCGTGGGCCCGGTTGACGAAGCCCGTCAGCTCGCCGGATCCGATCACCCAGGTGTTGTCCGGCACCTCGGCCCGGACCCCGAGGTCCGCCTGCCAGCCGGTCTCGGGCAGCAGCCCCTCGTTGCCGTGGATGGCGCCGCGATCGCCGAAGAGCTCCGTGAAGTCCGGGGGCCTCACGTAGCGGCCGACGTTGGCCTTGAGCGACACGCCCTCGACCACCCGGACGAGCGCCCCGAAGCGCGGGTCGACGCGCGCCAGCCGCGTGACCTCGTGCTCGCTGCCCTCCCAGCCCCAGCTCGACCCGGACAGCTCCCGGTTGTCGAGCAGGGTGCCGTGGACCAGCGGCGACAGGCGCACCCGGTCCTCGAGCAGCTCCAGGTCGACGCCCGACGTGGCGGACAGGGCCCAGCGGACCTTGGTCTCGGAGGCGGTGTCCTCCAGCAGGTCCTCCAGGACGTAGCGGTCCCTCCGGGCGCTGACGGTCAGCGCCGGCACCACCTCGGGCCAGCTCACCCAGCGGCCGTGGGCGATCACGCCGGTGGTGCCGAGACGGTGGCGCTCCCACTCGTGGCCGAAGCCGACCTCCCCGGCCCGGTCGTCCAGCTCCTCGACCCGGCGCAGGTCCCACAGCCGGGCCTCGACGACCACCGGGGCCCGCCTCCAGCGTACGTCCGCAGAGGTCAGGCTGCGCGTGGTGGCGAGGCGGGTCTCCAGCGACGGCGCCAGGGTGGTGCCGGCCAGGCCCTCCTCCCGCTGGAGGAAGGACTCCATCGCCGAGACCTCCAGCGCGCCCTGCCGGGCCCGGACCCGGGCCAGCACGGTGAGCTGGCCCTTGTCGTTGTTCTCCCGGGTCCGGAAGTGATCGTCGGTGAGGTTGTAGAGGGTCCCCCGGTCGTCGAAGTAGGTGTAGTCGGCCTCGGTGTGGAAGAGGTCGATCAGCGCCAGCGCGTCGACGGACCAGGCCCCGATCCAGCCGGTCTCTCCGAGCTGCGCCCCGCCCTTGCCCGTCCGGTGGGAGCCCACCGCGGCCCTCACGCCCGGGCGCAGGCCATCCGGCGAGGTCACGAGGTTGACCACGCCGCCCATGGCTGTGGCGCCGAACCGGGCCGGGGCGTTGCCACGGTAGACCTCGATCCGTGACAGGCCCTCCAGGGGCAGCTCGGCGAGGTTGACGGCGGCCGAGCCGTCGGGGTTGAGCGGCACGCCGTCCAGCAGGACCTGGACCTGCCGGAACGAAGAGCCCCGAATGGAGACACCGGACCAGTCTCCCAGCCCGCCGAGGCGGGAGACCGTCACCCCCGTGGTGGTGTCGAGCAGCTCGGCGACATCGGTGCCCGCCGACACGGTCTCGTCGACCGCGATCACCGTCACGGCCGCGGAGGTCTCCCCCGGCAGCGGCGCGTCCTGGCGCTCCGCAGCGACCACCACCTCTTCGCCGGACGTACCGGTGCCCTCCGCTGCGAGAGCGGTGGCGCTGAGGAGCGTGAGCAGGAGCGTTGTCGACACGGCCGGAACCCCGGCCGGGGCACGAGGCGGTTGGATCCCGGCAGGGAACCGACCCTCTTCCATCCCCGGAAGATGATGGTCAGGGCATGCAGGCCGGTCTCCTGGCTCCTGGATCTCGGGCTCCTCGACGCCTTCCGGAACCATCGCGTTCCGTGGCCGTTGTCGAGAGCCTCCCCAGTCACAGTGGCGGGGGCCGCGCCGGTCTTCAACCGGCTTCCCGTTTCACCCGCGTGATCTCGCGGGCACCTGCATGCTGAACGTCAAGGAGCGAACTCGCCTCCTATCCGCACACAGCCCCGATCCGCAAGCACACCCGCGGACCGGAGGCGCCGATCACAGCGACATCGCCGTGATGTTCCAGGTGAACACGTCCTTGGAGAGCTGGCCGATCACGGTCCTGTCGAAGGTCGTGCCGTTGAAGTCGTAGCGCTTCAGCTCGCGCTCGTTGTCGGCGGCGACGTAGAGCTCCAGCTTGCCGTCGCCGTCGAGGTCGGCGGCGTAGGTGGTGTGCTCGAAGCCGGAGCTGCGGCTGTCGAAGTTGGTCTTGGTCCAGGTGCCGTCGGCCTGCAGGTCCAGGTACCAGAGCCCGGTCTTCATCGCCGCGGCGACGAGCTCCTGGGTGCCGTCGCCGTCGAAGTCGCCCGGCACCAGGAAGCGGGTCTGCGTGTCGTCGATGGTGGCGGCCACGCTGTGGCTGAAGCTGCCGTCGGCGGCCCGGGTGTACTGGCGGATCTCGACCGGCTTGACCATCTCCTTGTTGGGCCCGAGCTCGGCCTCCAGCACGCTGAAGAGCTCGCTGGCGCCGTCGCCGTCGATGTCGGTGGCCAGGGCCTCCTTGGCGTGGGTGGCGCCCATCTCGTCGACCATGGTGCGCACGTAGGTGCTGCCGTCCCACCGATAGGACACCAGCCAGCCGTCCTGGGACTTGCCGACCTTGTTGCGGTCGGTGGGGGTGGCGTAGAACTCGAGCTGGCCGTCGCCGTCGATGTCGCCGAGCTCGGCCTCGTGCACGAAGGTGTCGGGCTTCTGGTCCATCTCGAAGACCTTGTTCCCCTCGGCGTTGGGGTCGTAGACCATCACCACGCCGGAGTCGTGGGTCACGATGGCGATCTCGTCGACGCCGTCGCCGTCCAGGTCGCCGACCTCGGCGTCGCGCAGCCTGTCGAAGCGCCCGCCCCAGCTCTTCTCGAAGAGGGTCTCGCTGGTCCAGGCCGTGCCGGTCCACTTCCAGTGCTTGAGCACCGCGCCGGTGCCGCCGAGGGTGAGGATCCCGCCCTCGTAGGGCATGGCCTTGTGGAAGACGTTGGAGTCGTCGTCCTCGAGCCGGGTCATGGTCCAGCTCTCGCCGGTCTGGCGCCAGATCTCCAGCCGCGCCGGCCCGGGCTTGGGCTTGCCGTCGACCTTGTAGAAGAAGGCCTGGGCGAGCAGGAGCGCGGGGAAGGGGCCGCCCTCCAGCGGGTCCTGCACCGCGGTGTAGCCGGCGTCGGCAGGCGGGGTCGCCGCGGGCTGCTCCGCGGCCGGCTGGGCCTTGGGCATCGCCGGCGGCGTGTTGGGCTCGTCGTTGCAGGCGGCACAGGCGACGAGAGCGGCGAACGACAGGACACTGCGCAACATGGGGACTCCGGGTGGGGTCGGCAGGGGGGCGGGGTATCCAGTCGGAGCCGCCCCGCAAACAGGAATAGAGTGGAGTCCTTGGTCCCTCCCCTGCCGGAACCGGTTCCGCTGAAGCGCGGCCTCATGCACCACCTGGCGCGGCTGGGGCTGTGGCTGGTCGGCTGGCGGGCCGCCGGCTCGGTGCCCGAGGCCCGCAAGTTCGTGGTGATCGCCGTCCCCCACACCTCCAACTGGGACTTCGTCTACGGCATGCTCGCCAGCTGGTGGTTCGCCGTGCCCTTCCGCTGGCTGGGCAAGCGGTCCCTCTTCGAGGGCTGGCTGGGGCCGCTGATGCGCTTCTGCGGCGGCCTGCCCATCGACCGCTCCCACCCCGAGGGCCTCGTCGACCAGCTCGCGGCCCGGTTCGAGGAGGAGGAGGTGCTGATGCTCGGCATCGCCCCGGAGGGCACCCGCAGCCACGCCGAGCACTGGAAGTCCGGGTTCTACCGGATCGCCCTGGGAGCGAAGGTGCCGCTGGTGCTGGGCTTCATCGACCACGACAGCCGCCAGGCGGGCATCGGTCCGGTGCTGTCCCTGACCGGAGACATGGGGATCGACATGGACGAGGTCCGGGCCTTCTACGCCGGGATCGAGGCCCGCCGGCCCGAGGGCTTCGGCCCGATCCGCCTCCGGGGTGAGGATGAGCAGGTCGAGTAGAGTCCTGCGGAGCTGGCTGCCGCTGCTGGCCCTGTTGTTGGTCCCGAGCCTGTTCTTTCCGGGTGCGCTGCCGGGGATCCTGGTGGTGTCCGCCGACGACCACCTCAGCGTGCACCACGGCTGGCAGGAGGCGCCGGGCGGCTCGGTGCGCCACCACCAGCTCTCCGACCCCGCCCTCCAGTTCAAGGCCCTGCGGCAGCGGGTGCTGCGCAGCGTCGAGGAGGGGCAGGTCCCCCTGTGGAACCCGGACCTCCACGCCGGGCGCCCGCTGCTGGCCGACATGCAGAGCATGGTGGGCTCCCCGGTGACCTGGGGTCGCCTGGTCCTCGACGAGGACACGGCCCAGGACTTCGGGGTCTGGTGGGTGCTGGTCTGGACGGGCCTGGGCACGGCGCTGCTGGTGCGCCGCCTTGGGGCCGGTCCCTGGGGCGTCGGCGTGGCGGGCGCCGCGGCGATGACGGCGCCCTACACCTGGGTCTGGCTGCTCCACCCTCACGGGGCGACCTTCGCCTGGGTGCCCTGGGTGCTCTGGGCCACGGAGCGCAAGCGGTCGGCCGTGCTCGCCCTCTGTGTCGCCGGTCTCGTCGGCGGGGGTCACCCGGAGACCGTCGCCCACGGCCTGCTGTTCTCGCTGGGGTGGGCCCTGGCCCGGTCCCGGGACCGGCGGGTGGTCCTCGGCTGGGTCCTCGGGGCCCTGCTCTCCTCCCCCCTCTGGCTGCCCTTCGCGGAGCTGTTGACGCGCAGCGCCACCCTGGAGGCCCACGGAGGCAACACGCTGGCCCTCGGTCAGCTCCTCGACGCCCTGGTGCCCAACGCGCACGGTCACCCGGCCGGCGAGGGCTACAGCGGGCGGGGTGTGTGGGCCGAGGGGGTCCTCCACCCGGGGCTGGCGGGGCGGGTGCGGGCGGCCTTCGGCGCCCGCCGGCCGGGACGGGGGAGGTGGCTGGTGCTCGCCTGGCTCGGCTGCCTGGTGCTCGCCACCACCGGTCTGCCCGGACCGATGAACCACGCCCGGCTCGGCGGCATGGGTGCCCTGTGGCTGGCCGTGGCCGCTGGTCTGGCCCTGGACCGCGCCCGCGCCCTCACCGGCGGGGTGGCCCTGGCCGCCGTGCTGGCGACCGGTTGGTCCGGTCGCCACCTGGACCAGGGCGAGCTGCCGCCGGAGCTTCACGACCCGGCCCCGGCCGCCTGGACCCAGCGGCTCGCTGCGCTCACGGGCGATGGCCGGGTCGTCGGACTCGGCTGGGCGCTGCAGCCCAACACCGGGGCCCTGGTCGGAGTGAGGGACCTGAGGGGCTACGACCTCCCGATCCCCATGTCCTGGGAGCGCCTCGCACGTCGCCTCGACCGGCGCCTGGCGCGTCCCTGGTACCCGATCGAGGCGCTCACCCCCGAGGTGAGGAACCTGCTGCGCTTCTCGGGCGTGCGCTACGTGCTCAGCGAGGACCCGCTGGACTCCCTGGAGGCCGTCGACGTCGGCGAGGCGCCGCTGGGCGTCTACGCCCTGGCTCCCGAGGCCCCCCGGGCCTGGCTCACCACCGCCAGCCGGGAGGTCAGCGACCCGGAGACCGCCCTGGACCTCGTCGCTCGCGACGCCATCGCCGGGCGACGTCCGCCGGTCGAAGGCCTGCCCGCCCTCGGCGGCGAGCCGAGCTTCACGCCCCTGGAGGTCCAGGACACCTCCAACCGGGTCGGCATCGACCTCGTGGGGCGGGTCACCGAGCCCTCGCTGCTGGTGCTGGCCGACACCTGGGACCCGTGGTGGAAGGTCAGCGTCGATCGAGTCGACGTCCCTGTCCTTCGGGTGGGCGGCGTCTTCCGGGGCGTGCTGCTCGAGCCCGGAGCCAGCCGGGTGGAGTTCCGCTACGCACCCGTCCCCTGGGACGTCTCGATGCGCCTGCTGGGGCTGGGGCTGCTCGGCCTGCTGCTGGTCGGCTGGCGCCAGCGATGAGCGGCTGGTGCGCCCGCTTCGGTCTCTGGATCGCCGCCGTCCAGGTGCTCGCCATGGCCCGGTACCTGGCCCACGCGGGCCCGGCGGAGGACGGCCTGGCCCTGCTCTACCGAGCGCTGGCCATCGCGGGCCAGGCGGCGTGGTGGGCCGGCCTGCCGATGCTCGGTCTCGCGGTGGTGGCCCGCTGGCTGCCGCGCGGGCTCGTGATCGGCCTCGGCGTGCTCGTCGCCACCCTGACCACGTCGATGCTGCTGGCCGACACCCTGGTCTACGACCGCTGGCGCTTCCACCTGGACTTCACCCTGCTCGCCCTGTTCTTCGGGCCGGGCGGCGACCGCATCTTCGCCCTCGGTCCCTGGAGTCGGGCGGCACTGTGGGGGCTCCCGGCCCTGGTCGCCGCCTGGACGGCCCTGGGGGCTCACCTGGCCCGCCGGCCCTGGCCCCGTGTCGGCCTCGCCTGGACCCTGCTGGGCCTGTCCTTCGCCGGTCACCACGCCCTGCACGCCTGGGCCGACGCCACCTACGCCACCTCCATCACCCGCCTCACCCGTCACCTCCCGCTGTTCGCTCCGCTCACCGCCCGGCGCTTCCTGGCGGCCCGGGGCTGGGTCGACCCGGAGGCCCACCGTCACCGGGGACTCGACGCCCCCGAGGTCGCCTCGCTGCGCTACGGGCAGGACCCTCGGACCTGCGCCCTCCCGGAGCCGCCCCTGGACCTGCTGCTGGTGGTGATCGACGCCTGGCGGTCCGACGAGCTGTCGGCCTCTGTGACGCCCCACGCCTGGTCCGTGGCCAGCGCGTCGCACGCCGCTCGCTTCGAGGACCACTGGAGCGGCGGCAACGTCACCCGGACCGGCATCTTCTCCCTCTTCTACGGCATCCCCTGCACCTACTGGACCGGCGTGTCCACGGACCAGACGCCGCCCGTGCTCCTGGAGCAGCTCCAGGACGCCGGCTACGCCCTCGGCCTGGGGCTCAGCGCCGACCTCGCTCCCCAGGGCTTCGACCGCACCGTCTTCCGAGGCCTGCCGAACCTGCCCCTGAGCCGCCCCGAGCCCACGCCCGCCGAGCGGGACCGGGCCGCGACCCGGGACCTCGTCACCTTCCTGACCTCGACCCCCGAGCCCTTCGCCGCCGTGCTCTACCTGGACGCGGTCCACGGCTACGACGTCCCGGTCGACGCCCCGACCCCCTTCCAGCCCGCTTGGACGGGGGTCGAGCACCTGGAGCTGCGACCGGGCATCGACCCCACGCCCTACCGCAACCTCTACCGGAACGCCCTGCACGCCGCCGATGCCCGCCTGGGCGAGGTGCTCGACGCGCTGGCGGCCCGTGGCCTCGACGAGCGCACCGTGGTGGTGTTGACCAGCGATCACGCCGAGGAGTTCGACGACAACGGCGGCGGCTGGTGGGGCCACGGCAGCAACTACACGGCCGCCCAGCTCCAGGTCCCGCTGGTGGTGGCCTGGCCGGGCCGCCCGGGCGGCGCGGTGACCTGGCGCACCACCCACGAGGACCTCGTGGCGACGCTGCTTGCGGACCTGCTCGGCTGCGAGGACCCCGAGCGCCGGCTCAGCAACGGAGTCGGCCTCTTCGAGCCGGGTCCCCGGGCGCCCCTGGTCGCCTGCTCCTACTACAACCACGCGATCGTCGAGCCGGACCGGGCCACCGTCACCTACCCGGCCGGACCCTTCGAGATCGTCGACCCTGCCGGTCGCCGGCTGGGAGACGCCACCCTGCGACCGGAGAGCCTCGACGCCGCGATGGACGCGATGTCCCGCTTCGCCACCCGAGAGGACTGAAGCCGGCCCCAGCCACGGCCGGCTCCGGCTACTCTGGGGGTCTCCATGTTCACGGTCCTCCTCGCCTCGGCCCTGGCACAGGACCTCTGTGCGACCCCAGAGCGCCTGCCCCTGGTCGCCCACCTCCCGCCGCCGGTCGTGCCGGCCCGGCCTCCCGGGGACGACAAGATCGAGCGGGACGAGGCCGGCCCCTACACCCACCAGCTCGAGTCCGAGAACTTCGCCCTGAAGTGGGGGGACTCGGGCAGCGTCGACCCCGACGACGCCGAGGCGATGTTGGAGGCCTTCGAGGACGCCTGGGCCTTCCAGGTCGACGAGCTGGGACACTCCGTGCCGGGAGGTGCCGAGGGCTTCAAGGTCAACGTCTACATCGCCCAGACCGGAGACGGCATCCCCGAGGACTACGGCGCCTTGGGCTACTTCACCCTCGACGAGGGGGGCTGGCCGATGATCGTGATGGCCCAGTCCACGGTGGCCGCCACCCTCGACTGGGGCCGGTCGGTGGCGAGCCACGAGCTGTACCACGCCGTCCAGGAAGGGACCTCGTCCTACATCTACTACGACCCCGTGGAGCATGCACTGGACGACGCCGCCTGGTACTGGGAGGCCACGGCGACCTGGATGGCGGCCCAGCACCTGCCCGAGGTCGAGCTCTACGCCGAGTACCTCCCGTTCTACATCGTCGAGTCCCACCGCCGGATCTGGCTCTTCGGCGGGGAGTGGGGGCTGCGCCACTACGGCGCCTTCATCTTTCCCTGGTACCTCTCGGAGTTCGCCGGGGACAGGGACCTGATCCGTGACTCCTGGATGCTGGGAGAGAGGCGGGGCGACCCCCTCGACTTCCTCGACCAGCTCCTCCAGGAGCGCCACGGCACCACGGTGCGGCGCGCGTTCGGGGAGATGGCGGCCTTCAACGCCACCTGGGAGCCCTACGACAACGACGACGTGTTCTGGTCGGTGATGAAGGCCTGGGGCTACAGCTCCTCGTACCTGTCCCTGGACTCCGTGCCCACCACCGGCACGACCGGGCTCGTGAGCGTCGACGAGGCCCAGGGCCTCGAGGAGTACGCCTACGGCCTGATCCACCAGGCCCGCTCCTCGACCGGCGAGCTGACGATCCGCTTCGAGGGCAACGCCGAGGGCAGCGAGGGCAGCGCCTCGGGCTGGGAGGTGCACGCCATCCGCGACTGGGGCGCCGAGGTCGAGCTGAACCGCCTGGACCTCGTCGACGGGAGCGGGAGCGTCGTCCTGAGTGAGGTCGGCGACGAGGACGCGATCCTGCTGGTCGTGGCCGCCCTGCCCGAGCAGAGCCGCGAGGACGAGACCTTCGGCTGGAGCTACGCCTTCGACCTGGTGCGGGACGACGCCGACCAGGGCGGCGGCAGCTTCGACGACGGCGCCAGCGGGGGGTGGTCCTGCGGGGTCGGAGCGAGCGCCGGCCTCGGCTGGCTGGCGGGTCTGTGGGCCGCGGCCCGGCGGCGCGGGCGAGCCGGGTCTTGAGGCCCGGCCTGGCGCTGGTGCTCGCCTGTGGGGGGAGCGAGCCGGGCTCACCGCCCCCGGTGGAGCGGCTCGCGGACTGCCAGCGCTACAGCGAGCCGGAGTTCCGGGACTACTGCCTGGTCTCTCTCTCCTCCCGTCCCGCGGCCCGCCTGGCGGACTGCTCCGCGCTGTCGGAGGGTGCCGACCGCTGCCGTCTCGGTTGGGCGGCCAGCCACGCCGACTCGCGCGAGGTGCCGCGGGAGGAGCACCTGGTGGCCTGCGGCGAGGTCACCGACTGTGCCCTGGCGGTGCTCGATGCCCGCCCGGACGCCGACATCGTCGCGCAGCTCGCCGCCTGTCGTGCCCACACCGGCCCCCACGCCCGCGACTGCACGGTGCACGCCCTGCAGCGCTGGGCGGCCACGGGTCCCGACCGGGCCTCCTTCGACGCGGTGGCGCGCCAGGCGGACTTCCCGGTCGCTGTGGGGGAGATCCTGGGCCTCGTGGTGGCCTGCCAGGGGATCGGCGGCTGCGACGGGCTCGCGCCAGCCACCCGGGCGGCCTGTGCGCGGGCCGTGGAGGTCGACGTGCCGGAGCGACCGGAGATCTGTGAGCTGGAGCGCTAGCTGTCGACCGTCCACGTCCACGCTCCTGGCGGCGGGCGACACGATCGGGCCGGATGGTGGTCCATCCCGGGCGCTCGTGTCTTCCACGGCCCCGGCGTCGGTGCAGCCGTGGGCGCCCCATGCCCCACCGACTACCATGGCCACCGAGCCGGCCCTCCAGCCCTCCCGGACCGAGCCCATGCCCTCCGAGCTCCCGGACCTGCTCCGCGTCGACGGCCCCCCTCCCCGGGGCGTGATCCGCACCGGTCCCGGGACGGTCATCGTGCTCGGCGTCGACCCGGGCCCCTCCCCAACCGGCGATGCCTGGCCGCTGGACTGGGCTCCGCCCTGGCCGACCCGGCTCCCGGCCCAGGACGACGTGCTCTGGCTGGAAGGCCCCGCCGGCGAGCGGGTGCTGCTGCCACACCAGGTGCTGCTCGGACCCTGGTCGGACGGGACCGGAAGGGCGGTGGCCGTGGCCCAGGAGACCTCCCGACGCCACGTGCCCCCCTGGCGCGACGAGGGTGCCGGGGCCTTCTGGCGTGCCCACGCCGACGCCCGGGGCCTGCCCCGCCCCTACGACCCGCCCCTGGGCACGGCCCGCCTGGCTCGCTTCGTCTCCTCCCCGCCCGCGCTCCACTTCCAGCCGGTGAACTACACCGACTATGTGCGCACGAACCTGGGTCTCGACGGCCGGGCTTCGCTGCGGGCGGGCGAGGTCCGCGAGGGCCGCCTGGTGCCGCTGGACCGGTCCGGCCTCGCCAACACCGTCGGCCTGGGCATCCTGGTCTTCTCCAGCGACGGAGCCCTGGTGCTCCAGCGAAGGGCCGCGGATGGGGTGCTCTTCGCCGCCTCCCAGATCGCCTCCGCCGGCTCCGGAACGCTGGACTGGTCCGACGTCCAGGGCTGCCTGGGCGGCGTGCTGGGTGGGCTCGACCTCTACCGCGAGGTCGTCGAGGAGGTCGGCGTGCCCCGGTCCGGTCGTGTCGAGCTGCTCGGCCTGACCCGTGAGCTGGTGCGCTACGAGCCGGGGCTGTGGGCCGCCGCGGACCTGGACTGGCCCCTGGACCGCGTACTGCTGGAGGGCGGCCGACGACGCACCGACCGGGAGGGCGAGGTCCTCGGCCTCCACCTCGGCTCGGAGAGCGGCCGGGCGCGACCCCGGAGCCCGCTGGACCCGGCCGGCTTCTGGGAGCTGGTCGGCCGCATCGCGGCTCTGGGACCGCTCTCCATCCCGCTGTGGGCCAACCTCGCCCTCTGGTGGATCGCCGCCGCACCGGACCGCGGCGGCCGCGGCTCAATCGCCGAGCTGACCTGACACGAACCGCTCCGCCTCGGCCAGCCGCTCCGGCGTGCCGGCGTCGATCCAGAACCCGTGGTGGTGCCAGGCCCGAACGCCCTGGGGGATCAGGCGCGTGATCAGCTCCGGCATCGCGACGGCGTCACCGTCCAGCACCCCGGCCAGCGCGGCGCGGGAGAAGACGTAGAGCCCAGCCGTGACCTGCAGCTCGAGCCGGGGCCGCTCCTCGTAGCGCACGACCTGCCCCTCCCGGACCGTGACGACCCCCTCGGGGACCTCGTGGTCCTTGTGGTGGACCAGGGCCGTCGCCGCCCCGCGGTGGGTGGCGACCATCGCCGACAGGTCCACGTCGGACACGTGGTCCACGTTCAGCACCAGCCAGGTCTCGGGGAAGGAGGGCAACAACGCCAGCCCGCCCGCCGTGTCCAGGGGCTCCGGCTCGACCAGCTTCTGCACACCGGCTGGCACTTCGATCCGGTCCGCGCGGTCCCGGCACAGCACCACCGTCACCCGGGGCTCCAGCGCGCCCACCCGGTGGAGCTGGTAGCCGAGCAGGGTGTCGCTCCCGAGGGGGGTCAGGGCCTTGGGACGCTCCCCCAGCAGCGACCGCAGCCGCGAGCCGGCCCCGCCGGCCTGGATGCAGACCCCCAGCTCCCTCACCGCAGAGCTCTCAGGCTGCGCAGCAGGTTCCGGGCCCCCTGCCAGCCGTCGTGCATCGACGCACCGTCGCTGCGCTCGCTCATGGTCACCGGGAGCTCTCGGACCCCCAGCCCGGCCCGGACGGCGAGCACCCTCACGTTGGCGTCGGCGACGCCCTCTCCGAGAGACGCGGCGAAGAGCGCGATGGCCGCGGGTCCGCAGGCCCAGTAGCCGCTCGTGACGTCGTGGAGCACCGCCCCGGACGTGACCCGCACCGCCTGGGAGAGCACCGCGTTGCCCGCCCTCCGGTGCCAGGCACCCGGGCTCCGCGTGCCCTGCCGGCTGCCGATGACGAAGTCGGCGTCCGCCAGCGCCGCGAGCAGCCGGGGCGCCTCCTCCGGGGGATGCTGCCCGTCGGCGTCGAGCTGGACGACCCGCTCGGCCCCCGCCGCGAGCAGGGTCCGGTAGCCCATCGCCAGCGCGTCGGCGTAGCCACGGCCGGGCTGCTCTACGACCCGGGCCCCGTGACGCCGGGCGATCTCCACGGTCGGGTCCGAGCTGTGACCGTCGACGACCAGCACCCGGCCCTCGGGCAGGACCGCTCGCACCCGCTCCAGCACGCCGTCGAGCCGCTGCGCTTCGTCTCGGGCCGGGATCAGGGTCCACACGCCGTGGAGCATAGTCGACCCGTGGGACAATCCGGGCTCTGCTGGCCGGGAGCTCCCATGTCCTTCCCCCTCCTGTTCGCCGCTCTGATCCTCGCTGGCTGCGGTGGTGACGACACCGCGGACACGGGGGTCGACAGCCAGACCGACACCGCCACGGTCACCGACACCGTCGACACAACCGACACCACCGACACCCACGAGACCGGCACGGAGCCCGCGGACGTCGACGGCGACGGCTACGGCGACGACATCGACTGCGACGACGCCGACCCCGACGTCTACCCCGGCGCTCCCGAGGTCTGCGACGAGGACGACAACGACTGCGACGGCGAAGTCGACGAGGACGTGCAGGTCGAGATCTTCCCCGACGAAGACGGCGACGGCTACGGCGAGACCCTGCTGGCCTTCGAGGGCTGCGCCGCCAAGGCCGGCGAGAGCCTCGTCGGCGGAGACTGCGACGACGACGATCCGGAGACCTACCCCGACGCCCCCGAGCAGTGCGACGAGGTGGACAACGACTGCGACGACGAGGTGGACGAGGACCTCACCGAGCAGTGGTGGGCCGACAGCGACGGCGACGGCTACGGCAACCCGGAGTTCTCGATCATCGCCTGTGACGTGGACGCTTCCTGGGTGGCCAACGGCGACGACTGCGACGACACCTCCGGCGCGGCCTCTCCCGCCGGTACCGAGGTCTGCGACGACCTGGACAACGACTGCGACGGGCTCTTCGACGACGACGATCCGGACGTGCTCGACCCCAGCACCTGGTACGCCGACGCCGACAGCGATGGCTACGGCGCCGACACGTACACCCTCGAAGCCTGCGTGGCCCCCAGTGGCTACGTCGACCGCGGCGGGGACTGCGACGACAGCGACGCGGCCTTCCACCCCGACGCCACCGAGGAGGACTGCACCGACCCCGCGGACTACAACTGCGACGGCTCCGTGGGCTACGCCGACGCCGACGGCGACGGCTACGCGGCCTGCGAGGACTGCGACGACGCCGACGCCACCGTGAGACCCAACGCCACCGAGATCTGCGACGGGGACGACAACGACTGCGACGGAGACACCGACGAGGACGACGCCGACGACGACACCGACGACGTCGACACCAACAACGGAAACGCCTACTGGATCGAAAACATCAACAAC
>CAZCVP010000204.1:14113-14939 GCA_964501915.1 uncultured Enterobacterales bacterium
GCCGGGGGCCGCGGCCCCCGCCGGCGCCGGGTCCGGGGTCGCGGACTGCCCCGTGGCCGCCGGCGAGGCCGCCGCCGCCTGCGCGTCGCCCGCCGAGGACTGCGACGACGACGACAGCAGCATCCACCCCGAGGCCGGCGAGACCTGCGACGGGGTCGACGAGGACTGCGACGGAGACACCGACGAAGACGCCAGCGACGCGGACACCTTCTACGTCGACACCGACGGCGACGGCTACGGCACCACGGACTACACGGCCGATGGCTGCGACCCCCCGAGAGGCAACGTGGACAACTCCGAGGACTGCGACGACGGCGACCCCGCCGTCCACCCCGGCGCCGCCGAGACCTGCGACGGCGTCGACGAGGACTGCGACGGCACCACCGACGAGGACCCCACCGACCCCGACACCTTCTACGTCGACAGCGACAGCGACGGCTACGGAGACCCGGACAACACGGCCGAGGGCTGCGAGGCGCCGAGTGGCACGGTGGACAACTCCGAGGACTGCGACGACGCCGACGGCAGCATCCACCCCGGCGCCGGCGAGACCTGCGACGCCCGCGACGAGGACTGCGACGGGCAGGAAGGCGAGGACGACCCGGACCTGAGTGGATCGGTCCCGACCTGGTACATCGACCACGACGGCGACGGTCACGGCTCGGCCGACTACACGGTCGAGGCCTGCGACCAGCCCAGCGGGTACGTGGCGACCGGCGAGGACTGCGACGACCTCGACGCCTCCGCCTCTCCGTCGGAGGCCGAGGTCTGCGACGGCGTGGACAACGACTGCAACGGCACGGCCGACGACGACGACCCCGGCCTC
>CAZCVP010000205.1:0-14933 GCA_964501915.1 uncultured Enterobacterales bacterium
GGCCGGTCAGGATCCCTCCAACGAGCCAGCGTGGAGCACGGGCGTCGTCGACCAGGTCGGCGATCGGTTTCTCGCGCGGGGCTGGGGGCCCTGACTGACGGGTCCCGAGGTGGCTGTCGCTGAGGTGGAGGATGCGCGCGGCCAGAGCCTGCCAGCCCCAGAGGCCGGCTCCTGTCCGGGGCTCGGTCAGGCCTGGTAGGGCACCTCGGGCTCCCTCACAAAGGGCACGCCGGGGTGGGGCGGTGGATCGGCCAGCTCCACGTCCTCGTAGACCTCGTCCACACGGAGCTCGGCGCCGAGGGCCGTGAGGACGAGGGCGTCGCCAGGACCGTGGACGGCGTGGGTCCACTCGCCCCCCGCACGGCGCTCGTAGTGCTCGATGCAGACGGCGTGCTGGGCGACGAGCAGGTAGTGGCGCAGGGAGGGGAAGGTCCGGTAGCGGTGCAGCTTGGCGCCGCGGTCATAGCCCTCCGTGCTGTCCGAGAGCACCTCGATGATCGCCGTGGGGTTCGTCGCGGCGTCGTGGTCCAGTGCGTCGGTCTCGAGCTCACCGCAGACGACGCTGAGGTCCGGGTAGGCGGAGTTCCCGTCTGGGAAGCGCACACGGAGGTCGCTGCTGTAGAGGCGACAGGGGCCGCCACGGAGCAGTGGATCGAGCGCCACCGCCAGCGCGATCGGGAGCCGTGCGTGCGCCGGCGTACCTCCCGACATGGCATAGAGCTCCCCGTCGACGAACTCGTGCTTGACGTCGCTGCGCTCCTCCAGCTCGAGGTACTCGGCGTAGCTCAGTCGGGCTCGCGCTCGATGGGGCATGACCACAGAATAGCGCGACCAGGGCGCGGTACGTGCCCCCTCAGCCCGCAACGCGAGCTCCTCCCTCAGCTCCGGTCTCCTGACCGGCACCCTCACCGGTAGCTCAGCACGTCCACCGCCGCCTGCCGCCGAGCGCTCTCCTCCTCGAGACCGACCTCGGCGTAGAGCCGCGCCAGGGTCTGCTGGGTCTCCAGGTGGAAGGGGTCGGTGTCGGTGGCCGCGGCCAGCAGCTCGATGGCGGCCTCCACCTCGCCGAGCTCCGCCAGCAGGCTACCGAGCAGGCGCAGGGTGGGCGCGTACTCCGGGTAGTAGCGGACGCTCTCCTCCAGGGTCCGGCGGGCCTGGTCGGGGCGGTCCAGCTCCGCCTGGACCCGGGCGATGCGCAGGGCGAGGTCGGGGCCGGGGTGGTCCTCCTCCGGCAGGGCCTGCCGGTAGTAGAGCAGGGCCGCCTCACGGTGGTTCCGCTCGGCCATCAGGTCGCCGAGGCGGGCCTTGTCGGCCAGGTCCTGGCGCTGGGAGAGGTGGGGGTCGGTGGCGAAGTCCTGCCCCTGTCCATCGAGGACCGTCGGCAGGGCGGCGAGGCGCTCCGCCACGAGGTCCATCTCGGCCACGAAGACCTTCCAGTCGGCCTCCAGGCCCGCGTAGTCCGCGGCGCCGTAGACCTGGGCCAGGGCCTGCCCGGCGTCCACGCCCTCCCGCAGCAGCGCCAGCACCTCGGCGATGGCGTCCTCTCCGCGGGTCTGGCGCACCAGCTCCACCTGGGTCGCCACCTGGGCGTAGGCCAGGCCGGCCATCTCGGCGCTGGGCAGCAAGGCGAACGACGGGTGCATCTGCTGGAGCGTCACCCACTCGTCCTTCTGCAAGGCCCTGGCGAGCAGGGACTGCATCTGCAGGTTCAGCTCGAAGTCGTCCTGCCGCCAGAGCATGTCCAGGCCCTTGGCGATGCCCTCCTGGAGCCAGACCGGGCAGCGATCGTCGGAGTGCCAGGCCACGACGCCGTGGATCCACTCGTGGACCAGGGTGTCCTTCCAGCCATAGCCCCGCCCCAGCACCCGGGGGCTCACGAGCAGCAGGCGGTTCCACTTGGAGATCGCCACCACGCCCGTGGTCTGGATCGCCTCCAGGGGCAGGCTGCTGCCCCGGGTGAAGGACTGGCCGTCGGGGTAGATCTCGATGCGCACCGGCTCCGGTGGAACGCCCCCCAGCAGGGGCGCGATGCGCTCCTCGGCCAGGGCCAGGACCTCGAAGGCCTCCTCCACGAGCAGCCGGTCGATGCCCGGGTGGTGCTGGATGGTGACGCTGCCGCGGGTGGTCTCGACGAGCCCCTCCGACGCCTGCAGGGTCTGCTCGAAGAGCGCCATGTCCTGGGCGCCGGAGGTGCCCTCCGCGTACTCGTCGGGCAGGGCCTCGGCGACCGACGCCAGCGCCCCGACCGCGTCCTCCCAGCGCCCTTCGTGGAAGAGCACCCAGGCCTCCAGCTCGTCGAGCTCGACGCTGTCCTCCCCAGCCTCGCGCAGCGCATCGACGTTCACCCGGGCGCAGCTCAGGTGGGTGGCCTCCAGGCAGGCCACGCCCTCGTCCAGAGAGGCCCCCCAGGCGGCACCGGCCCAGAGCCAGGCGCCGAGGGCGGCGACCCGCGCCAGCACCCTACTGGCGGACGAGCTCTTCATAGTACCTCCGCTTGAGGGCCTCGAATTCCGGCGGAACCTCGCCGCGCATGCCCTCCAGCAGCGCCTTGCGGTAGGCCTCGGCGTCCAGCAGGTCGTCGACGGGGATCTCGATCCGGTCGCTGCCGGCCAGCTCATCGCCGTCCCGGCCGTGCTCGTCCCCCTCGTCGCCCGGCTCCCGACCCTGGCCGCCGGGTTGCATGGCGTCCTTCATCTGCTCCCAGGCGGCCTGGGCCTGGCCGAGCTGCTGCTGGGCCTGCCAGAGCCGATCAGCCGCGGCGCCTTCGGCGCTCTCCGCCTCCTGGACACGGTTGCTCCCGAGGCTGTCCTCGGCCCGGACCATCTCCTCGTCCGCGGCCTCCAGCGCTTCGAGCACGCCGGGCAGCCCCATCGGCTGCATCATCGAGGCGAGCTCCTGGGCAGTCTGCTGCGCCTCGCCGGTCTCCTGCCTGAGGTTGGCCTGGTCCTCTGCCAGCTCGGCCGCCACCGCCGCCAGGTCGGGGGTGCCGGTGTTGAGGCACGCGTAGATGCGCTCCACCAGCCGGTAGACCTGCTCGGCGCGGGACGCGGCCCGCTCCAGGTCGCGCAGGGCGCCGCTCTCCTCCGGACTGAGGCCGTCGCGGCGCCATCGCGCCTCGGCCTGGAGGCTGCGAGCGGTGCGATCGAGTCGCTGGGCGGTCTGGGCGGCCTCGTAGCGGGCTCCCATCAGGTCGCGGGCCTCCAGCGCCCGGCTGAGGCGCTCCGCCTGGGACAGCGCACCCTCGACCTGGGTCCCGGCGATGCTCTCCGCCAGGGTGAGGTCGACCAGGGTGTCCCGGGCCCGCTCGGTGCGCTCCACGATCTCGCGGCCCAGGGTCGCGGTCGGGGTCCAGAGGGACTCCTCGCAGTCGTCGCCGCCCCCCTCGGCACGGGCCTGCTCCGTGGCCGCCAGCAGCGCCCGCTCGGCGGCCTCCAGGCGTGCCAGCTCCTCCATCAGGTCCTCCATCATCTGGGCGGCCTGGTCGTCCGCCGCCTCCATCTCCCGCTGCATGTGATCGATGCCCAGCGCCAGGCGCCGCAGGCTGTCGGCCAGCAGCTCGATCTGCGGCTCGGCCCGGTCCAGGCCGCCGCGCTGGAGGTCGTCCCGGATGCGGTCCTCGAGGCGGTCGATGTCGTCCAAGGAGGAGACCACGAGGTCGGTGAGCGAGCCGCTGCTGGCGGCCTGGGCCGCCCGCCGCATGCGCAGCTCGAGGCGATCGATGCTCTGGAGCCGGGTGGACACCTCCGCCAGGCTGGGCTGCCGGTGCAGGCTGGCCTCGAGCGCCTCACCGCGGCTGTCGAGCTCCTGGGCGATGGCGTTGATCTCGTTGACCGCCCGCCCGCGCACGAGCATGTCCAGCGTGAGCACGTTGCGCTCCAGGCGCTCGATCAGCTCCTGGCGCTGGGCCTCGATGGTGTCCAGGTCGGCCGGATCGACGAGCTCCGGGGAGCGCGGGTCGGTGACCTCCTGGACGAAGCGGAAGAGCCCCCCGGCGATGCGACGGGTCTCGCCGACCAGGATCGCCTCCAGCGAGACGTACTGGAAGGCATCCCAGTACTTGTCGACCAGCTCGTCGATCCCGTCCAGGCGTCCCGACGCGCTGCCTGCCCAGGCGGCGATCGCCTGCTGGGTGTCGGCCGGGGGGCTGCCCTCCAGCGCGAAGGGCGCCAGGGCGTCGACCATCGCGTCGCGGAGCTCCTTCCAGAGGGCCATCTGGCGCCTGGCCTGGCCCCGCGGGCCCAGCACCACCACCTCGACCTCACGGCTGGCGCCCTCCTTGGGACCGGCGATGCCGTCGTTGTCCAGGGCGACGACCTTCAGCGTCACCTGGTCCCCGGGCTTCAGCCCCAGGGACTTGGGGGTGGCCAGGCCTCCGTCCATCGTCCGGGTCGGCTCCATCGCCCGCTCCAGCGGGACGTCTCGGCTCTGTCCGTCCTGGGTGATGCGCAGGCGGGCCTCGGTGAGCCCGAAGTCGTCCCGGGCCTCCCAGCGCAGCGGGACGCGGGCGTCGTGGCCGACCTCCAGCCTGCCCTTGCGGGCCTGGACCTCGACCACCGGTGGCTGGTCCCCGTCGACCTCGATGGCGTAGTCCGGGCTGCGCTCCTCCACCCCCTCGGACCGCAGGATGAAGCGGTAGACACCGTCGGCCTCGATCGTGAAGCCCGCTTCGAGGTCCCGCCCCCCGACGAGCGTGGCCTGCACCGGGGGCTGGTCGTCGACCTGGAGCGCGGCCGTGGTGTAGCTGTCGCGGGTCCGGGCCCGCACCGTCACCTGGGTCCCCGCGGGACCGTGCGCCGTGCCGTTGGAGTTGGGCACTTCGAGGGGCTCGAGGCCCGTGTAGTCCGGGTAGACGTAGACCAGCACCAGGTCGCCGACGAGGGCCGTGTCCTCGGCGATCTCGACGACCGGCTCCGGCGGCTCGGCGTGGGCGGGGCGCGTCCCGGCCGCCAGCCAGGCGAGGCTCGTGAGGGGTCCGCCGGGGGCCCAGAGTCCCGCGAGCACGAAGAGCAGCACCGCCCAGGCCAGGCCCGCCCACCAGGGCCGCAGCCTCCCCGCGGGGTGGATGGCCGAGACATCCAGGCCGACGACCATCCGGGCGGCCTTGCGCTCCGCCAGGCCCAGCAGCAGCTCCGACTCCCCCACACGAGCGCCCTTCGGCCGCTCGACCACCGTCAGCAGGCGCCCCCTGAGCTCGGGCAGGGCCTCTTCGACGCGATGTGCCTGGTGCAGGGTCCGACCGGCTCGACGCCAGCGGCGAGCCACCAGCCCGATCACCGCCAGGGCCCCCACGGCCACCGCGACCGATCCCGGCACCAGGCCCCAGCGCACCGCCAGCTCCGAAGAGGCCTGCAACATCGCCGCCGCCCAGACGACCAGGACCAGCGCGCAGAGCTCCAGCAGCCCGGACAGGGCGCCCAGGCGCCGCTCCCTGCCCGAGAGCAGGGACAACAGGGCTCTGATCCGGTGGGGTGCGTCGCTCATGGCCTCCCTGCGTGCGGGTCAACACCCGACCGGTCGGGCGCCGTTCCGGGACGACGGGATCCGACCTCCAGCAGAAGTCCAACGTAGCCGGTGTCCGGCACGTTCACTACACCCCGTGGCTGCAGCTCGTAGAGGTGGGCGAGGCGCAGCACCCGGGCCTGGACGGCCCGACTCGACCAGCGATGGTCCTGGAAGCCCACCAGCCACAACAGACAGCCGGTCTGCTGGCGCAGTTCCTCTGCCTCCTCGGGATCCAGGAGGTTGAAGTGGGAGCGCTGGCGCTCCGCGGGCAGGACCCTCCCGTCCTCGCAGATCAGGGCGCAGCGCTCCAGTGCCGCGAGGGGCCAGGCCGGCAGCGCTGGATCCAGGCTGGCGGCGAAGTCGTCCTCGGAGGCGTAGTACCGGGTGGCGACGTCCTGGGTCTGGTGCGCCAGCAGCAGCCCCGCGGCGACCAGGACCGGCCAGCCCCAGCGCACGGTCGACAGCAGCCCGAGCCCGGCCGCGAGGGCCGGCAGGGCGGTCAGGGCGTGTCGGAAGCCGTAGTCGTCGAAGGTCGCCGCCACGCCGTGCACGGCGATCACCAGCACCAGCAGCGGCCCGAAGACCCGGGGCCGTGTCCGCAGCCCCAGCAGCAGCCCCAGCCCTGGGACGAGCAGCAGGGCCGGGCTTCCAAAGGGGGCGAAGTAGGCGAAGAGCCAGCGGTTCGCCGTCCAGGACAGCCCCCGCTCCCCCGCCCCGGGGACCTCTCCGGGCCAGAGCACCAGGGCGACGGCCGCTACCCCCAGGGCGGCGCCCAGCAGCAGTGGAGGCAGCCAGCGGCGCACGCGGCCCGGCAGGTGCAGCGCCAGCCAGGGCAGGCCGACCAGCACCAGCAGCGCCAGCTCCGGGCGGAAGGCTACGGCCAGCGCCGCGGCCCCCCCCGCCAGGGCTGCGGCCGCCCGCGGCGGTCCCCCCTGGACGAGGACGACGAGCGCCCACAGCGCCACGGCGCCCAGGGCCTGGGGGTGGATCACGTGGTAGGCGGAGCTGCTCCAGAAGGCGTGCGTGCCCCACAGGGCCAGCACGCCACCGGCGAACAGCCCCACCCTCGGCGACACGAGGCGGCCGAGCACGCCCACCCAGGCACCGATGCCGACCAGGCCGCCGACCAGCGCCACGCCGACCAGCACCTGGGGCTGGGGCAGGACCTTGCCCAGGCCCCAGACCAGCCACTGCATCACCGGCACGAGCAGCGTGCCGCCGCGGGTCAGCTCCCTGTGGCCGAGCAACAGGTCCAGGTAGTCCGCCTCGTGGCCGTCGAACTCGTGCTCCCAGACCGGGATCCAGAGGCAGCGCACGACCAGGGCCAGCACCAGCACCGCCCAGAGCCAGCGACTGGGACGCAGCTCACGGCGCAGGCCCCAGGCTCCCCACAAGGCCAGCAGCAGCGCCAGCCCGGCCGGCCAGGCGGTCTGCCAGGGCGCCAGGGGCGTCACGAAGGGGGGCTCAGGGACCACCGCTCACCCGCGCCACGTGGTCCACCCCCAGCCCCACGTCCTCGCCCATCGCCACCGGGACCGCGTCGTGGCCCTCGAGCGCCCTGGCGAGCAGGCCCGGGTAGTCCCTCGCCGGGCCGTGGTCGTAGAGCACGAACCACACGTCGTGTCCCGCTCCGGTGTGCCACGCCAGCACCTCCTCGAGCTGGGAGGACCAGAGGTCCGTCGTCGAGTGCACCACCCGGTCGTTCACGACCCGAGGCTGGCCGTAGCCATAGTCCGCGAACTCGAAGGCCGGGTCCGCGCTGGACGCCGGCGCCGGACCCCGCCAGGCGGGCATCGGTGTCCACGGAGGCAGTCGCCACAGCACGGCCGAGGTCGCGGTCTTGTCGTCGTCGGGCTGGAGCGCCGGGGCCAGCAGCCAGATCGCGTCGCCGGGTGCGGCCTGGAGCAGGACCTGGTCCACCGCCCGCTCCCGGTCGAGGTCGTCCAGGAGTCGGTCCAGGCGCTCCGCTTCGGCCGGCAGCCCCCAGAGCGCTGCCAGCGCCCCCAGCCAGGCCACGACCGGCAGCCCCCGCCCGAGCATCACGGCGAGGGGCGGGCCGAGGGCGACCCAGTAGGGCTGCTGGTGGGCGGCGGCGATCTTCAGGGCGGTCAGCCCGACGATGCAGCCCACGGTGCCGAAGACCACCACCCCGAGCCCCCGCTCCCGCAGCGACAGCCAGGCCGCGGGCACCAGCAGCACCAGCCATGGCCCCGACTTGGTCCAGATCCCGCGACTCGCCCGCTCCCAGTCGAGCCCGACCTGGCCGTAGGTCCCCTCCTGGCCCGTGAGCCCCGCCGCGCCGAAGAGCACCGGCGCGGTCAGCAACGCCAGGACGGCCAGGCCCTTGGCGCTGCGACGCCAGTCGCCGAGCGTCAGCAGGCAGAGGCCACCGACGAAGCCCCCCAGCAGGTGGGCCCAGCCGGCGAAGGCCGCCGCCAGGACCAGGGGCCACAGCGGGCCCCGCACCCGCGCCCGGCGCCGCGCCACCAGGCAGAGGGCCACGGCGAAGACCAGCAGCGGGTAGTTGTTGACCTCGGCGCAGTAGGCGAGCTGGAAGGGGTCCACCGCCAGGAGCGCCGCCGCCGCCAGCCCGGCGATCCGCCCGACCAGCCAGACCGCCGCCGCGCTGAGCGCCACGCTGAGCAGCAACCAGGCCAGCGGGCGGTGGCCGGAGATCACGTCGACGCCGTGGAAGAGCAGGGCGTAGCCCGGCGGGTGGAGCCCGGTGAAGCTGGTGAGGGCTGTGCCGAGGTCGCCCCGGGCGAAGGTGTCGCCCCAGGCCTGCCAGTAGGCGGCATAGGCCAGCGAGATCTCGTCCCAGCGCAAGACTGCCCGGAGGCAGCGCAGCAGGACGGCGACTCCGACGATCGGGATCAGGCCCCTCATGCACCCTTCACCGGAAGGCCGAAGGTCACCTCCGCGCCGCCCTCCGGGTGGTTGGCCGCCCGGATCCAGCCCCCGAGCCCGTCCAGGATGCGCTGGCTGGTCGCCAGCCCCAGCCCCGTGCCCTCGCCGGGAGGCTTGTTGGTGAAGAAGGGATCGAAGACCTTGGGGATGTCCGCCTCGTCGAAGCCCGGGCCGTCGTCCCAGCAGCCGAACACCACCTCGGCGCCGCGGGCGGCTGCCCACAAGGTGACGCGACCGCCCTCGCTCAGCACGTGGGCGGCGTTGAGCAGGAGGTTGACCAGGACCTGGTGGACCTTCTCCGGCTCCACCTCCAGCTCAGGGAGGTCCCCGACCGCCTCCACGCAGATGTCCAGCCCACGGAAGGCCGGCTGGGGGCGCACGGTGTCCGCGGCCTCCTCCAGGAGCGACTGCGGTGAGACGGCGATCGCCAGGCCGGTGCCAGGCCGGGCGTAGTCCAGCAGCTCCCGGATGATGCGCTGGATCCGCTCCAGCTCCTTGGCGGTCCGCCCCATCAGGTCCGCCTCCAGCTCCGGGTCGTCGAGCCCGGAGTCCAACAGCGAGACGTAGCCGAGCACGGCGCTCAGCGGGTTGCCGACCTCGTGGGCGATGCCCGCCGCCAGCCGACCGACGGACGCCAGCTTCTCGCTGTGGACCAGCTCCTCCTGGACCCGGTGCAGCTCCTGGTTGGCCTCCTCCAGGCTGCGGAGCTGCTGGGCCGTCGAGCCCCGGTAGGTCTGGAGCGACGAGGACATCGTGTTGAGCGCCGCGGAGAGGTCCACGAGCTCCTTGGCGCTCTCCAGGTCCAGGGTGTGACCGAACTCACCCCCCGCAATGCGATCCGTGGCCGCCTGGAGCGCCTGGACCGGGGCCACGAGGCGGCGCTTGAAGAGCACGTAGCCGAAGGCCGCGATGAAGGTGCCCGAGAGCACGGTGTAGCCGAGCAGGAAGCCGAGCCGACCGCCCCAGGGCCCCGAGCCTCCCCAGGGCATGGACAGCCTCATCGCCGCGGCCACGCGTCCGCCGCGCACGATCGGCTCGGTCACCACCACCCAGCGCCCCGACACCGCGTTGCCGGTGACCTCGACGTGCTCCTCCTTGCCGTAGAGCGCCGCCCGCAGGCCCTGGTCCGGCACCGGGGGCACCGTGCCCCGAACCACAGCGATCGGCTCCAGCGTCGACGACGCGACCCAGAGCTCCTCCGCCGGGAAGCCGACCTTGGCGAGGCGGTTGAGGCTGCGCACCCAGCGCCCCTCGTGCTCCTCGATCTCCAGGCTGGCCCGGACGCTCCGAGCCGTGTGCAGGGCCAGATCGGTCCGTCGATCGACCTCACCCTGCTCGGCCACCAGCCAGAACACACCTGCGTTCAGCAGGATGGTCGCCAGGGTGATGAGCGCCAGGGCGAGGGCGATCTCCGCCCACAGACCGGAGGCACGAGCCGACACGCGGCAAGTATAGGGCCGAGCCTATGAGATGTTGCGGTAGAGCCCGATCACCTTGCCGAGGATGCGGATCTCCTGGTCCGGGTGGACCAGGATCGACGCCATCTCCCGGTTGGCCGGCTCCAGCCGGACCCGACCGCGCTCGCGGTAGAAGCGCTTCACCGTGGCGTCGGTGTCGACGAGGGCCACCACGGTGTCGCCGTTGCGAGCGGTCTCCTGCTGGCGCACGAAGACGATGTCACCGTCCAGGATGCCGTCCTCGATCATCGAGTCGCCGCGCACCTTGAGACCGAAGACCACGGATCCCTGGGGGACCAGGGTGGCGTCGACCCGGAGCGCCCCGTCGTAGTTCTCCTGGGCCAGGACCGGCTGACCCGCCGCGACCTGGCCGACCAGCGGGATCGCCACGGTGGCCTCGCTGTGGAAGCTGCCCGTGGCCTTGGCGGTCAGGCGCAGGCTGCGAGCGCGGACGCTGCCCTTGGCCGCCCGCTCGAGGTAGCCCTTGCGCACCAGGGCCTTCACGTGGTCCGCGACGCCATTGGTCGACCGTATGCCCAGGGCGTCTCCGATCTCGCGCAGGGTGGGCGGGATGCCGAACTGGTCCACGTGGGTGGCGATGGTGTCGAGCACCTGGCGCTGGCGGGGGGCGAGGTCTTCCATGGGGTCTCCGGCGGGGCGGCCCGCGATCTTGTCTCGTCAAGAACGGGCCTTGACTCCTGTCTACCTGAACACCTGTTCTTCTGTCAAGGTGAGCAGGTGACTCGCCGGGGTGCGGACGGCAGCCACGACGCTCCGGGTTAGCTCTGGAGCATGCAGCAGCAAGGCATGGGAGGAGGTGGCCTGGGGATCGAGGTCACGCCGCTGGCCCGGCGCATCCTCGTGATCCTCGTGGGCTGCTACATCGGGCAGCTCGTCCTCGGTCGGGTCGTCCCGGTGGAGCAGTGGTTCTTCCTCTGGTCCTTCGACAGCCCCAACTGGAGGCCCTGGCAGCTCGTCACCCACCCGGTCTTCAACGGCACGCCGCGCCAGGCCTTCATCGACTGGCTGGTCCTGTTCTTCTTCCTGGGATCCGTCGAGCGCCTGATGGGGCGCGCTCGCTTCCTGCGGGGCATGGCGGTGGCGTTCAGCTTCGCCGTCCTCGTCACCACCCTGCTCGACATCGCCGGTGTGCTGGGCTCAGGCGGCATGCACTTCGGCCTGGCGCCCTTCTGGATGGCGCTCTTCCTCTTCTTCGGGCTCTCGATGCCCGACGCCCGCATCCTGCTGATGTTCGTCCTGCCGATCAAGGCCGGCTGGGTCGCCTGGGGCTCGGGGCTGCTGGGCCTGCTCTACTTCCTCTACGCACCGGGCCTGACCACCTCGATGGCGCTCTTCGGCTGGGTGGGGGCCTACGCCTGGCTGCGCGGCTTCAAGGAGCTGCGGACCCACTACAAGGCCCGCAAGGCCGCCCGCGACATCCAGCGCGACCTGGTCCACCTCGAGGTGCTCAAGGGCGGCCGCGAGGAAGACGACGACGAGGAGTACATCCACTGAGCCGAGCCGCGGGTAAGCTCACGGGGTGACCGCGCTCCTGCTGCTGCTGGCCTGCGACGACGACGTGGACATCCCGCGGGACCCGGGCACCTTCGAGGACGCCGCCACCCTGCGCGACGCCTGGCTGGCGGCCAGCCCCGACAACCTGATGATCCAGCTCTTGCTGCGACACAGCGACGACAACTTCGTCGGCGACTGCCCGACCACCGTGGAGAACGACCTGGAGCTGACCTTCACCGGGGGCTGCGACGGCGAGGCCGGCGAGACCTGGCACGGCGAAGGCATCGTGCGCACCGGCGAAGACCACATGAACTTCGTCGAGTACGGCCTCTCGTGGGGAGGCACCACCTGGAAGCTGACCGGTGAGATGGACTGGAGCTTCCCGGACCTGTCGGTGCCCGACGAGCAGGTGCGGGTCGACACCCGGATCGAGTGGTCGGACGGCGACCGCGATCGCAACGCCACCGCCGACGTCGAGTACCTGCTCCACTGGAACTCCGGACGCCCCGAGTTCACCTGGATGACCGGCAAGATCGGCCTGGAGGACTGGGGGACCGCCGAGCTGACCGCCGACCTCGTCGGGCTCGGCACCCCGGCGGGCTGCAGCTACCCCAGCCAGGGCGAGGTCCTGCTGACCGGCGACAACGAAGCCCGCCTGGTCTTCGAGGGCTGCGGGTCGTGTCCCACCGGGAGCATCGACGGCAGCGAGGTCGACCATCTCTGCTCCCAGGGCGGCTTGCCGGCGCTCGTCACGCCCCGCTACGAGCCGGCGGACAGCGGGATCTGACCTCAGCGACGGCCACAGGCACGCTGATGAAAGTTTTTCTTCGGGTGCGAGAGATCCTTGCCGACCGCCGCCTGGCTGGGGTAGCCTCTCGGAGGAGACCGAGGCCGCCCATGACCATCCACCGCCGGCTCCGACGCGGCAACTACGCGATCGTCGTCGCCCTGATGGCCACGGTGCTGCTCGGCTTCGGCGCCTTCGTGATCGACTGGGGCTACCTGCGCATGGTGAGCTTCCAGGCCCAGAACGCGGCCGACGCCGGCGCCCACGCCGCCCTGGTCGAGCTTCGGGAGGGCGGCGGCGAGGACGACGCGCGGACCGTCGCCGAGGAGGTCATCGCCCTCAACACCATCGCCGGCGACCCCGGGGCCGTCGACGCCTCCGATCTGATCTTCGGGGAGTACGACTTCGAGACCCGCGAGTTCGACACGAGCGGGGCCTTCACCAACGCCGTGATGGCCCAGGTGCGGCGCACCGACGACTCCCCCGGAGGTCCGGTGGAGCTCTTCCTCGCCAAGCTCTTCGGCGAGGACTACGGCGAAGCGGCCTCCACGGGCCTGGCGCTGGGGGCCCTGCGCAACCGGGAGATCCTCGTCGTGCAGGACGTCACCTCGTCGTTTGCCGACGAGATGGGTCACATCTACGACGACGTCGAGACCTGGGACGAGTGGGCCGGCACGCCCTACCAGGACACCTGGCCCGACGACGCCGGCCATCCCTTCGGCGACCCCCAGGAGGCCGTCATCGCCTTCCTCGACTTCCTCGAGGCCCTCCAGCTCCCCGGCGACAAGATCGGCATGGTCACCTTCGTCGGCGACGCCGAGACCTACACGGACCTGCAGCTCCTCGCCGACAACTACGACAGCATCCGCGCCTCGTGGCTCGATCTGGACTGGTGCGACCGGTCGTACTGGCCCTGGAACTGCTACCAGTTCAACGCCTCGACCGGAGGCTGGGGCTGGCAGTGCAGTCGCCGCGCCAAGCCGTGGTACCGGGCGATGCACACGTCGAACATGATCTCCTGCAACTCCGGGGTCGAGCCGTCGTACTCGGACTCCGGCACCAGCCAGGGGGCCGGCCTGGAGCAGGCGGTGAGCATCCTCACCGACACCTCGATCACCAGCCAGTACGCGCTGAAGACCATCGTGCTGGTCAGCGACGGTCGCCCCCAGTGCGTGCCCTCGTCGGGGAGCTGTGACGCCGCGGTGGCCGACTACGGCCTGGCGATGGCCGACTGGGCCGAGGCCAACGGGGTGAGCATCTTCACCGTCTCCTTCAACGAGACCGCCAGCCCCGAGCAGAGCGCCTACATGGAGTCCCTGGTGCGCGGCTACGGGCAGTTCTTCGAGACCCCCGACCCCAGCGAGCTGCCCGCCATCCTGGAGACCATCGCCTCCGCGATCCCCATCGCCCTGGTCCAGTGAGCATGCCCCGACCTCCGCGCTCCCGACGAGGCTCCGCGGCCATCGAGTTCGCGCTGGTGCTGCCGGTCTTCGTGATGATGGTCTTCGGGATGATGGAGTTCTCGTGGGTCTTCTTCCAGCGGACCACGGTGGTCCACGCGGTGCGCAACGGCTGCCGGGCGGGCTCGGTCGTCCACCCCGAGGGCGACGACCGGGGCCTGCCCGCCGAGGTCGCCGAAGCCACCATCACCGACCTGCTCGACGACCTGGGCATCGACTGCTCCGGCGGCGCGGCCTGCGCCTTCGACATCAGCCAGGTCGGCTCCAGCCCGACCGAGGCCCTCGACTGCGCCTTCAGCATGGAGTGGGAGCCGCTGCTGGGCATCGACCTCGTGCCCCACCCCGACCAGCTCACCGCCCGTTCGATCATGCAGTTCGAGATCCAGCTTTGAACCCCCGACGACGACGCGGGGCCTCGGCCGTCGAGTTCGCCCTCACCCTGCCGGTGCTGTTCGCCGTCTTCTCCGGGATCATGGAGTACGGCATGGTCTTCTTCTCCCAGGTCGGCGTGATCAACGCCGTCCGGGACGGTGCCCGCATGGCCGTCTCCGCCGAGGAGACCGACGCGATCGACACCGCCACGGCCCGGGCCTACGAGGTGCTCGAGGAGTTCGGCATCCCCTGCGACACCTCCGGGGGCTGCAGCGTAGACGCCAGCTTCGGGACCGGTCCCAGCGGCTACCAGACCCTCATCGTCGATGCCGACGTGCCCTATGATGAGTTGTTCGGCATCATCCCGACCCCGCCCCTGCTCCGGGGGCGGATCGTGATGCGCTACGAGTCCCTCGACTTCGAGGACTGACCGGCGAGGAGACCATGACCCTGACGCTGCTGGCGCTGGTGGGCGCCTGTCCGGCCACGGACGACACCGGAGACACCGGCACCGCCCCGCTGGACTGCACCCCCGGCGAGGTCTCCCCCTACCCGGTCACCGACGGCACCTGGACCGCGCTGACCGAGACCGAGCTCTACAACGAGTGCGAGAACGCCGCCGGCAAGGGACCCCACATCCACGTCGGCGAGTCCAACCCCCTGCTCTTCGCCAGCGACGGCGACTGCCTCACCCTGGAGGCCAACGAGACCATCCCCGTCGACCTCGGGGGCTACCAGGACGGCACGGGCTTCGAGATCAAGGGCAAGGACGAGGAGGAGTGGGGCATCTGCCTGCTCGAGCACACCGTGACGGTGACCGGCGAGATGGTCGACGCGACGAACTTCACCTACACCTTCCACCACCGCATCGTGCCCCTCACGGAGTCCGAGTGCGCAGTGGGCGTCGGCGCCACCGAGAACCACACCAACCAC
>CAZCVP010000206.1:0-14916 GCA_964501915.1 uncultured Enterobacterales bacterium
GGGGGGGGGTGGTGGTGTTGCTCGCGGCGCGAGTTGTGGGGGGGGGCGGGGCCCCGGCGGGGGGGGCGCGCGGGGGGGGGGGGGCCGGGGGGGGGGTGGGCGCCACCCTGGGGCTGGCGGTGGGCTGGGTCTTCACGCGGGACTGGACGGTGGCGGCGACCAGCGTGCTGAGCGTGAAGGTCGGTGGGCTCGATCTACCCCTCGTCGGGGACGAGCGCCCCGCGTGGCTGTGGCCCTTCCTCGCCGGACTCGGTGGGCGGCTGCGCCGACGGGCGCCGGGCCCCCCGGACCCGCTGGCGCTCGCTCGCGCCGAGCGCTCCGTCGACCTGGAGCAGCGGGAGGCGGCCCGGCGGGTCCACCAGACCGTGCGGGGGGCACCCTTCCGGCTCGGTCACCTGGAGGTCGTCGATGGCGAGACCACCTGGCTGGGGCTCCGAGCCGGGGAGGACCTGCTCCCGCTGAGGTCCTTCGGTCCGCGGGTGGAGGACGCCGTGGGGCTGATCGAGGCGGTGCACCTCTCGGGGGGCGAGATCCTCGTGGTCGAGGCCCCTCTGGACCTCTCGGAGCGGCCGCGGGCGCTCCTGTCCTGGCTGCGTCGCCAGAGCGAGGCCGATGGCTCCGCCCTGGAGCAGGTCTGGCTGATCGGCGTCGGCGGAGAAGGCGCGCTGGAGCCGGGATGAGGCCGACCCGGTGAGGGCCATCTGCGTGAGCTGCGGCGCCGACAAGCCCCGGGCGATGGGGCCCTGTCCGGCCTGTGGACATGCCCCTCGCGGCGAAGAGAGGCCGCTGGCCTACCTCTTCTCCTCCCATCACCTGTCCGAGAGCGACCTGGACGACGTGGCCCTGCTCATCCAGCGCGGGGAGCGCCCCGATCCCCCCGAGCCCCTCCTCCAGCTCGCCCGCAGCCAGCTCACCGCGAGCCGCAGTGTGCTCCCCGTGCCCCAGGACCCCCAGCCGCGAGAGCGCCAGGGCCTCAGCCGCGAGGAGGTCTGGCTCCTCGTGCTGGGCAACGTGGTGGCCACCCCCCTGGTCGGGCTCGCGGTGTGGTGGGGGTGGCGCCGACGGCACCCGCGGGCGGCGCGCCAGGTCCTCTGGGCCACCCTTCCGGTGGCCGTGGCGCTCGGTGCGCTGTGGATCGCGCTGATCTTCCTCGCCCCGTCTCCGCCGGGCTCCGGTTAGCCACTGGACGTGGTGCGGCTGTTGCCCCTCGTGATGACCCTGTCTGGCTGTGCCGGCGATCCGGTCGAGGCCGATGTTCCCGAGGCCGAGCAGGTGGTGCCCGTCGAGACCTGGTCGGTCGTGCCCGGGCCCTGGCTGCGGTCCCTGACCTACAGCGGCACGCTGCGCGGGGAGCAGCAGGCGGTCGTGGTCGCCGAGACCGGCGGCCGGGTCGTGGCCCTGCCCGCCACCCTCGGGAGTCGGGTCGGGTCCGGAGGGGCCCTCGCTCGCCTGGAGGACGGGCGCCAGCGCATCGGGGTGAGCGCCGCCGAGGCCGACCTCGAGCGGGCCGTTGTCGCGGAGGCTCGCGCGGTGCGCCAGGCGGAGCGTGCCGACGCCCTCGGCGAAGCCATCGCGGCCTCGGAGCGCGAGGACGCGGCCGATGCCGTCGCCCTGGCCAGCGCGGACCGCCTGGCGGCCGAGGCCCAGCTCTCGGCGCGTCGGCGGGACCTGGGGGACACCGTGATCCGGGCGCCCTTCGCCGGCGAGCTCACGCGGCTCTACGTCGACGTCGGCCAGGTCATCGGCCAGGGCACGCCGGTCGCCGCCGTCGCGGACCGGTCCCGGGTGCGGGTGCGCGTCGGCGTGTCGCCCGGCGACCTGGAGGGGGTCGCGACGGGCACTGTGGTGCGGGTCGAGGGCCAGGACGGCCGTGTCGTGGCCATCGATGGCCAGGTGGACCCGGTGACCGGCCTGGTGCGGGTCGAGGTGCAGGCCGAGGCGGGCGCCGACCTCGGGGGCGGCGGGGGGGCCGGGGGGCCGGGGGGCGGGGGGGGGGGGGGGGGGTGGGGGGGCGCGGGGGGGGCCGCGCCGGGGGGGGCCGGGGCGACGGCCCGCGTGGAGATCCTCCTCCAGGACGAGGCCTCGCAGCTCTCCGTTCCGCGGGGAGCGGTCCTGGATCGCTATGGGGAGGCGATGCTGTTCGTGGTCGAGGGAGGCCGCGCGGTGGCCCGGGGAGTGACCACCGGCCCCCGCACGGACACCCACGTCGTCATCGCGTCGGGACTGGAGGAGGGCGACGAGGTCGTCGTGCGCGGCGTGGAGCGCCTCGTCGATGGCCGCCTGGTCGTGACGCCGTAGCCGATGTGGCTCGCCCGGCTCAGCGTGCGCCAGCCGGTGCTGGTCAACATGCTCGCCCTGCTCATCGCGCTGGTCGGCGGTGCGGTCTTCCTCGACATGGTCCGGGAGGAGCTGCCCGAGGTCGACGACTGGTGGGCCTTCACCCGCATCATCTACCCCCAGGCCACCCCCGAGGACATCGAGGAGCTGGTGCTGCGGCCCATCGAGGAGGAGGCCCAGACCCTTCCCGACGTGGAGGCCATCGACTCGGTGGCCCGGGAGGGCTTCGGCGAGGTCTGGCTCCACTTCGACGCCGACGCCGCCGGGCTCGACATCGACTCGGCCACCGGATCGCTGGCCCGGGCCGTGGACCGGGCGGAGCTGCCCGAGGAGAGCGAAGCCCCGGACACGCGCAAGTGGTCCTACGGCTTCCCGGCCCTCCAGGTCGCGGTAGGCACCGAGCCGGGGGTGCGGGAGCTGACCCGTGTCCGGGTGGCCTCGGAGCTGCGGGATCGCCTGGCTCGCATCGACGGAGTCAAGGAGATCGAGGTCTTCGGCTCCCGGGACCGCCAGGTCCGGGTGCGGGTCGACCGGGCCCGGGCCGAGTCTCTGCGACTGCCGCTGTTGGCGGTGGTGCAGGCCCTGGAGGGGGCGTCCGTCAACCTGCCAGGGGGGAACCTGGCCGCGGGGGACAGCGAGGTCCTGGTGCGGACCGACCAGCGCTTCCGCACCCTGGACGACCTGCGCGCGGTGGTGCTCCGGTCCGTCCCGGGCGGGGACCGCGTGGTCCTGGGCGATGTGGCCACGGTCGAGGACGACTTCGCCGACCCGGACACCCTCGCCTGGTCCGATGGCGAAGCGGCGGTCCTGCTCACCCTCCTCAAGGCCCACAACGGAGACCTGCTCGCCGTGGTCGACGAGGCTCGAGCGGTCGTGTCCCAGCTCGAGGGGGAGCTGCCTCCCGGGGTGACCCTGTCGATCCACGGCGACGCGTCGGTGCCCCTGGAGACCACCCTCGGCGACCTCTACGAGAACGGTGCCATGGGCCTGGCGATCATCGCCGTGCTCCTGTCGCTCTTCCTCGGGGTCCGCAACGCCGCCATGGCTGCCATCGGGCTGCCCGTGGCCCTGGCCGGGGGGATCCTCGTGATGCACGCGCTGGGCATCACGATCAACATGCTCTCCCTGTTCTCGCTGATCGTGGTGCTGGGCATCATCGTCGACGACGCGATCGTCGTGATCGAGAACTGCGTGCGCTACGCCGAGGCGGGCCACCCGATGCACCGGGCCGCCGTGCTGGGCACCGCCGAGGTCACCCTGCCCGTGGTCTCGGCGACCCTCACCACCGTCTCGGCCTTCCTGCCCCTGCTGGTCATGTCGGGCGTGATGGGGCGCTTCTTCTCGATCATCCCCAAGGTCGTCGCGGCGGCGCTGGTGGCGTCGCTGGTCGAGGCGCTGTTCGTCCTGCCCTCGCACCTGGCGGACTTCGGCATGGGGCGCCCCAAGGGCAAGGCGGCCTGGCTCACGGCTGCTCAGGACCGCTACGAGGGCGTGCTCCGCTGGTGCCTGGCGCGACGCGGGCGGGTCCTGGCGACGATCGTGGCGGTGGTGGTCGGCACCGTCGGCGTCGGCGTGGCGACCCTCGACCGGGTCCTGTTCACCGATGTCGACGCCTGGGCCATCGATGTCCGCGTCGAGATGCCCCGGGGCACGCGGGTCGAGGAGACCGCCCGGGTGGTCGCCGAGGTCGAGGCGGCGGCGGTGCCGGTGTTGTCGCCGGAGATCGTGAAGGGGGTCGTGCGCCAGGCGGGCTTCGCGACCAGCGAGGCCTTCCCGCGCTTCGGGACGCGGTTCGGCATGTTCCGTGTGCACCTGGTCTTCGGCCACGAGCGGGACATCACGGCGGACGAGGTGGTCGCGCAGCTCCGGGAGGTCACCGAGCGCTTCCCCCAGCCGGTCGCGGTGTCGATCGGGACGGTCGAGCAGAAGCCCCCGGCGGGCAAGCCCGTCTCGGTCGAGGCCTACCACCCCGATCCGGACATGCTGCGGGCCGTGCACGACGAGGTGGTCGCCGCGCTGGAGGCCACGCCGGGCACCCGGAGCATCAGCAGCGGGCTGGAGCCGGGCAAGGGGGAGCTGAGGGTGCGGGTCCGGGAGGACGCCGCCGGTCGCGTGGGGCTCACCCCGCGCGACATCGCCACCAGCGTCCGGGTCGCGCTGGACGGGGCCGTGGCCGGCACCTTCCGCACCGCCGACGACACCCTCGACGTGCTCGTGGACGCCGCCGACCCGGGGGGCCCGATGGACCTCGGCCGGCTCGTCCTGGCGAGTCCCGCGGGCATGGTGACGCTGTCGGAGGTCGCGGAGCTCACGGAGGGTCAGGGACCCTCGGTCATCCGCCGGGGCGACGGGACCCGGCGGGTGAAGATCAACGCCGACCTCGAGGGGGACACCACCTCCAGCCGGGTCAACGCGGCGCTCCAGGAGCGCCTGGCGGACGTCCCCGACCGCTACCCGGGGGCACGCCTCCACTACGGCGGTGAGTACGAGGAGACCCAGGAGTCCTTCGCCTCGCTCTTCCAGGCGTTCTGGATCGCCCTGGCCTGCATCTACACCATCCTCGGCGTGCAGTTCCGGTCCTACGCGCAGCCGCTGGTGGTGCTCGCGGCGGTGCCCCTGTGCTTCTTCGGGGTCGTGATCGGCCTCTTCGTCACCTCCTCGCCCTTCGGGATGATCGCCGGCATCGGGGTGGTGGCCCTGGCGGGCATCGTGGTCAACGACTCGCTGGTCCTGGTGGACTTCGTCAACGGCCGCCGCCGACGGGGGGTGGCGCTGCTGGAGGCGGTCGTGAGCGCGGGGCGGGAGCGCCTGCGCCCGGTGCTGCTCACCACCCTCACCACCGTCGCCGGCCTGATGCCCATCGGGCTCGGCTGGGGCGGGGAGAACCCGCTGCTGGCCCCGATGGCCACCTCGGTCGCCTGGGGCCTGACCTTCGCCACCGGGCTGACCCTGGTGGTCGTGCCCTGCCTCTACGTGGTGATCGACCGGCTCGTGATGCGTCTCACGGGCCGACCCACGGTGGAGATGGAGGACGACGGGCTGGACGACCTCGACGCCCTGCGAGAGCTGCTGCGCCCGGAGAGCTGACGGCGACGAGCTCAGTCGTCGAGCATCGTGCGCAGCCGCTGGATCAGCTCGATCGGGCTGAAGGGCTTGTGCAGGACGGGCAGGTCGTCGCGGAGCTGTCCGGAGAGGAACTCGGCGGAGTAGCCGGTCATCAGGAGCACCGGCAGGTCGGGCTGGAGCTGTCGGGCTTCGGCCGCCACCTCGATGCCCGAGCGCCCGGGCACCACGGCGTCGGCCAGCACGAAGTCGATGGAGTGGTGGTGGGTGCGCAGCAGGACGGAGGCCTCGACGCCGTTGGCGGCGGGCAGCACGCGGTAGCCCTGGGTCGCCAGGGCGGCACAGACCATCTCGCGGGTGGCGTCGTCGTCCTCGATGACGAGGATGGTCTCCGAGCCCTCCGAGATGCTGGTGTCGGGGGGGTGGGAGAGGGGGTCGATGTTGGACAGCTCGATGTTGAAGGACGTGCCCTGGCCGGGGGTCGAGTCCACCAGCAGGCGGCCCTCGTGGCGCTCGATGACGCCGAAGACCACCGCCAGCCCGAGGTCGGCCCCAGGGAGCGCGAAGGGTTGGAAGAGCTGCTCTCGCGCCGCCGCTTCGAGGCCGGGACCGTCGTCCACCACGCGGATCACGGACCGGGCGTTGTTGTCCGGTGAGGCCTGCAGCGACACCCAGACCGTGGTCGGCGCCGGCTCCTGAGCGACGATCCACTCGGCGAGGCGCACCAGGGCCAGCCGGAAGGCCCGCCGGTCGAGGCGCACGTCGTCGTGGTCGGTCTCGTAGCGCACCTTGAGTCGGATCTCCGGACCCAGCACCGACTCCAGCAGCGGCTCGCACTCGCGCAGCTCCCTGGCGAGGCGGGCGGGCTCCCGCTCGGCTCCCTGACCGGCCACCGCACGGAGCTGGCGCTGGAGCTTCGCCGCGGCCTCGGCGGCCTCCAGGATGCCCCGGGCCTGGGCGGCTGGGGTCTCCTCGAGGCCCTCGAGGAGGAGCTGGTGGGCGTTCTGGAGGATCCGTCCCACGTGTCCACCGAGCTGATCGGCGATGCCACCGGCCACGCTCTCCACGCCAGCCAGCTTCTCCACCACGCCTCTCGGCTCCTCGAGGCGCACCATCCAGCCCAGGGCGCCATCGACCGGGAGCTGGTTCATGGTGCCGCGCACGGAGCGGGGGTTGCCGCTGATGTCCCGGAACACCAGCTCGCGGCTGACGCTGTCGCCGAGGCGCGGCCAGAGCAAGCCCTCGCTGTCGTGGAGCCAGGTGTCGGCGGGGGCCTCCCGCAGCTCCGGGAGTCCGCGGCGAAAGAGACGCTTGGCGGCGGAGTTTGCGGTGACGACGAGTCCGTCCTCGTCGCAGAGCAGCAGCGGCTCGGGGAAGCCCTCCAGGAGGTCGCTGAGTCGAAGATCGATCATCGCCACCTCCATCGCAGAGGAGTGGATCGTCCCGATCCCACCGAGCGCGGGGATTGTATCCCCAAGTCGCCCCGGGTCAGGGGACGTCCATCCGCCGGAAGCGCCAGAGAGCTGCTGTGAACGCCGCCACGGTCCAGGCCGCGAGACCGGCGAAGGACACGGGATCCCAGGCGGTGGCGAAGCCCTCCCAGGCGCCCAGGGCGCTGCCCGGCAGGAAGCGGGCGATGAGCTCCGTGCCCTCGGCGCCGAACATCGCCGCACCGCTCAGGCCGGCGCGGGCCATCGCATCGACGAGCAGGGCGAGCACCGTCACGACCACCGTGCCGGCCGTCGCCGGGACCCAGGTGGACACCGCCAGCCCGATCCCGATCAGCGCGATGTCGCTGGCCCAGCCGGCGCCGTAGCCCAGCAGCACGCGGGGCAGGTCCCCGTCATCGTCCAGGCCGAGCAGCGGCAACGCCAGCACACCGGCCACGATCGCCGTCACCGCGAGCGTGAGGCCGGCGTAGCCCACCAGGGCCAGGGCGCGGGAGGCCAACACCTGGTGCCGAGACACGGCCCGGACCAGCACCGGTCGCAGGGTGCCGTCGCTGATCTCCCCGCCCAGGGACTGGGCGCTCAGCCAGAGCAGGATCAGCGGCAGGACGAAGAAGTTCCGGCCCTTCAGGGACCAGCCCAGGGCGGCGGCGCCGTCGACGTGGATCCGCAGGGTGTTCGGCACGTCGGGGCCCGAGAGGTTGCGCACCTGCCAGGTCTCGATCCCGTGCAGCAGCACCACGGCCACCACGGGCACGGCCACCGACAGCACCAGGCCCAGCCGGGCGGATCCCCGCGACAGGACCTTCCGCCACTCGGCGGCGACCATCGGGCCCAGCGGCGCGCTCATCGGGGGTCTCCCGTGAGCTGGAGGAAGAGGTCCTCCAGGCTGCGCTCCACCGACACCAGGCGCCCGACGGGCACGCCCGCGCTGACGAGGGCGGTGTTCAGGGCGGCGCAGTCCCGCTCCAGGAGGTCGACGCGGAGGCCGTCGGGGCCCCGCTGGGCCACTCGAGCCCAGGGCAGGTCCTCGACCACCGAAGCGGCGCGGTCCGGCTCCAGGGTGCCCACGTCGACGCCCACGGCCCGGATCAGCTCGCTGACGGCGCCCTCTGCCAGCATGACCCCTTCCTGGAGGATGCCCACGCGAGTGGCCACGGCCTCCACCTCCCCGAGCAGGTGGGAGGAGACCAGCACGGTCACCCCGTCCGCGGCCAGCGACCGGACGAGCTCCCGGACATCGCGCATGCCCCTGGGGTCGAGACCATTCGTGGGCTCGTCGAGCAGCAGCAGTCGGGGGCGGGTGAGCAGGGCACGGGCGATGCCGAGGCGCTGGCGCATGCCCTGGCTGTAGGCTCGGACCGGGTCGTCTGCCCGGTCCTGGAGGTCGACCTGGGCGAGCACCTCCTGGCGTCGCGTCGCCGCGTCGGTCCCCGTGGCGCCCCCGTAGGCCTGGGCGATGCGGAGGTTCTCAACGCCCGAGAGCCAGTCGTGGAAGCGCGGGATCTCCACCAGGGCGCCGACCTGTTCCCGCTGGGCCACGGGATCGTCGCTGCCGAAGATCCGGACCTCGCCGGCGTGGCGCCGGATCAGCCCCAGGACACAGCGCAGGACCGTGGTCTTGCCGGCCCCGTTGGGCCCCAACAGCCCGTAGACATCGCCGACGTGGACCGTCAGGTCGAGATCCTCGACGGCCACGCGGCTGCCGAAGCAGCGCCTGAGCCCGCGCACTTCCAGCGCAATGGTCATTGCGACCTGGCTCCGATCCGTGTATTTGCGCGTTCCCCGTTGAAGGAGGTCGCGATGACCACTCGGCCTGGCATGCTCATCCTGTCCGTCGGCGCCCTGGCGCTTGTCGCCTGTAACCTCACCCCTTCGGGCGATGACACGGGCACGACCGACACCACCGCAGGCGACATCGCCGCGCTCCAGACGGGCGGTCTCGCGGACGGCACCGAGGTCCACCTCTCCGGCGTCATCGTGACCACCCCCTTCACCCTGGAGGGCAAGGGCTTCTGGATCCAGGACCCGGGTGGCGGCGACTACTCCGGCATCTACGTCTACCTGCCCGCCGGCTCCGAGGGGCTCTACCTCGCCGTGGGCGACGAGATCGACATCAGCGCCACCATCAGCGAGTTCTACGGCCTGACGGAGCTCACCGTCGTCGACAACAGCTCCATCACCGTGACCGGCCAGGGCGAGGTCACGGCCGACGCCGTCGACCACACCGCGGTGGCCGACTGGGAGGTCTACGAGGGCAACCTGATCACCGTCTCCGACGTCGAGGTGACCGGCTGCCTCGACCACGGCGAGGCCCCGATCGGCGATGAGTTGAGCATCGGCGACGACATCTACGACTTCGAGTCCGAGGCCGGCGCGACCTACACCAGCGTCACCGGCGTCGTGACCTACAGCTACGAAGAGTGGAAGATCTACCCCCGCACGGCCGACGACCTCCAGGGCTATGTCGCCGGCACCGGGAGCGCGGTCACCACCGTCTCCGAGCTCCAGCAGGGCACGGGCACGGGCTGCACCCTGGAAGAGGTCGTCGTGACCGCGGGAGCTACCTCCTACGGCAAGGGCTTCTTCGTCGCCGACCAGGCCGCCACCACCGAGGCCTACAACGGGATCTACGTCTACGTGGGCTCGGCGGGTGTCGACGCCGCCATCGTGCCCGGGGTCACCCTGACCATGACCGGCTCGGTGGTCGAGTACGACCCGGAGAACGAGGGCGCGGGGGACGGGATCTCCATCACCGAGTTCATGCCCGACGAGCTCACCGTCGTCGGCACCGCCGACGTGCCGGAGCCCGTCGCGCTCACCTCGGCACCGGCGGACTGGGCCCCCTACGACGGCGTGCTCTTGACGCTGGAGGGCATCGAGGTCACCAACGACGACGCCGGCTACGGCGAGGCCGAGACCGACTGGGGTATCAACATCGACGACCTCTTCTTCGAGTTCTCCTCGACGACGGGCACCACCTACGACCTCACGGGCGTGATCAACGAGTTCTACGCCTGGAAGGTCGCGCCGCGCTCCCAGGGGGACCTCGCGGCGCGGTGAGGCAGCTCGCGACGCGGCCTCCACCGCCGCGGCGGCGCGAGCAGGCGAGGTGACAAACGTCCGTACTCCGGACCTTTTTAACCCCTTTGTGACCAAGCCCCACACAACCTACCGAGTACCGACCTTCGTCGCACGCGGGGGTCGCCGAGGCAGAGGGCTGCGGCTGGCAGGTCGTCGAGAGGGGGCGCAGCGGCCAGGCGGCGGGCGCTGCGGGCGGTGATGCCGCAGAGCTCGGCCAGCTGCCCGTTGTGTCTCCAGCCCTGGTGGTGGGCGAGCCCGACGAAGAGCCGTCGTGTCCGGGAGCGGCGTTCGAGGGCGGCACGGCCAGCGCGTGTGGCCGCCAGGGCAGCGCTCACGACGGTCTCCAGTGGATGGACCGGGGCCACGCGCGGCGGTGCGGGTTCTGGCAGGGACGTCCCGTCGACCCGCACGCTGGGGTCAGAGGAGACGTACTCGTGCCAGGCGGCCAGGAAGCCGTCCAGGGGGCGCCCGAGGAGGTTGGCCAGCGACTGAGGTGTCACCCAGGGCTCGATCGCTGCGCCCACGGTGTCCCGATGGGTCGACCAGGGCCACTCGAGAGGGTCGCTGCAGAGCTTGAGGTAGCGGTTGCCGTGCCGCATCGGCCGGCAGGGGTTGAGCAGGATGTAGCGGAGCTGGCGCGCCATCTTCTGGGAGTCCACGGTCGTCGTGGGCGGCGCGGGAGGGCCCCAGCAGCGACCCAGTCCGTGGCTCTTCGCCATGCCCTGCAGCGTGCGGCTCAGCCGCGTCGAGCGTGCCTCGTCGAGCTCACCGGGCAGCGCCAGGTGGATGTGGTTCGGCATCAGCGCGACGGCCAGTGCATCCGGAAAGACCGCTCGCAGGGAGATCCAGAGGGACGCGAAGCGCCCCGGGCGATCCAGGGGCAGCCTCTCGCCGAGTGCATGGGCCGTGTAGTGCGTGAGCATGGGCACCTCCGCCCACCCACAGCGCAACTCCCGTGCCGACCTGTGACAAACGTCCGTACTTCGGACGAAACGTGCCACTGGGTCACCAAGGCCTGACGAAGGTCCGGAGTACGGACCTTCGTCACCTGTCAGATCTCCGACACCCCCTGACGGCTGTCCGACAGGCGCTACTTCAACCCCCGCAGCCGGTCCAGGGCGCTCGGTGCCAGCACGCTGAGGCCATAGAGCACCCGGGCTCGCCGCGAGAGGATGGCCTGGCGGCGCCGGCTCGCGGTCGCGTCGAGGGTCTCCGCGGCCACCTGCTCGGCGGTCATCGGCTCCAGGTGGGGGTGGTCCTCGTCGAAGGTCAGGTAGCCGGCGTTCTCGAAGAACGGTGTGCGCACGGCCGGCGGGCACACCACCACCACGTCGACGCCGCTCCCGGCCAGGTCGCACCGCAGGGCCTCGCCCCAGCCGATCAGCGCGTGCTTGGAGGCGCAGTAGGCGGTGTGGTTGGCGTAGCCGCGCTTGCCGGCCACGCTGGCGATGTTCACCACGGCGCCGGCGCCGCGCTCGATCATGCCCGGCAGCAGCTCCCGGGTGACCCGGACCACGCCGAAGAGGTTCACGTCCATCACCCGCTCGATGTCCGCGACGCCTGTGTCCTCCCAGCCCTCGAAGAGGCCGATGCCGGCGTTGTTGACCAGCACGTCCACCCGGCCGTGCCGGTCGAGCACAGCCTGGCAGGCGATGCCCACCTCTTCGGCCTGGGTGACGTCCAGGGTCAGGGCGAGGTCGATGTGCTCGGAGAGCGCGTGGAGTCTCTCCTGATCGCGTCCGGTGCCGACCACCGTGGCCCCGTCGGCGGCGAAGGCGAGGGCGCAGGCCCGGCCGATCCCCGACGTGGCGCCGGTCACCATCACCACCTGGTCTGCGAAACGTCGGGTCATGGCCTCGAATACACTCCCGGGGTCGGGCCGTCCCTATCGCGGCTCCAGAGACAAGGAGATGCCATGCGAACCCCCTCCGGTGCCTGGATCGGCGCCTTCGCGATCACGCTGACGGCCCTCGCCCTCGGGTGTGGCGAGTCCAGCTCCTGTGACGACTACGTGGACTACGTCTGCGAGTGCCACGCCGATGATCCCGCCTACGACTGCGACGCTCTGCGCACCGCCTACGAGGACGCCGACGACGAGCTGCAGGACGAGTGCGACATCCAGCTCGCCGACCTCCAGGACCAGGACGACCTCGACGGGACCGGCTGCGTGACCGACACCGGAACGGGCGGAGACGACAGCGGCGGCACCAGCTAAGGGGCTCTCCCCCGGGAGGTTCCGATGCTCCAGTTCCTCTTCCTGTCTCTGATGCCCGCCTGTGGTCCCAGCTACTACGAAGCCCAGAAGATCGACACCATCGAGGCCTACGAGACCTTCCTGACCGCCAAGCCCAACGACTCGCAGGCCTACCCGGCCCGCATGCGTCTCCAGGAGCTCTACCTGGAGGCCGCTCGGGCGGAGAAGACCCTGGAGGCCTTCGATGCCTTCATCGAGAGGTTCCCGGACTCGCCGCTGAAGGCGCAGGCCCTCACGGACCGGGAGCAGTTCCTCTACGCCTGGGCCACCGACGAGAACACCATCGAGTCGCTGAACCGCTACCTGGAGGAGTACCCCCGGGGCAAGAAGAAGCGCAAGCAGGACGTGCGCAAGCGCATCGCCGTGCTCGACTACGTCGACTACCTGGCCATCGGGGAGGTCACGATCACGCCCGTCAACCTGGCGGAGAACCCTGAAGGCCCGCTCGACGGCTACGCGATCTCGGCACCGGTCACCAACAACGGCCGGAGGACCCTCGAGAGCCTCGAGCTGGAGATGCGCTTCATCAACACCAACGGCGACGTGATGATGACCAGGCGCTGGCCGGTGGTCGCTCCGCGGCTCCCGGGCAACCTGCCCGTCGAGGAGGAGTTCAAGATCCCGGTCGCACCTGGCGAGACCCGCGAGCTCTACTACACGACCTGGGACCCCAGCACCGAGAGCCCCACCGGGGACAAGGGGGTCGGCACCTGGTCCAAGAAGGTCCGCCTCACGCCCACCTCCATCTCCTACGTGGGCCGGGACTGATCCTCCTCCTCCTCGCTGGCTGTCTCCAGGGAGTGGGCTCCCTGGACCTGCTGGACCCGGAGGCCTGCGACCCGAGGTGGCTCGAAGAGGGGGAGCTCCGGGCTCGCCGCATCGCCTGCAACGACGAGGCGCCGGGCACGGGTGAGGGCCGCAAGGGCGATGTCCTGCTCCAGAACAGCCGGCTCCAGGTCGTGGTGCGCAACCCCTGGGAGTCGCTGACCCGGCCCGGTCTGGGTGGGGGTTCGCTGGTCGACGTCACGCCCAGGGGCTGGCGGGATCGTCTCCTGGAGGCCTTCCCGCTGGTCCGGGGAGGCTTCCTGGACGTGGAGGACTTCGACCTCGGCGTGGACGAGGCCTCGGCCTGGGTCACCCTTCGAGGGCCCGGCGTGCCCTTTCCCGGTGTCGGTGAGGGGTCCGAGGGCCTGGTGGAATTCACCTGGCGCCTCCCGATCGACAGCGACGTGGTCGAGCTGGAGGGCGCCGACGCGCTGTGGGTCCTGGCTGCCGAGGGCGCCGACTGGGTCGGGCCCGGCTACTACCTGGACGGCTTCCGCATCGGCAGCGACGGCAGGCTGGCCGAGGACCTCGGCGGCGCCGTGCTCCTCGAGGACCTGACCGGGCTGATCGCGGCCCCCGAGGAGCAGGCCCACACGCTCCAGTGGCCGGAGGGGGTGAGTGCCAGCGGGAGCTGTGCGGGCGATGGCGTCGAGGTCTTCCAGGACGGGGAGCTGGTCGGTCGGCTGGCCGCGGACTTCGAGAGCGTCGTGCCAGCCGGCGCCGAGCTCTCGTGTCGAGCCGCCGGGCACGAGGCGGGCCCGCTGACGGCTCCGGGCAGCGAGCTCGAGCTGTCACCGGGAGCCCCTGGTTTCTTCCGGCTCCGCCTGGTCGACGAGGGCGACGTGGACCTGCCGGCGCTCGTTCGTTGGGAGGGGGGCTCCTTCCCGCTGCCACCAGGGGGTGGCACGGTGCCCATCGGACCGGGCACCCACACGATCGCTGTCGACGCGGGACCGACCCACGAGCGGTGGTCGCGATCGGTGGAGATCGAGGACACGGTGGACCTCGACCTGGTGTTGCGACGCCACATCGACGACTCCGATCACGTGCTGCTGGAGATCGGCCGCCAGCCCTGGCCCTCCTGGCGCGACCGGACCCCGGCTTCGATGGATCTGCGGGAGGCGGCCGCCACGGGGCGGACCTATGTCGTGCAGACCCCCCCCGACGAGGTCGGCCTGCCGGTCGTGCTGGACTGGGTCCTGGGGGAGCTGCGGGCGGTCGGTGGCTCGGTGGCCGAGACCGACACCGCGGGCAGCGTCTGGTCCTGGTCGTGGTCCCCCAGTGCCAAGCGGGCCGGCCACGGGGCTCCGGACTGGGGTGGGCGGGCCCCACAGGACCTGCTCGCGCTGGCGGCGGGTGGATCCGGCTCCCGGATCACGATGGTCGACACGGACTGGGTGGCCGCGGCCGGCGAGCCCTGGACCTGGGACCCGCGACCGGACCTGCTGCGCCTCCGGGACCTCGATGATCTCCCCGTGCTGCTCGACCTGCTCTCCCACGGCATGCCCCTTGGGCTCGTGGGTCCCCTGACCTGGACCCCGGCCGACACCACCTGGCTGCCCTCCCGCGCGGCCTGCGAGCGGGGTCTGATGATCGGCGCCTCTACCGCGACGACCGGCCCCCTGTTGGGCCTGGTCGACAACGGCACCGAGCTCACCGTGTACGGTCCCGTGCGCCGGCTGGAGGTCGAGCTTCAGGCCAGACCCTCTGCGGACGTGGAGGCGATCGAGCTCTACGTCGATGGTGTGCTGGTGGCCAGCGAGCCCCTCGACCCGGACCAGACCCGAGCCCGCCTGGTCTGGAGCGGCCCGCTGTCCCGCTCCGCGATCGCCGTGGCCACGGGCGAGGACTGGGCCATTACCGGTGGGGGGGTACTAATTTAAATATAAAGGGGGATTAGGAGCC
>CAZCVP010000207.1:0-14633 GCA_964501915.1 uncultured Enterobacterales bacterium
GGGGCCGACTAAGCCGCCGTGGGTGAGGGCTCGACCTGGTACAACGACTCCGACCAGGACGGCTACGGCTCCCCCGACTACTACGTGGAGACCTGCGCCCGGCCCGAGAACTACGTCGACAACGCCGACGACTGCGACGACCTCGACGCCGACGCCTGGCCAGGAGCCGACGAGGTCTGCGACGGTGACGACGACGACTGCGACGGCGAGGTCGACGAGACCGACGCCGTCGACGCCGCCACCTGGTACATCGACTACGACGACGACGGCTACGGCTCCGCCGCCTACACGACCGAGGCCTGCGACGTCCCCGACGGCTGGACCGACAACGCCGACGACTGCAACGACATCGACGCCGACGTGCGGCCCGGCGCCGATGAGTACTGCAACGGCGAGGACGACGACTGCGACGGGGACACCGACGAGACGGGCTCCCTGGACCCGGAGACCTGGTACCGGGACGCCGACAACGATGGCTACGGCGACGCCTCGAGCACCACCGAGGCCTGCTCGGTGCCCAGCGGCTACTCCGAGGACGCCACGGACTGCGACGACAACGATCCCACCCCCTACCCCACCCCCACCTTGGTCTGCGCCGACGCCTACAACAAGTGCGACGGGGAGACCGACGAGGACACGGCCCTGGACCCGGAGACCTGGTACCGGGACGCCGACGAAGACGGCGACGGCGACGCGACCGACAGCGTACCCGCCTGTGACCAGCCCTCGGGCTATGTCGCGACCGACACCGACTGCGACGACGACGACGCCACCGCCTTCCTCGGCGCGACGGAGTACTGCGACGGGGGCGACAACGACTGCGACGACGAGGTCGACGAGGACTCGGCCGCCGATGCCACCACCTGGTACGAAGACGCCGACTCCGACGGCTTCGGGCTGGCTACGAGCAGCCAGGTCACCTGCTACCAGCCCACCGGCTACGTGGCCGACAGCGACGACTGCGACGACTCGGACGGCACCGTCTCTCCCGACGGCGAGGAGGTCTGCGACGCGGTCGACAACAACTGCGACGGCACGATCGACGAGGACGACGCGACCGACGCCTCGACCTGGTACGCCGACGTGGACGGCGACGGCTACGGCGACAGCGGCAGCAGCCGCACCGCCTGCGAGCAGCCGTCGAACCACGAGTCCGATGGCTCGGACTGCGACGACTCGGACGGTGCGGTCAACCCCGCGGCCTCGGAGGTCTGCGAAGACGGCGTCGACAACGACTGTGACGGCACGTCGAACACCTGCGCCCTCGCCGGAGCCCTGAGCGAGACCGACGCGGTCGCCGTGCTCAACGGCGAGTCCAGTGGAGACCAGGCCGGTACGACCGTGGCCTACGCCGGCGACATCGACGGCGACGGCATCCTCGACCTGCTGATCGGAGCCCCCGCGGACGACGAAGGCGGTGGCAGCGCAGGCGCCGCTCACCTGGTCTACGGGCCCGTGACGGGCACCCTGTCCCTCGGCGACACGACCGTCATCAAGTTCGTCGGGCACAACTCCAGCGACGAGGCGGGCCTCGCGGTCACCAACGCGGGCGATCTCGACGACGACGGCTGGGACGACGTCGCCATCGGCGCCCCCAACGCCGACGAGGGCGAGTACCGCTCCGGCAGCGTGTTCATCCAGTACGGACCGGTCGGCGCCGACACGGACCTCGAGTCCGCCGACGAGCGCCTGGACGGTCCCGACTTCTACGAGAACGCCGGCAGCAGCCTCGCGGGTCTGGGCGACGTCAACGGCGACGGCTACGACGACCTGGCGGTCGGGAGCCCAGGGCTCGCCGGCGGCGGGACCACCGGGGCCGTCTGGTTGCTCCACGGCCCCCCCTCCACGGGGACCCTCGACGACGAGGCCTCGGCCCACCTGACCGGCGGCTCCTCCGAGGACGAAGCCGGCGCCGCGCTCGCTCCTGCTGGAGACGTCGATGGGGACGGCTACGACGACTACTGGGTCGGCGGTCCGGGAGAGGACGGTGGCGGCACCGACGCGGGCGCCGCCTGGCTCATCCTGGGCACGGTGACCGGCGAGTCCTCCCTCGGGTCCAGCGCCACCGTGAAGATCGTCGGCGCCGACGCAGGCGACCACGCCGGCTCGGCGATCGCCGCCGGCGATCTCGATGGCGACGGCACACCCGACGTCGCGATCGGCGCCCCGGAGGCCGATGCCGACTACGCCGACGCCGGCCGGGTCTATGTCCTGCTGGCACCCACCACCGGGACCCTCGATCTCGGTGAGGCCGACGCCATCCTCTCCGGCGAGTCGACCTCCGACGCCGCGGGCACCTCCGTCGCCGCGGGAGACCTGGACGCCGACGGCGTGGACGATCTCGCCATCGGCGCCCCGGACAACGACGCCGGCGGCACCTCGGCCGGCATCGCCTACCTGGTCTACGGGCCCTTCTCGGGGTCCACGTCCCTCTCGAGCGCCGATGCCTACCTGCTCGGCTCCGGCGACGGCGCCCTCGGCAAGTCCATCGCCCTCGGAGACTCCAACGGCGATGCCTACGACGACCTGTTCACCGGTGTCCCCGGGTCCGACACGGACGGCACCGACGCCGGCGGGGCACTGATCCTCGTCGGCACTGGACTCTGAGCAGGCAGCGACGATGACCACCGGGATGCTCCTGCTGCTGCTCCAGGGTGCCGGCTGTGCCTACATCACGGACGAGCACGCCGCGGAACGCCTCGACATGGACGAGGACGGCGTCAAGTGGCCGCGGGACTGCGACGACACCGACCCGGACGTCACCACGGTCACCTGGTATCGGGACATCGACGAAGACGGCTACGGCGACACGGAGAAGCCCTACGAGGACTGCGAAGCCCCGGACGGCTACGTCGAGGCCGACGGCGACTGCGACGACGAGGACGCGGACCGCAACCCCGGCCAGCACGAGCTCTGCAACGACATCGACGACAACTGCAACAACCTCGTCGATGACAACCCCATCCCGATCACCTTCTACCGGGACTTCGACGAGGACGGCCACGGCGACCCCGAAGACACCATCCAGGGCTGCGACGCCCCCACCGGCTACGTCGAGGTCGGCGACGACTGCGACGACACCAACCCCAACATCTACCCGGATGCCACCGAGTTCTGCGATCTGGTCGACCAGGACTGCGACGGCAACCCCCTCGACCCCGAGAGCGTCGACGCCTCGACGTGGTACCTCGACGACGACGGGGACCTCTACGGCGATCCGGGCTCCAGTACCACGGGCTGCGAGGCGCCCACCGACTATGTCGGCAACGACCTCGACTGCGACGACACCCGCGACGACGTGAACCCCGACGCGGTCGAGGTGTGCGACCTCGACGACACCGACGAGGACTGCGTCAACGGCGCCGACGACGACGACCCCAACGTCGATCCGGAGTCACAGATCACCTACTACGAGGATCTCGACGGCGACGGCTACGGCAACTCCAGCGTGAGCCAGATCCGCTGCGACGCCGACCCGAGCTGGTCGACCACCTCCGGTGACTGCGACGACACCGACGCACACCGCAACCCAGGGGCACCCGAGGAGTGCGACACCGACGACCTCGACGAGGACTGCAACGACCTCGCCGACGACGACGACCCCGGCGTGGCCGCGTCGACCCTCACCACCTGGTACCCCGACCGCGACGGAGACGGCTATGGCGACGTCGACGAGGTGGGCGTCGATCTCTGCGACGCGACCTCGGAGTACCCGGTCGACAACGACACCGACTGCGACGACGGCGACTTCGACATCAACCCCGGTGTGTCGGAGGTCTGCGACCCCGAGGACACCGACGAGAACTGCAACGGTGTCGCCGACGACGACGACTCGAGCACCATCGACCTGTCGACCTGGTACCAGGACGGGGACAACGACGGCTACGGCGGCACCTCGTTCACCACCGACGCCTGCGAGGTGCCCGACGGGTTCACCGACACGAGCACCGACTGCGACGACGGCAACGCCGACGTCCACCCCGACGCCCAGGAGATCTGGTACGACGGGACCGACCAGGACTGTGCCGGCGATGACGACTACGACGCCGACGCCGACGGGCACCAGTCGGAAGACTGGGGCGGCGACGACTGCGAGGACGCCGACCCATCGGCCAATCCCAGCCAGACCGAGGTCTGTTCCGACGGCATCGACAACGACTGCGACGACACGTCCAACGGGTGTGGACTCAGCGGAAGCCTGACCACCGCCGACACCCTGGCGGCGCTCTCCGAGGTCTCCAGCTCCGACAAGGCGGGAGAGGTGGTCACCTGGGCTCCCGACCTGGACGGTGACGGCACCGACGAGATGCTGGTGGGTGCACCGAACCGGAGCTCCAACGGCTCCAAGTCGGGGTCGGTCTACCTGGTCTTCGGCCCCGTGACCACGAGCACGGACCTGGGCAGCGTGGGCATCGAGCTGTGGGGCGCCAGCTCGAACGAGCTGGCGGGCACCAGCCTCGGCGCCATCGGCGACGCAGACGGAACCGGTACGCCGGGTTTCCTGGTGGGGTCACCCGAGAACAGCACCTACGAGACCGACGCCGGCGTGGCCTGGCTGGTGGTGGGCAACCCGGGCGGAGACATGGATCTCGGCGCAGCCATCGCGCTCTACGGGGACGAGCGCGAGGGACAGGCCGGGAACCAGGTGGCCGTCGCCGAGGACGTCAACGACGACGGCTTCGAGGACCTGCTGGTCGCCGGTCCTCGAGACGACTCGGAGAGCGAGGGCATGACCTGGCTGGTCCACGGCCCCGTGTCCGGCGACCTCCTGCTCAACGCCTCCTTCGGCGCCCGCATCGTCGGGGAGTCCCCGGGCGACGAGTCCGGCACGGACATCTCCTCGGCTGGAGACACCAACCAAGACGGCTTCGCCGACCTCCTCATCGGCGCTCCTCGGGACGACACCAACGCACAGAACGCGGGGGCCGCCTATGTCTGGCTCGGTCCCGTCAGCGGCGACCTCGATCTCGCCGACGCCACCGCCAAGCTGCTCGGAGAGGCCACCAGCGACTACGCAGGCTCCGCGGTCGATCACGTCGGCGACATCGATGGAGATGGCTACGACGACATCGGCGTGGGCAGCTCGTCGAGCGATACCTACGACACCGACGCCGGCGCCATCTACGTGCTCCGGGGTCCCGTCACCGCGGACGGCGACCTGGCCTCCGCGGACTTCATCCTGACAGGCGAGGCGGCGCAGGACGGCGCAGGCAATGCGTTCGACGAGGCCGGAGACATCGACGGAGACGGTGCCGGCGACCTCGTGGTGGCCGCAGCCTCCTACGAGCCCTCGGGTGGCTCCAACAACGGCGCCGCCTACCTGCTCTACGGCCCCCTGACCGGCAGCGGGACCCTCGGGTCGGAGGCCGACGTCTTCATCGTCGGCGACGAGGGCTTCACCGGGTGGTCCGTCGCCGGCGGCCGCGACGGCAACGGAGACGGCTACGACGACATCCTGCTGGGCTCTCTCGGGGCTGGAGTCTGGCTGCTCGTCGGGGAGGGCCTGTGACGCTGTTCGCGCTGCTGCTCTCCGCCGCCCTCGCCGCGGACTGCGATGGCCCCACCCGGACCCACGAGCTGGCCAACGCGCTGACCTCCGCCGAGACCGCCTACCTGGACATGGACGAGGAGGGCTTCATCGCCATCCGGGCCCAGGCCGAGCACACACTCGAGTGCCTGGGCGAGCCGCTCACCCCGTTCGACGCCGCAGCCTTCCACCGTCTGGTAGCCATGGAGGCCTTCCTGGCCGCCGACGACGGAGCCACAGTCGCTGCCTTCCGCTCCTCGCTGGCCGCCCAGCCCCGCTACCTGCTGCCGAGCTCGCTGGCGCCTCCCGGGAACCCGCTGGCCGAGCTCTACGTCGAGGCGTCGGAACCCTACGAGGCCAAGCGCGTGGCGCTGCCACCTCCGACGGACATGCTCCTGTTCATCGACGGAGCCCGCGGTACCGCCCGGCCGACGGCGCGACCCGTGATCGTCCAGATCCTCGGTCCCGACGGCGGTGTGATGTGGACCGGTTTCCTGGCCCCGCACGACCCGAACCCCTCCTGGTTCGCCCTGGGTCTGGAGGAGGAGGACGAGGTCGACACGGCGATCCCGCTCGATCGCACGGAGGAGCCCAACCGACGCTCGGACCGCGCCAACAACATCCGGGTGGCTCGTCGTCAGCCCCAGATCACGCCAGGTCGGACCAAGCCGCTGGCCCTCGCCGCCGGTGGAGCGGCCCTGGGTGCGGGAGCCCTGTACGCGGCCGCCTACGGCCTCCGCAGGGTCTACGACGACCCCAGCACGCCCTACGAGGACCTCGAGACCCTCCGCGGCTTCACCAACGGGGCCGTCGTTGCCTCCGGCGGCGTCGGAATCGCAGCCCTGGGTCTGGGGATTGGAGCGGTCGTCACCATACAATGGTGACGGTGTGACCAGCGAGACCGGCCAGTACCGCATCCTCGGTGCCCTGGGGCGAGGGGCTTTTGGGACCGTCTACCGGGCGGAAAAGCTCGGCGAGAGTGGATTCTCCAAGACCGTCGCGCTGAAGGTCCTCAACCCGGAGATGTCGCAGAAGCCAGAGGTCGCCCAGCGCCTTCGGGACGAGGCCCGCATGCTCGGCCTGCTGAGGCACCGCGCGATCCTCCAGGTCGACGGTCTCGTTCGTCTGGGTGAGCGCTGGGCCGTGGTCATGGAGTACGTGGAGGGGGTCGATCTCAAGGACCTCGCCAGCGCGGGTCCCGTCCCCCTGGGACCGGCCCTGGAGATCGTGGGTGAGATCGCCGGGGCCCTGCACGTCGCCTACAACACCACCGGCCCCGAGGGCGGCCCCCTGCGGCTGCTGCACCGGGACATCAAGCCCTCCAACGTCTTCGTGACCAGCGCCGGCGAGGTGAAGATCCTCGACTTCGGCGTCGCGAGGGCGGACTTTGGCAGCCGCGAGGCCGAGACCCAGCAGCTCCGCTACGGGTCCACCGGCTACATGTCCCCCGAGCGGCTCGACTTCATCGACACCGCCGCCGGCGACGTCTACGCCCTGGGGGTGGTGCTCTGGGAGCTCCTGACGGGCAAGCCCTATGGCAAGACCTCGTCCAAGGAGGCCCGGCACCTGAACCGCCTCCGGGAGAACCTCGACCAGCTCTGGGAGATCACCCAGGGCGTGAGCGAAGAGCTGGTGGTCTTCGCCGAGTCGATGCTCGCCTATGAGCCCGAGGATCGCCCGCTGGCCCGAGATGTCGAGCGGACCTGCGGGGCGCTGCGCATGAAGCTCGGCGGTCAGTTCCTCCGGGACTGGGCCGAGGTCACTGTCGGCCCCCTCGTCGAGGCCCGGCGCTCGCCAAACCAGGACGATCCCAACTCCCCCACCATGGTCCTCGGCAGCGGCTCCAACCGATCTGCTGCGGACAAGCTCGAAGAGCTGGCCCTCGATCCCCACACCGAGGACGAAGACGAGACGGCCACCAGCGGCGCCACGCCGATGTCCAAGTGGATGCCCCCCACCCAGGACTTCTACGCCCCGCAGGGCGTCGGCCGCACCGAGCTGGACCTCGCGCCCGTCGAGGCCCTGCCCCCGGAGAGCCGGCGACCCTGGTGGCTCTTCTCGGGGGCGCTGGTGGTCGGCGTCCTCGTGCTGGGGGTCGGGGTGTGGTGGTCCCTGACGGCACCGAACAGGGTCCGGCCGCCTCGGCAGACCGCGCCGCTGACCACCGCCTTGACCGCGCCGGAGGCGAAGCCAAGTGGCCCGGCCGAGGCGACCGCGGTGGAGGCGACCGCGGAGGCGAAGCCCCCGGCCCCTGAGCTGGCCGCGACTGCGGGGGGCGGTGCCCCGGCCCCCGCCGAGGAACCCGGACCGAAGCCGACCAGCGCGACAACGACCTCTTCCGCGGCCACGAGCACCCCACCGGAGAAGTCCGAGCCCAAGGCGACCGAACCCAAGCCCGACCCCAAGGCCGAGGTCGAGCCCGGACCGAAGCCGACGCCCGCCGAGACGGCCCCGGCAACCCGCACCCCCTCTTCCACGTCGAAGGGTGGCATCGTCAGCACCCAGGGTGACGCCCTGAAGGTGGAGCTGGTCAGCGCCAGCGGGAGCCGCCGCCGAGCTTCGGGGAGCGTGCCCGCCGGCTCGTACCGGATCGAGGCCACCTTCATCGACAGCGACCCCATCCAGGCCGGCCAGGTCCAGATCGAGCCGGGCGCCGCGGTGGTCATCAAGTGCTCCAGCCGCTTCCGGCGCTGCCAGGCGAAGTCCCAGTAGAATCCCCCCCATGTGGACCTGGACACTCTCCTTCCTCCTCCTCGTCGGCTGTGGAGAAGACGCGCCCACCGAGGGCACCATCTCCAAGCCAACCGCCCCGGACCAGCCCGAGGCCGCGGAGCCCGTCGCCGAAGACCTGATGCCCCTGAGCGAGCGGCTCAGCAAGGACAACGGCTTCCGGGACGCCACGATGGGGCGCCCGCGAAGCGACTTCAAGAACCTCCAACGCCGGAAGAAGTGGGACGTCCCCGAGGAGGGGACCCGAGCCTGGGCGAAGAAGGGCGAGTACCTCCTCGTCGGCGCCGCAACGGTGGAGAAGATCGTCTACCGCTTCCAGGACGACCGGCTCTTCAGCGTGACCCTCTCCAGCGAGGACCTGATCCACTGCAGCACGCTGCGCGACGTCTTCACGGAGATGTACGGACCCGGGAACAAGGGCACGGCCGGCTTCGACCAGACCGTCTGGTGGGGCGTGGACGTCCAGCTCATCTTCACCAGCATGATCGACTGCAGCGCCGAGTACTCCTGGCGCTCCGCGCGCCAGAAGCTCCTGGACGCGGCCACGGCGCCCATCGGCACCACCAAGACCCAGGACGCCGCGGACGAGGCCGAGCGGGCACTCGAAGGGAGACCGGGCGACGCTGAGGAGCCCGAGTAGGGGACCGCCCGATCAGCGCGAGCGGAGCAGTCCCGTGGTGTCGAAGCCGAGCAACAGGCCCAGGTAGCGCTCGTCGCGGCCCAGGTACTTGCCGGTGTCGTCCTTGCCTGCGTAGACGACCGCTGCAAGACGGAAGCGACCGGCGTCCCCCGTGCAGCGCAGCCCGACCTGACCGGCCAGGGTTCCGGCCCAGGCGTGCTCCTGGTGGAACTTGAGGTCGACGGCACCGTAGGGTGCTGCCCTGCCGGGCCCCTCCACCTCCGTGCCGAGCTGCAGCATCCAGGGGGCCTCCTCGTGGACCGCGTGGATGTTGTAGTGACCGCCGCCGTAGACGCGGCCGACCCCGATCGTGCGGGACACCAAGGCCACCAGGGCCTCCCGACTGTAGGAGCCTCGCTCCTCGGGCAGCACGTCGGCGTTGCGGATGCCGTCGGCGTAGTGGGCCGAGACGTGGACCCAGCCGAAGCGGGCCGACCACGGTCCCCACAGCAAGTCCACGGGGAGCGCGAACCAGCCATCGAAGGTGCGCAGGCCGAAGGTGAGCTCGGCGTCGGCCTCGAAGCCCATGTGAGCCGACGCGGCGAGAGAGACCTGGAGCGCCCAGCCCGGCTGGCGAGCCTCCAGCAGCCTCAGCTCCGCGGCGAGGGTCGCGTCGATGGCCTGTCCCGGGCCGAGACCCGGCGTGGACTCCGGGTCGAAGCGCAGCACCACCTCGGACAGGGGCGACCGCGTGTCGGCCACCGGTGTGGCGAAGAGCGCCTCCGCGGGCAGCGCCTGGAACTCCCAGCCACCGGCCACCGCCGCTGACACGGCCCACAGGCACCAGGACACGGGTCTCCCAGGTCAGGTCGGCTCGCAGCATAGCGCTCCGGGCGCTACAGGTCCCGCCTTGGAGGAGCACATGGCGGGCATCTACCGGGACGATCTGTTGCAGGACCAGGTCCTCATCGTGACCGGAGGGGGCTCGGGCATCGGCCTGTCCATCGCCGAGCAGGCCGGGGCCCTCGGTGCGCGTGTGGCCATCTGCGGCCGCACGGCGGAGAAGCTGGAGCGGGCAGCCCGAGGTCTTCGGGACAAGGGGGTCCACGTCCACCAGGCGACCTGCGACATCCGGGACGCGGAGGCCGTCCAGGCCTTCGTCGATGGCGTGCTCGAGCGCTTCGGCCGCATCGACGGGCTGGTCAACAACGCGGGCGGTCAGTTCCCCGCTCCGGCGCAGCTCATCTCGCCGAGGGGCTTCGCGGCCGTGGTGAGGAACAACCTCCTGGGAACCTGGACCTTCATCCACACCGTGGCCAACGAGGCGATGCTTCCCCAGAAGAGTGGACGCATCGTGAACATCACGGCCCAGGTCTCGCGGGGCTTTCCGGGCATGGTCCACACCGGCGCCGCACGGGCCGGCGTGGAGAACCTGACCAAGTCCATCGCCGTCGAGTGGGCTCCCTTCGGTGTCCGTGTCAACGCCATCGCGCCCGGCATCGTCCGGTCCACCGGCACCGTGCAGTACGGCGAAGAGGTCCTCGAGATGGGTCGCCGCGCCACGCCGGTGAAGCGCCTCGGCCGGCCCGACGAGGTCGCCAGCCTCGTCATCTACCTGCTGGGTCCCACGGCCGACTTCATCACCGGCCAGACCTTCACGATCGATGGCGGTCAGAGCCTCTGGGGAGACGTGTGGGAGATCCCGGACGAGGACGACTGACCGGCGCCTCTGGGAACGTGCCGGGATCGCCGAGCCGGTCCACAGAAGCCGAGGCGCCGACCACCAACGGGGTACACTGGGTCATCTATGGGCCACGACGACCCCGACTTCCCGGCGCTGCGTGCCAGGAAGCCCACCAACCGATGGATCGTCGTGGTCTTCCTCGTGGGCATGGTCGCGAGCCTGCTCCACGAGACCCACCCCGAGTGGTTCGATCGCTTCGGCGAGAGCGACCCACCGATGCGGGAGCGTCCGGAGAGCGAGCAACCCGTCACCGAAGGTCAATCCCTCACCGAGCCCAAGACACCCGAGATCGACGCCAAGGCGACCCGGGTGACCTACGCCGAGCTCAAGCCGGTCCTCAACACCGTCAACGTCCACCGCAAGTACCGCGCCTGCCGTGCCGCGCCGAGGATTCCGGCCACCGCCTACCGGGCCGTGCCCAAGGACAGCCCACAGAGCGGTGTGCTCGAGGAGCCCGGTCACGAGGTCGCCAAGGCCTGGGGACTGGCGATCATCGACCTGTCGGTGGAGCAGCTCTGGATGGCCGTCAACGACGAGGAGGCCTACCCCGGCACCCTCCCGGTCACCGTCTCCACGGTCTTTCGTGGAGAGCCCTTCGAGAACGGACGGCACGTCTTCCAGAAGATGACCCTGCCGGGTCCCTTCTCCGATCGCTGGTGGATCATCAGGAAGACGGCCGGAGTCGACGTCTTCGAGGCCTCCGGTGGGCAGATGTGGGAGGCCTGCGCCGAGAACGCGACCAACCCCTCACTGCTGCGCGGCACGCCGCTCCGGGGCGAGCTCGAAGACGCCGAACCGGTCAACTGGACCTGGGCGGGTTGGATGCTGATGCCGCTGTCGGAGAACCTCACCCTGGTGGAGTACTTCACCTGGACAGATCCGGGGGGATCCCTGCCCGCGGGTCCCGCCAGCCGGTTCGCCTCCGGGGCGGTGAAGAAGACGATGATCAAGATCGCATCGCTGGCGCGTCGCTATGGCCCGGCCGACCTGCTCCGGGGCACCCGCCCCGATGGGGCTCCCCTGGTCAAGGAGCCCGACACGCTCGACGGCGGGGCCGCGGTGATCACGGACGCCGCGCCAGACTGACCGCCGCTGGATGCCCCCGGCACAAGTAGTGCACGGTTGCGCGGACCCCTTCCGCCCCTGTCGGCCCGGGGTCGCGCTTGGAATGACTCTGCCATGCCGGCGGCGACCCCAGACCAACAGGGACGGAAGTTGCCTCGCGCACCAGTACACTACTTCCGCCGTGGTCATCTATGGACACTCCTCGAAGTCGACGTTGAAGTCGCCCGATGAGTCGCTCCAGCTCAGCCCGGTGGGCGTGGATACGACCGTGAAGGCGACCGACCCTGACGCGCCGTAGTCCATGTTCCGCCCGCTGGCACCGTCGCCCACCTGCAAGGCCGAGCCCGTGATGTCCACGTCCACCTCACCTCCGACATAGTCCCCGATGCCGATCAACGTGCCGGCGAAGTCCTCGTAGTAGACCCAGGTGTCGGGGTCGACGGTTCCCCCGGCGGAGACATAGGCGCTGCTGTACAGCTCGAGGGTCGGGCTGCCCGAGGGTGGCGTCTCGGTGTACCCGTCGAAGGTCACTTCGATGTCGAACCCTGCGGCCGGGTTGGTGGCACTGACGAGCGCACCGACCATGGTCGCCGTGCCGTCTTCGAAGGACTGCCAGATCAGCGCGCCATCGAACACGAGGTTGGGGTCTACCCCCGGCATCCAGGCGGCATAGCCACCGCCATAGACCGCGCTGTCGACCTCGGCGATCTCGACGCAGTACTCCGCCTCCGCGCAGTCCAGACCCTCGTCGATCTCGCCGTCGCCGTCGTTGTCGGCGCCGTCGCAGACCTCGTCGGAGCCGCCGGGGCAGAAGACGATCTCGTCGATGGCCTCGTCCTTGGGCAGGTCGACCGTCATCTCGATCACGCCACAGATGCCAGGTTCGACGGTGGCCAGGTAGTTGTTGTGGGTGTGGCCCTCGACCTCGAGCTGGTCGAGCTCGTAGCCATCGGCGTCGTAGAAGGTCACCACGACCGGCCCCTGGTGGACCTGGATGTCGAGCACCTTCAGGGAGTGCACGCAGCTCTCCTCGTCGAAGGTGAACACGAAGAACGCGCCGTCGTTTTCGTCGTCCGGCTCATCGATGAGACCGTCTCCGTCGTCGTCGTCGAGGTGCTCGGCCAGGATCAGCAGGTTGTGCAGCTCGGTGTCGTTGCTCGGGTCGCCGCCCTCTCCTTCGCCCGGTCCGCCGTAGACCTCGTTGGGGGTGCCCAGGTCGTCGTCGCCACCCGTGGGGTCGTCCGAGTCGAAGGCGATGGGCAGCCCCGGCGTGACCTCGTCGGCCTGGTAGACGTCGATGGTCACCCCGTAGTCGAGGTAGGCGTCGGAGACGTCCTGACCGGCCAGGATGGCGTCGCCGGCGTCGTCGGTGTCGAAGTCGAGGGTGATCGGGCAGTCGAGGTCGCAGTCGAGCCCCTCGTCGATGTCACCGTCGCCGTCGTTGTCCAGGTCGTCGCACTCCTCGGTGTCGTAGCAGTCGGCGGTGCCGTCACCATCGGAGTCGAAACCCTCGTCGACATCGCCGTCGCCGTCGTTGTCGAGGCCGTCGCACTCTTCCGTGTCGAAGCAGTCCGCGGTGCCGTCACCGTCTGAGTCGAAGCCCTCGTCGACGTCGCCATCACCGTCATTGTCGAGGCCGTCGCACTCCTCGGTGTCGTAGCAGTCCGCCGTGCCGTCGCCGTCGGAGTCGAAGCCCTCGTCGATGTCGCCGTCGCCGTCGTTGTCGACACCGTCGCACTCCTCGACGCACTCGACCTCGCCGTCACCGTCCACGTCCAGGTCGTACACCGCCGCCGGGGCCGACCAGCTCGTCTCGTCGTCGTCGCCGTCGTGGTAGTCCACCGACGCCGCGTCCAGCTCGAGGTACGCGTCGTCCTCGCCGCTGTCGCGGGACATCAGGTAGTCCAGCGTCGCCTCATCGACCGCCGTGCTCGTCATGCCCGACAGGGACACCGACCACGTCACCGTGACCCTGCCGTCGCCGTTCGTGGTCTCGCTGTCCGGCGTCGTGCCGTAGCTGTCGACCGTCCAGCCGGCCGGGATGGTGTCCGTGACCGTGCCGTCGCCCGCGTCGTAGCCGAAGTTGCGGGCCGTCAGGGAGACCAGCACGCTGCCCGAGCTGCCCTGGGCCACCTTGCCGACCGTGAGCGCGGCGTGGGAGGCCTGGTAGTCCCACACGTTGTAGTTGGCCTGGACCCCGTAGCTGCCGGCCCAGTCCACGTGGTCCTCGACCCCGTCACCGTCCTCGTCCGTCGCGGTGTTCAGGAACCAGGCGATGTCCTCCGGAACCAGCTCCCCGTAGTAGTCGAACGTCGCCCCGGCTGCCGCGTACTGCGTCGACTCCACACACCACCAGGCGTACTCGCCCAGGTACGGGCTGTAGTACCCGTTGTCCGTCGTCCAGGACCCGTAGTAGAGCTCCAGCGAGCCGCCGGCCGGGATGGTCACCGGCGTGCTCGTCACGTCCTCGTCGGCCACGAAGGTCTGCGTGTCGAGCGAGGTGTAGAGGATCTGCTCGTCGATGCAGATGTCGTGGTCGCCGGTGTTGGTCAGCGTCACCAGCTCACCGACCGAGCTGCCCGACTCGATCTCGAGGATGCCCAGCGCGTGGGCCTGCCAGACCGTGTAGCACTCGTCCGGCTCTTCCTCGGGGCACTCGTCGCAGTCCAGGCCCTCGTCGATGTCGCCGTCACCGTCGTTGTCGACGCCGTCGCACTCCTCGGTGTCGAAGCAGTCAGCTGTGCCGTCACCGTCGGAGTCGAAGCCCTCGTCGACGTCGCCGTCGCCGTCGTTGTCGAGGCCGTCGCACTCCTCGGTGTCGAAGCAGTCGGCGAGGCCGTCGGAGTCGCTGTCGAAGCCCTCGTCGACGTCGCCGTCACCGTCGTTGTCGAGCCCGTCGCACTCCTCGGTGTCGTAGCAGTCCGCCGTGCCGTCGCCGTCGGAGTCGA
>CAZCVP010000208.1:0-14264 GCA_964501915.1 uncultured Enterobacterales bacterium
CGTCGCAGTCCTGGTCGATGCCGTCGTAGGGGACCTCGGTGGCGTCGGGGTTGATGGAGGCGTCGGCGTCGTCGCTGTCCCCACCGCGCTCGCAACAGCCGTCGCCGTCGTCGTCGTAGGCGTCGGTGCCCTCGTCGATGTGCCCGTCGCAGTTGTCGTCCAGGCCGTTCTCGACCTCCTCGGCGTCCGGGTGCACGTCGCTGCGGGCGTCGTCGCAGTCTTCGTCGTCCAGCCAGCCGTCCTCGTCCTGGTCGAGGACCTCGGGATCGGGCGCTGGGACGTCGGGCGGCTCGACGTCCGGCGTGCAGGCGACGGTGAGGGCGACGAGGACGAGGAGGGGAGTGGGGCGCATTCGGAGTCTCCGAAGGGTCTGCGCACGCGATCTACACAATGATCGGTGAGGTCTGCTCGTGCATACGGAGACACTGACAAGGTGTGACAGACCCCGCTCGGGGTAGGCTCCGGGTGTGACGATGCTGGTCCTGGTGCTGCTGGCCTGTGGGTCCCCGGAGCCCGAGGTCCTGCCCACGACCGGCGGCTCCTCGATGACCGATGCGCTGCGCCAGGCGGCCCAGTCGGGAGAGCCGCCGGCGGCCCGCGACGAAGGCGGCATCCCGGATCGCCTCGCGCGGGAGTCGGACCGCACGACATCGACCACCGAAGGCGCGGACAGCGAGGCATGCACCGCCGCAAAGCGGGCCCGGGACCGCCACAAACGCCGGGTCGCCTCGGTCTACGAGAAGCGGGTGCGCCCCGCCGAGGATCGCTACACCAGCGCCCAGGCTGCGCTCGATGCCTGTCTGCGGGACCTGGGTGGCTGTGGCGCCGATCCCGATCACTACAAGTCCATCGCCGACCGCAAGGTGAGCACCGAGGCCGCGGTCCAGCGGGAGCTGGACGGCGTGGGCAAGCTGGAGGCGGAGCTGTTCCCGCTCAACCAGGAGGTCTCGAAGGCCTGCGGCCTGGGTCGCTACTGATCAGCCGCGCCGCAGCGGCAGCGTGAGGCACCGGGGTCCGCCGCGGCCCCGGCAGAGCTCCGGGCCCGTGAGGTGGATGGCGTAGCGGCGACGGCTCTCCTCCAGGGCGTCGTAGTCCCCCCCGAAGTCCCGCTCCAGCTCCTGGAGGAAGACCTCGGCCGAGACCACCCGAAAGCCTGCCGCGCCCAGGGCCTCCTGGGTCTTGCGGTTGCGGGCATAGCCCACGGCCACACCGGGGCTCAGGGCGAAGTAGTTGGCGCCGTCGGTCCACTGCTCCCGGCGCTCGTGGAGGGGATCGCCCCCACCGCAGTACACCGGCTGCACCGGGTAGCCCTCCGCGGCCAGAGCATCGAGCAGGTCGCCGTCCCAGTCCTCGACGACCACGTCCGATCCCGAGGCCCGGAGTCGGATCACGTTGCCCTCCTCCGGCGAGTCCTGCTCCAGCAGCGGCCGGTAGACGAGCGCGGTGTCCCAGTCCAGCAGGGTGAAGACGGTGTCCAGGTGCATCGAGCTGCGCTGCTTGGGCATCTCGACCACCAGCACCCGGGTGAAGCCACTGTCGATCAGCTCCCGGGCGAGGCCGATGACCTTGGCCCAGGAGGTGCGCTCCGACGCCCCGATCAGCGCCAGGGTGTCGCTGATCACCAGCACGTCCCCGCCCTCGATGGTGAGCGGAAAGGACCCCCCCTGGGAGCGCACCCGGCGGCAGTGGTCGCTGGTCTTGAAGCCGGCGAACCAGGCGTGGTGCTCCACCAGCGCCCAGGCGAGGATCGACTCGCGGCGCCGCGCGGGCATGCGGGCGTTGCCGACCACCAGGATGTCCCCCACCACCGCCAGCAGGTCGCGGGTGAAGATCAGGTTCGGCAGGGGGTTCATCCAGGCGAGACGGGGGGGACCGCCCTCCATCAGGACCCGGACCAGCTCTCGGGGACCCATCTCCCGGAGCTGTCGCTCGACGGAGTCCGGCAGGCCCTCCAGGCGGACCACCTGGTCGATGACGTCCCGGCGGACGTCGGGGACCACCAGGGTCTCCTCCAGGAGCTGGTCCAGGAACCCGACCTGGGCGCTGGTGCTCAGGACCCGGACGAGCTGGTCGTGCTCGGCCCGAGCGTCCGGGACGTGAACCAGGTCGTCGAAGAGGAGGTAGTCGGAGCTGTCGGGGTGGACGTGACGCGGGACCATGCGCTCCAGGGGCGGCCCCGGTCGCTGCACGACGACCCGGCGCAGGCGGGCGACCTCACTGGTGACGAAGGCCATCGCTACTCCTCGGCCCGGACCCTACCGCGGGTCGCTACGATGTGCCGATGTCACCGAGTCGCCGGCCGCGAAGCCTCGCCCTGGCCACGGGGCTGCTGCTGGTCCTGGCCGCGCTGCCCTGGCTCGCTGGGCGCCACGCGCAGGCGGCCCTGCTCGACCGGGGCTTCACCTGGACCGCGGCGGGCTGGACGGTCCGTGGCTACGAGATCCAGGGGCTCGCGCGACCGGGCCTGGAGGTCGACCTGGTCCGGTTGCCCTGGTCCTGGCCCCAGCGGCCCCTGGTACGGGGAGCCCGGGTCGACCTGGGGGGCCAGACCCCGGACGGCGGCGCTGCGGCCTCCGTGGGCAGCGGTGGCCTGGATCTCTTGCTGGAGGAGGTGGCGGTGTCCTTCGGCGACCGACGGGTGGCCGAAGGCCTCTCGGGTCACCGCACCGGGGGTGAGCTGGTGCTCGGTGGCCCCGACACAGAGCTCCGGCAGGACGGGGACATCTACTCCCTCCGGGCCTCTCGACCCTCTCCCCTGGAGGAGGTGGGGGGGACCGTGGTGGTCGAGGCTGAGCTGGACGTCGCCGGGCCCTTCCAGGTCAGGCTGGAGACCCTGGACGCCGTCCTCCGCCATCCGCTCCTCAGCGCCCGCCCGCTGCCCCTTGACCAACTCAGCCTGGGCGCCTCGGGAGACTGGCGGCGACGGCAGGCCAGCGGCACCCTGCAGGTCGAGTGGACATCCATCGACGTGGAGATCTCCTGCCAGTCGGAGTGCTGGATCGTCGGAGAGATCGCGCCCTGGCCGGCGAGCGAGGTCTTGCACGCGTTCGCTCCCCTGGTCCCGGAGCTCGACCGGGCCCGGGTCGAGGGGGAGCTGGGCGGCACCTTCACGCTGCTCCGGAGGGCCGGCGCCTGGCACCTGGAGGCGGCGGAGCTGATCCTCGTGGACCTGGCCGTCGAGGGCGCCGTGCGGGACCTCGACCAGCTCCAGTACGGTCCCTTCACCTACCGGGTGCGGGACGCCACCGGCGGGGCCCTGGTCCGGGCGACGGGAGAGGGCACACCGGACTGGGTCCCGCTCCAGCAGGTCTCTCCCTGGATCGTCGAGGCCATCCTCAGCTCCGAGGACGCCGCCTTCCGCCGCCATCGTGGCTACGACGCGGCCCAGATCCGGGAGGCCCTGGTGGCCGACCTGGAGGCCGCCGAGGTGGTGCGGGGCGGCAGCACCCTGACCCAGCAGCTCGCCAAGAACCTCTTCTTGAGCGCCGACCAGACCCTGGAGCGCAAGCTGCGGGAGCTGCTCCTCGCGGTGGAGCTGGACCGGCGCCTCGGCAAGTCCCGGGTGCTCGAGCTCTACCTGAACGTGGTCGAGTGGGGTCCCGAGGTCTGGGGCATCGGGCCGGCCACCGACCGCTACTTCCTCAAGCGACCCGAGCGCATCCAGCCCCACGAGGCGGCGTTCCTGGCGGCCATCCTGCCCGCCCCGAGGACCTTCTACGAGGACTGGTACCTGGCGGGCCGTGGCGGCAGCTACGAGGTCGACGCCGTGCTGACCAACATGGCCGATCTCGGCGCGATGAGTCGCCGGCAGGCCCAGCACTGGTCCCGGCAGGAGCTGCGCTTCGTGCCCCCGCCGCGGGAGCGCTGATCAGACCAGGGCCTGGGCCCTGGACTGGCGTCCCACCTGGCGCACCAGGCGGCGCAGGCTGCCCAGGTCGATGGGCTTGGTCAGGACCCGGGCCTGGGTGCCCCGCAGGAGCGCGGCGGCGGTCTGGGTCGTGGCGCCGCCGGTGATGAAGAGCACCCGGTCTCGCCAGGTCGGCTGGTTCTCGGCGAGCCAGGTCCACAGCTCGGGACCCGCGGGAGGCTCCATCATCACGTCCAGCAACACCACGTCGTAGCTCGGACCCTCCTGCAGGTGGTCCAGGGCCGCCTGGCCGGAGGTGAAGGTGGTGATGTCGCAGTCCCGGCTCAGCCCCAGGGAGAGGGCCCGACAGATGAGGGGCTCGTCGTCGACCACCAGCACTCGGATGCGAGCCGTGCCCGCTCCGGGGCCGAGGGAGTCCGCGGCGGTCGACACCGGCACCGGGGCCGCCGGCAGGACCAGCCGCACCAGGTGCTCTCCCTCGGGGCGCGTGCGGGAGGAGAGCTCGGCGCCGAGGAGTCGGGTCGCCCGGACCAGCAGGCCGCCGGGCTCGGGGCAGGTCGCACGCAGGTGGGCGCGACACTCGACCTCCACCCAGGGCTGACCCGTGGTCTCACCGGTGCGCAGCAGCACGAGGTTGCGCTCCGGGTCCTCCTTGTCGAAGGCCCGGGTGGCGTGGACCAGGAGCTCCACCAGCACCCGCACCAGCGCCCCCTCGGGGGCCAGGGCGGCCAGGTTCGGACTGCCCCGCTCCCACTCCACCCGGACGTGGTGGCGGATCCTCTGCAGGGCCAGGCCCAGAGCGGCTTCGATCGCCCGCGCCAGGAGCACCCGCTCGGCCGGCGCGGACTCGGCCTGGGCATAGGTCCGGAGGTCGTCCACGATGCGACCGACCCGCCGCACGCCGTCCAGGGCCTCCTCCACCCGCGCCCGCCGGGAGGCGGTGGTGGGGTCTTCGCCGGTCAGCTCCTCCTCCAGCCACTGCAGGTTCACCAGGGCGTAGGACAGGGGGTTGGTGACCTCGTGGGCGACGCCCGCCGCGAGGGCGCCGAGGCTCGCCAGGCGCTCCGACTCCGCCAGGGCCCGCTGGAGGCGCTGGTTCACGCCGGCCTCCCGCAGGCTGACGAGCACGGTCGGGTGGCCGTCGTCGTCCAGGGCCTGCGCCGACCACTCCACCCAGGTGTGGGCGAAGTCGCCCCGCAGCAGGCGCACGGCGATCGGCGGGAGCCTGGGGCTGGGCTGCCCCCGCAGGGCGGCGTCGAGGCGCTCGGCGGCGTGCCCCCGGTCCGCCTGCTCGACGTGGTCCAGCAGGGGTCGGCCGAGCAGCTCCGAGGGCTGCTGGATGCCCAGCAGCTCCAGCACCACCGGGTTGGCGTGCACCACCAGGCCGCGACGCAGGATCGTCAGGCCGTCCCGAGAGGCGTCCAACAGAGCCCGGAAGCGCTGCTCGGCCCGCAGGAGGTCTCGCTGCAGACGCTCCGGGCTCTGGGGTCCTGGCCGCCGAGGAGGAGTGAAGGACATCGTGCCTGGGGGGAGCGTGCAGGATGCCGATGGCCGTCTTGGCCTGTCAAGGTCGGCTCAGCCCTCGTCCGCCAGACGCGCCTCGAAGCTGGCCTCTCGGGTCGGGTCGTCGTTGTGGTCGAAGTAGTAGCCGCGGAACTGCACGTACTCCCGCTCCACCTTTTCGCGGGGCATGTGGTCGATGTCGGCGAGGTAGTGGTCGAGGAAGGCCTCGAAGTCCACGAAGCGAGCCCCGTTGGCCCGAAGCTGCTCCGCGACACCTGACCGGTAGGTGACCAGGCGACCTCGCACGCCCTCACCGAGGTCGAGGCGGGTCAGCTCCGGCGCGGGAAGCTGGAGCCGGTAGGCGAGCACGAAGTCGATCTCGCGGGAGCGCAGGTAGTCGAGGGTGGCCTTCTTGCCGTGGGCGATGCGCGTGCCCGCCGGCGGGGGATTCCGGGCGATCTCGCGGTCCGTGAGCCCCACGTGGCCCTCCAGCGCGTAGGGCACCTCGCCGTAGAACATCAACATCGCCTGGGTCCCGTAGAACACCACCCGGGCGTCGCTGCCCTCCAGGACCCGTCGGAGCACGGCCCCCTGGCGTCTCGCCTCCTCGCGCCAGCTCTCCGGGTACCAGTTGCGTTCCTCGACCACGCCGCCGATGCCGTCGTCCTCCAGCAGCCCCGCCGGTGGCACCGACAGACCCAGGCCGCAGGCCAGGGCGAGCCCCAGCGAGGTGCCCGGGACCTCTCTCAGCCGGCCGAGCCAGCGCTCGAGGGCCAGGAGCAGCAGGGGCGTGATCGGCAGGAGGAAGCGGGCGAACATGAAGTCGCCCCCGACCCGCAGGACGTGGACGAGCCAGGCCAGGGTGAGGCCTCCCACCAGCACGCCGGCGCGTCGGCCGGCCCAGCCCGGCTCGCTCCAGCGCCCCAGGAGGGGACCCAGCACCGCCGCCGCCAGCGCCGGGACCAGCGCGAGGTAGGTCCCCAGGTAGAGGCCCACGTAGGCTGCCCCCTCGGCCCACTGGGCCTCGCCCGCGTCCTTGGCGTAGAAGGTGTTGGGCAGCAGGTCCCCGTAGTAGACGAGCTTCCAGGCGGCCCAGGGGAGCAGCAGCAGGACCCCGGGGGCCCAGGCGGCGAGCAGGTGACGTCGGCGTGGTCGGGCTCCGGCCAGGGCCGCCAGGCTCGAGAGGCCATAGACCAGCGCCCCTTCGGGCCGGGTCAGGGTGGCGAGACTGCCGAGCAGGCCGACCACCCCCCAGGACCGCGGGCCGCGCGCCTCCACGGCGGCGACCACGGTGGCGGTCACCAGCAGGGTGAACAGCCCGGTCTCCAGCCCGCTGGTGGCGAAGAGCCGGTGGTGGAGGTGCAGGGCGAGGCCCGCCAGGGCCACCGAGACCCAGGGCAGCTCGCGGCCATGGTCTCGGGCGATCGCGGTGGAGGTTCGGGCCACCAGGACCAGCAGCCCCGTGAAGGCCAACAGCCCGAGCAGCACGCTGCTGGCTTCGGGAGCGACCCCGAGGGCCTCGGCGGCGGCGAGCAGCAGCGTCCAGAGGAAGTTGGTGTAGCCCTCGACCCGCTCCCCGGGATTGAAGACCAGGCCCTCTCCGGCGACGAGGTGGTGGGCGTAGCGGAACGAGATGAAGGCGTCGTCGCAGAGCCACGTCTGGCGGCTGGCGTCCCAGAGCGCACCGGCTCCGAGCAACAGGGAGCTGATCAGCAGGACAGGGCGGCGCACGGAGGCGTCCTATCGCGTGCGCTAGGATGCCCCGTGTCCTCGCGCCCCATCGACCCGCGCCACGCCGCCGCCCGTCGTCGCCTCCAGGACCGCTATGCGGAGCTGTCCGGCCTCCCGGACGCCTCCCGGCTCGCCTACCTGCGAGGTCCGCTGGTCTCGTGGACCGAGGAGGAGGTCGCCGGGCTCTGGGCGACGGCCACCCTGCCGGTCGGAACCCGGCCGCTCCAGAACAACGTCTACGTGCACGTGCCCTTCTGCAAGAGCATCTGCCGCTTCTGCAACTACGAGCGCCTTCGGCCGTCCAGTCCGGCCTGGCTCCGGGCCTGGCTGGAGCGGCTGAAGGGCTCGCTGGACACCCTGGCACCAGCGGTAGGACACCTCGAGTTCCACACGCTCTACCTCGGCGGTGGCACGCCTTCGACCCTGCCGGCGACGCTGCTCGAGGAGCTGCTCACGGCACTCGACGAGCGACTGCGCTGGCACCCGCGCAGCAGCCGGGAATTCGAGTTCGATCCGGCCGTGATGAGCGGTGCTCGCCTCGACGTGCTCCAGGCCCACGGCTTCCAGCGCTTCTCCTTCGGCATCCAGACCCTGGACGCCGGCGTCAACCAGGCCCACGACCGGGGACCCCAGGGGGTGGAGGTCGTGGCCAGGCGCTTCGCCGAGCTGGAGGAGCGGGGGCTGGACGCGGTGTCCTGCGACTTCCTCTTCGGCCTCGCCGGCACCACGCCGGAGCGGGTCTTCGAGGAGATGGACACCGTGCTGCGCCGCTTCCGGCCGCTCTGGATCGACGCCTACCTCGTCACCCCGACCCTCTCCTACGTCGAGGGGCACTTCGGTGGGTCCTACGAGGCTTTCTGGGCCCACCTGAAGCCCTTCCAGGAGCAGGCCGAGCCGGCCATCGCGCGGCTCGCGAAGGCCCACGGCTACCGGGTGACCGAGGGCCACGGACACCGCATGTCCCTGGCGCGTCCGGACCGGACCCGGAGACGGTCGACCTTCGGCTACAGCCAGCTCGTCAACGAGCAGCGCCGACCGATGAACCTGCTCGGGCTGGGGCCCTCCGCCCGCTCGCAGATCTTCGGGGTCGCTGCCCTCCAGACGCGGGACCCGGGGGATCGGCCCGACGCCGCCGGTCCGGCCCGGTACGAGGGCCACCCGGTGAGCCTGGAGGACGAGGCGCGGACCTTCCTCGTCCACCACCTGCGGGACGCCGACGAGGTCCCCAGCGAGCTCTTCGAGGGTTGCTTCGGGCGGCCGGTCGCGGAGCTGGCCGGTCGGGCGATGGCGGCCTGGGAGGCGGAGGGCCTGCTCTCCTCTACGGCGCGGGGCTTCGGTCTCACCCCCCAGGATCGCCTCGACCGGGCCCGCTCGCTGCTGTGGCTGGTGCCCGACCAGGCGCTGGAGCACGAGCTGGCCCGCCGCATGGCGCTGGACCTCACGGACGACGGTGTGGCGCGGCTCGTGCATCCGCTGCCGGTGGGCGCTGCCCTCGCAGGGGGTGCGCGGCTGTCGCGGGTGTCGGCCCGCCGCATCCACCTGCGCGTGCAGGGGCGGGAGGTGAGCGTGCGGGTGGCCCCGCCGCTGGACGACGCGGCACCGCTGCGCCTGGTGGTCGACCGGGTGCCACCCGCGCTCATCGAGTCCGCCAGCCCGGCGGTGCGTCAGCTCACGGCGCTGGTGCGCCGAAACCACCACGTCCTCCGCGTCCGGCAGGACGCGGAGCGGAGTCGGGCCTGACCGTCCCGCTCAGGTCGAGCTGCTGGTGCGGAGATTCTCGAGGCGGGCGCGGCCCTTGGGGCGCAGCGTCTCCCAGGTGAAGATCGCCACGTCCATCAGGTCCTCCACCGGGTGGCCGGCCTCTTCCAGGGTGCGACGGGTGGCGAGGGCGATGCGGCGGGCGTTCTGCTGGGCGCGGGGATCCGGCGACTTGGAGACCCTCACGCCGGGGAGCACGGCCCGGGCCTGCAGCGACAGGATCTGGGCCCGCACGTAGACGTAGCGCTCGGGGTCGTAGAGGGTGGGCAGGGCCGAGGCGATGGCCCAGTCAGCGGGCTGGCCGAGCACCTGGGCCAGGGCCTTCAGCCAGCGGTTGAAGCGATCCCGGTAGGGGTCCGAGCCGTGGAGGAGGTCGTGGCAGGCGGTGCCGAAGGCCGCTCGCTCGTCGCCCTCCAGCGCCGCGAAGACCGCGATCTTGGTGGAGGGGACGAAGCTGGTGTTGCGCAGCACGTGCGTCACGCGGCTGGTGATGTCGTCCTCGTCGTCTTCGCCGATCGCGTCGAGCGCGGCCGGGGAGAGGGTGAGCTTGGCGAGATCGCTGGCGGCGCCCATGTGGGAGCGCTGCTGGGCCGAGCCCTCCTCGGGGTAGCGGTGCTGAGCGGCGTAGCTCGGGTCCTTGAAGCCCTGGGGGAAGAGCGAGAGCCAGACCTCGATCTGCTCGTCGAAGCGCATGACCGGGTCCTGCTGGGCGCGCGAGGCCAGCGCGGCGGCCTCCTGCACGGCGGCGGTGTGGTCCCGGGCGATGGTGTCGAAGACCACGTCGATGTCCTCGTTGGTGGGATCGACGGGCTCCAGCAGGTGGTAGTAGCCCTTCTTGAAGGCCCGCAGGCGGCCGTCCTCGAAGCGCAGGCGGCGGCGGGTGCTCTCTTCGGCGACCCAGAGCCCGACGCCCCAGTCGGGGCGCAGGGCGTGTCGGAACAGGCGATCTTCGCGCTCCTGGCGTTCAGGGAGCACGGTGGAGGGCGGAATGACCTTCAGCCACTTGGGATCCATGGGGTGTCTCTCCAGGTCTGGCGCGGAGTTCAGGAAATGGGCGGTGCGGCGGTGAGGCCTTCGAGCAGGGCCTGGAAGCGCGTCTCGGCCTCGGGCAGGCAGTCGGCGCACACCACGGAGACCTTCACGGCCTCCCAGCCGCTGCCTCCCGGGGTCTCCCGGTAGGCGGGCTGACGACCCCGTCCGCCACCGCGCATCGGGCGGGACTGGGGGGCATAGGACTTGGGGCGGATCTCGGTGACGACGCGGTTGGCACGTGCGCGGGCGGTGCTCACGCTGTTGCAGTTGTCACAACGGTACATGGGGCTTCCTCTTCTGCACGGCGCTGGCGTGGCCACGGGCCCGACAGGCGGTTTTTTGCGGCGTCCGAGGCCGCGGGGCTGCCCCTGTAGCGCGTCTGTGGCGAGTTGACCAAGGTGGCGGACCCCACCCGGGAGGAGGACGGGTCCAGGTGTGAGAGCGCCGGTGCCGATCAGGGCAGCGTGTAGAGCAGCCCGACCACGGCGAGGCACATCTCGTCCAGCGTCTCCTCACCCAGGTAGACGTCCACCGGCTCCTCCAGGCCCTGCTCCACCAGCGCGTCGGCCACGAAGGGGTTGTCCAGGCTGTTGTCGTAGCGGCACTGCATCCAGAGCGTGTCGCCGTCGTTGAAGACGGGCAGGTCCTCGATCGGGGCGTCGTACTCGTACCAGCGCTGCCAGTTGAAGTCCCAGCGCGGGGTCTGGACCAGGCACTCCTCCAGGGGCTGATCGCCCTCCTCCTCGTCGCGGCGGAGCTCGACCAGCATGTCCGTGCCCACGTAGTGCATGTGGGTCCCGGCCGCGTAGATGTGGAGATCCGCGCCCACGTCGTCGAAGGTCACGTTGATCGTCTCGGTGTGGTCCGCCACGCCGGCCGGGATCCGGAACTCGGCCTCACCGTCCCGATCGTTCGGTCCGGGCAGCAGCCCCTGTCCGGGCTCGTGCTCCCGGCCCACGTTGCCCACCAGCGACATGAAGGCGATGTGCTCGGGAAACTCGTCCTGGAGGCGCAGGTCGATCGTCGTCGTGTCCGGCTCGTGGTCGTCGCCGGTCGGGTGGTAGTGGATCTGCATCACCAGCAGGCCGCCGGCCTCCATGTACATCGCCGAGCCGGGGGGTGTCTCCGAGGGGGCCGAGCCCGGTGCCCAGGCCGCCAACAGCGAGCCGCTCTCGATGCCGATGCCGCCGAAGCAGTCGTACATGCCTTCGTCGCCCGCCAGGTCCGCCGTGCTCCCGGTGTTGTCGCTGAACACCAGGACGTGGTGCACCACCCCCGGGTTGCCGGGGTTGATCTGCAGGGCGTTGATGAACGTGTAGGCGTCCGTGAAGCCCGGATCGATCACGAAGCACTGGAACTGGTCCCGGGTCCCCGAGGCGGTGAAGGACTGCTCGGGCGTCAGCGTGAGGGTGGCGTCGTCGAGGGACAGCTCCGTCGGGGGAGGCAGCTCCGTCGCCGCGTCGGGGTCGCCCTCGTGGGCCCCGGTCGAGGCCCAGTCGGCCAGCAGTGCCCGCTCCGCCTCGGTCAGGCGCAGGTCGTCCTTCCAGGGCAGCCGCGGGGTGCACTCCTCGGTCTCCTCGGCCCGGAAGGGGGGCATGCGTCCGTCGTGCACCGCGTCGACCATCTCGTCGGCCAGGGCCGAGGCGACCTCGTAGTCGTCGAGGGGGAAGATCAGGCTTCCCGTCGTGTGACAGGCGGCGCAGTTCTCGGCCACGAGGGGAGCGATGTCCTGGTGCCAGGTAGGGGCGCCTTCGGGGAGGTCCGTGTCGTCGGTCAGCGTGGCCTCGTCCCCGCAGGCGAAGAGGGCCATGGTGGCGAACATCGAGGTCATGGGGGCTCCGGTCAGGTACCTTGGACACGCTGGGTCCCAAGGACGGCAAGGATAAATGGTCTACCCCATTTGGAGGTATCGGGCATCGACCCCTGTGGTGGAGCTCCGTGGCGTCCGGGCGGCCTTCTCGAGGTGAGGCGGATACAGGGAGTCTGGACTCAGAGGAGGGATGACCGCGCCAGGCCGGGCCCATGCGTGCTCGCGGGCGAGCGACGACCATGAAGATCCCCAACGCTCTGACACCCCTCGTAGAGGCCGGCGTGATCGAAGAGGTGATCCGTCCCCTGATGTCCGGCAAGGAGGCTGCGGTCTACCTGGTCGTCTCGGAGGGCGAGCAGCGGGTCGCCAAGGTCTACAAGCAGGCCCAGGAGCGCAGCTTCCGGCAGCGCGCGGCCTACTCGGAGGGTCGCACGGTCCGCAACAGCCGCCAGCGTCGGGCGATGGCCAAGGGGAGCCGCTACGGCAAGCAGCTCCTGGAGCAGGCCTGGCAGGCGGCCGAGGTGGACGCCCTGGTCCACCTGCACGGGGCGGGGGTGCGGGTCCCGATCCCCTACCACTTCGCCGACGACGTGCTGGTGATGGAGCTGGTCAAGGACGAGCACGGTGAGCCGGCTCCCCGGCTCTACGACGTGCGCCTGGGCTACGACGAGGCCCTGGCTGTCCACCAGTACCTGCTACGCCAGGTGGTCGTGATGCTCTGTGCCGGCATGGTCCACGGGGATCTGTCCGAGTACAACATCCTGATGGCGGCCGACGGGCCGGTGATCATCGACCTGCCCCAGGCCTGCGACGCCGCCCACAACCGCAACGCTGGCCGGCTGCTGAAGCGGGACGTGAAGAACCTCGGCATGTACCTGGGGCGCTACGCCCACAAGCTGCGCCGCACCCGCTACGGCCCCGAGATCTGGGGCCTCTACGAGCGCGGCAAGCTCCACCCGGACAGCGAGCTGACCGGACGCTTCGACCGCAGAGGCTCCAAGGCCGACACCGCGGCGGTGCTGGCGGAGATCGAGGCGGCGATGGAGGAGTCCCAGACCAAGCCCGTGAGCAGCTACCGGGCCAAGAAGGAGGCCCAGCGAAGGGAGCAGCGCGAGGCGGCGGAGCGAGAGGCCACCCGCAAGGCCGCTCGCGAGGAGCAGCAGCGCAAGGCGGCGGAGCGCAAGGCGGCGAGGGGTCAGGACCCGCCGGCGATGGAGGGGCAGGAGAGGGCACCCAGGAAGCGTCGTCGTCGTCGTCGTCGTCGGCGTGGTGGGTCCCGGCCGGCGGGATCCGAGGGCTGAGCGGCCGCCCAAAACCACCGAACGGCGCCGCCCTCTCAGGCGACGCCGCTCGTGTGTCACGATGTCGGTGACTACCGACCGGCCTCCGGGCAGACCTCGAACTCGAGCTGGTACCAGTTCTCGGGGTTGCTGCTGGGGGAGGTGCAGTCCTTGTACCAGACCCACTCGGCGCCGGCAGCGGACAGGGTGCCGGAGCCGCCCCCCCAGGCGCTGGTGCAGGAGCTGCTGGCGAGCAGGTAGTCATCGGTCACGCCGGACAGGCCCGAGGTCATCCAGCCGCTGGCGGGGGCCGTGGCCGTGCCGACCCAGTCACCCTGGCCGGTCGGGTAGCTCTGACCGTCGGCCTCGACGTTGGCGATGAAGCCGACGAGGGAGCTGTAGAGGTCCTCGGCCTCCACGCTGACCAGGTGCGTGCCGGCGGTCACCGACGTGGTGTAGGTGTCCGACGCGGTCCAGGTGCTGTCCGAGCCGAGCAGGCTGCCGTCCATGTAGACCGAGAAGGAGTCGTCGGCCGTCAGCTCGAGGTCGACGTCGTACTCGCAGTTCAGGTCCTCGTCCACGAGGCCGTCGCCGTCGTCGTCGATGCAGTTGCACTCCTCGGGCGGGGTGAGGGCCTCCGGGCAGACCTCGATCTCGACCGCGAACCAGTTCTCGGGGTTCGCGGAGGGGCTCGAGCAGTCGCCGTCCCAGATCCAGGTGGCGCCGTCGGCGAGGATGTCGGCGGGCCAGTAGGTGCCCCAGGAGCAGCTGCTCGCGTCGGCGGAGGTGTCCGGCACGCCGCCGAGCATGCTCACGTCGGTCTGCCAGCCGGACGAAGGCGCGGTGTCGGTGGCGTACCAGGCCCCAGCGCCCGTGTTGTACGCGGTCTCCTGGACGCCGGCGATCTTCACCGAGGCCAGGAAGCCGACCTGGACGCTGTGGAGGTCCTTGGCCTTGGCGGACAGGGTGTGGGTACCGGCCGACATCAGGGTGACGTGGGTGTTGACGTCGGTCCACGAGTTGGAGAAGCCGATCGGTGAGCCGTCGGCGAAGGCGATGTAGAAGTCGTCGGCCGTGGCCTCCAGCGCGACCGGGTAGCGGCACTTCTTGTCCTCGTCGACGAGGCCATCGCCGTCGTCGTCGATGCAGTTGCACTTCTCGCGGCTCTGCTGCGGCTTGTCGGCGTCGGCCAGCTCGGCCTCCTCGTAGGCCTCCTCGGCCGTGAGGTCGCCGGTGTCGCCGGTGTCGCCGGTGTCGCCGGTGTCGCCGGTGTCGCCGGTGT
>CAZCVP010000209.1:0-11131 GCA_964501915.1 uncultured Enterobacterales bacterium
CCTCGGCTTATGCGGGCCGAGAGCCCCGGACCCCGGACCTTGGCGGAGGGCTCACCCAAGGTGGCTTCTGATCGAGAACGTCCCCTTCATGTTGCAGCTAGCGCGCGGCAAGGCCATGAACTACCTTGTGAGGGAGTTGGGCCGCCGGGGCTACCACTGGGCATACCGCGTGATCGACACGCGGACTTTCGGGATCCCTCAACGACGAAGACGGGTCGTTTTGCTTGCTAGCCGTGAGAGTGACCCCCGGCCAGTCCTCTTTGGCCAAGACGAGGGCCCGAGCGAACAAGGAGCGACCGACAGGGCCTACGGTTTCTACTGGACGGAGGGGGTCAAGGGTCTCGGTTGGGCCGTGGATGCCGTGCCAACGATCAAGGGGGGCTCGACGATCGGCATTCCGTCCCCGCCTGCGATTTGGCTTGTCGAGGACGGCACTATCGTCACTCCGGAGATTCGCGATGCTGAGCGGCTGCAGGGCTTTGAGAGCGATTGGACACTTTCTGCGGTGACGGACGCTGGCTGTAGGCAAGGCCACCGCTGGAAGCTAGTGGGAAACGCGGTCAGCGTCCCAGTCGCCAAGTGGGTGGGTGAACGACTGAGAGCCTCCATAGAAGGGTACGAAGGGCGCCTCGATCCGGCCATTGACCAATACAGTTCGTGGCCGTCCGCCGGTTGGGGGTATGGAGACTGTGCGTTTTCATCAAGGGCTTCGGAGTGGCCACTGACCATCAAGATGACCCCCGTTCTTGAGTTCCTGCAGTTTCCCGCGAGAGAGTTGTCGCTGAGGGCCACGACGGGTTTTCTGAAGCGAGCACGGAGGGGCCGATTGCGTTTTGACCATCGGTTCATTGATGCCGTCGAGCAGCATCGAAGTCGAATGGAACAGTAAGGAGTGGGCAGCTCGTCACCCATCGCCTCTTCTGACGCGGCTCGAAGGCGCATGAAGGCGACTCGCCAGCGAGGTACTGGGCCCGAGATGGAGCTGCGAAGGGCCCTCTACCGGCTTGGCTATCGATACCGAATCCAGTACCCAGTACCCGGCAACAAGAGGAGACGAATCGATGTAGCATTCCCTTCCAAGCGCCTTGCGGTGTTTGTGGATGGCTGCTTTTGGCACTCGTGTCCAATCCATGGGACTTCCCCGAAGGCCAATTCTGCTTGGTGGAGTGAGAAGCTTGCGCACAACGTCCTGAGAGACCGCGAGACCGACACCCTACTGGCTGAGGCCGGCTGGAAAGTGGTCCGTGTCTGGGAGCACAGTAGCGTGGCTGAGTCCGTCGACTTGGTCCGGTGCAGCCTCGATGCCGTTAGGTGACTCATATCGACGGAGCAATGTCGCAGAACGCCCCCACAAACGACCACCACCTCGCCCCACCCCCACCCTACTTGTCCGCCCAAGATGGTCGCACGGACACCACCCGCCCTCTCGACGTCCTCCGATGTAGGGCGCCACTTGGAGAGGGAAGCCCGCGGCGTAGCCTCCGAGAGAGGCACCCTCACGACCGACCCTCTCTGCCCACACGGCCCAGGGGCCGAGATGAGCCTGCGGGGAGGACTCAGCCCTGATCCGGCACTCGAGGGCACGCGGGCCGCCCCGAGCTGACCCAGCCGCAGGTCGGGGAAGCCGGCGTGGTTGCCGCCGTCACAGTCGTTGGTGAGGGCCTGCAGCGGCGGTCTGCCGCCCACGGCTCCGGCCTCCCAGGCCACCTGACCCACCCGCAGTCCGTCCAGCGCTCCCGATCGGCGATGGCCGTCGCGGAGGACCCCGGGTCGTAGACCAGGTCGTCGGCGATCCGCCGTGGTCCCCGACCAGCAGCCCGATGCTGTGGGGGCCCTCCGGGTGCAGGGGGCCGTGCAGGCCCTCGATCGCCGCACGCGGTCAGTCAGAGCAGCAGCACTCCGTCCTCCCCCCTCTGAGGAGAGCGTGGGCAACGGCACTCGGAGAAGGGCTCCTCTCACGCTATCCTGGGCGCGCCGATGCCCTGTCCCTCTCCCACCCTCCGCCGACGAGCGCACCGTCGTGGCTACTCGCTCACGGAGCTGTTGGCTGTGCTGCTGATCCTCGCCATCCTGGCGGGACTCGGCGTCACCAGCGTGCTCTACCTGACCCAGCAGCAGGCGATCCACCGGGACACGCGCCGCGTGCGCTCGGCGCTGGTGCAGGCTCGCTCCCTCGCTCGAACCACCCGTCGCTGCGTGAAGGTGACCCTCGGGGCCCACCGGCTGGAGCTCACGCCCTACGAGACGTGCAGCCCCAAGCCTGTGGACCCAGACGAGACCACGACCTGGGAGCTGGTCCCGACCGTGTCCCTGAGCGCCTTCGACAACGGCGAGAGCGTGCTGGTCTTCAACGAGCAGGGTGGCCTGGACCTGGACGGCCCGGTGGAGCTCCCGGTCACCACCACCCGTGGCAACCTCGCCTACCGCATCTACCCGGCCATCGGCGCCGTGCGCATGGTGGAGCGATGAGTCGTCGCGGTGCCACGCTGGTGGAGCTGCTCGTCGCCTTCGCCATCCTGATGGTCGCCTCCACCCTGGCCACCGCGGTGGCCGTCACCTACATCCGCACCCACCAGTCCCAGAAGCACCTCACCCAGGCGATGAGCATCGCCCAGTCCAAGGTGGAGGACCTGCTGGTGCTCTACCCCACCGACCCCCAGCTCAGGGGAATGAACGGACCCGAGTACTACGACGAGACCGGGACCCCCAGCGACTCCCTGGCCGACTACCGGGTCCAGTGGACGGGCCGCCCCCACGACGTCCTCGACGGCGTGGTGGAGCTGCAGGTGATCGTGAACTGGACGGAGCGACGACGCACCCGTCGCTTCGTCCTGGACACGGCGAGGACGGGACGATGAGGCGGCGTCACGGACTCACGCTGGTGGAGCTGTTGTTCACCACGGCGCTGTTGGGCATCTTGATGACGCTGGCGGTGGGCGCGATCCTGGTGGTGCAGCGGACCGCTGAGGAGAGCGGCTTCCAGGCGGTGGCCGACCAGGAGATCAAGATGCTGTCGGACTGGCTGGCGGCCTCGGTCCGCGGTGCCGGCGGCCACGGGCTGGAGCCCCACATGGCGGTGATGGCCGAGAACGACGTGGGCGAGTCACGAGCGGACCGCCTGAGCTGGGCCGACGTGGACCCCGACCTGTCGGCCTGCACCCTGCTCGCGCACGACGGGTTGCTCTCCTACGCGGTCGACGTCGACCGGGAGGACGGAGCCTGCTGCCTGGGCTCGGCGCTGGCGGGCCGGCAGGCGATGTTGATCTCGGTGGACGGGGATGCCTGGCGGTCGCTGCGCATGGAACAGGTCAGCGAGGTGGCGGGTGCCTGCTCGGTGACCTTCGCCGCCGAGGGCACGAGCCCCACGGGCTCCAGCATCCCGGCCTCCGGCCTGCTGGCGGCCAGCGACGGGCTGCCCGCCGACGAGGACCTGGACGGCCTCTTCGAGGGCGGCACCCTGCTGGTGGTCGACGTGCTGAGGGTGAGCGTGGACACGGCCCGGTCCGAGCTGCTCCTGGAGGAGGACCGGGACCCGCTGGACGGCGACTTCGAGTCCCGCCTGATGATGGACAGGGTCTATGACCTCCAGGTCGCCCTGGGCTACGACAGCACCCCTCGCGATGGACAGGTCTCCAACAGCGCTGCTTCCCTCGACGAGTGGCTCGGCAACTCCGAGGGCGACGCCTTCGGCGAGGCCGGACTGGCGGGAGCGCGGGTCGACGACCTGCGCATGGTCTCCGTAGGCTTCGTGCACGGGAGCCCCACGGACACCAGCCACTCCAATCCCGTCCGGCTGATGGATGGACGGATCCTGTCCCAGTCCGCGGTCGTGCTGCGGGCGCACACCTCCCGGGTGGCGCTGCGCAACAGGGTGCCCTTCCAGTGAGCGCCAGCGCCCAGCTCAGGACACGCCGCGGAGGCTACGCCATCGTGATCGTGCTGCTGCTGGTGGTGGCGGTCACCGGCAGTCTCGGGCTGCTCTTCTACTACCTGGAGGCCACGGTCCAGGTCAGCCGGGACCTGCGCAACCAGCTCCAGGACTTCTACACCTGCGATGGCCTCGACCGGATCGTGGTGCACCTCGTCGAGGACTACGTGGCCCAGGCGCCGGCCCCAGGCGCCGAAGGGCTGGAGACCTGGATCTGCAGCCAGGGTGGCGGCTGTGGGACCCGCGCACTCCCGGACCTGGTGCCGGACGGCTTCCAGCTCGAGGTGTTCTCGGTCGAGACGATCGACGACGGTCGGGTGGGACCGCTGCCCACGGGCCCCTTCCGCGGCATGGAGAGCGACCAGTCCCGGGTCCAGGTGGTCATCGAGGTCGTCATCGACCAGGCCGACGTGCCCTACCGGTGTCGGATCACCCGGGACGTCGCCTTCGCTCGGGTCGTGGGCACCCAGTTCTTCCTGCGCGGGGAGGGGTACACGGACTGGTTCCCGACCCGCGACACCGACATCGAGGCCCGCGCGCACGTTGACGGCGACCTCTGCTTCGCCAGCAGCGCCAGCCTGCGCCTGTCGCGGCTGACGGCTTCCGGCGGGCTGCTCCACCCCAGCCACGAGGACTGTCTCACGGACCGGCCCCCCCTCTCGGGCACGGCAGAGGTCGCCACGACCCCCGACTTCGACACCTTCTCGACCTGGAGCGAAGGCACGGACCACGGCTGCACGGCCTGTGGCGGCACCGTGGACGACTGGGAGGTCTATGCCCAGGTCACCTGGCGCGGACGGGCCCTGGACGGGGCCCACCGGGTGCCGCCGCTCCAGCTCGACGTCGAGGAACCACCCGCGGTCCAGCACGGGGCCGACGCGCTGGGGGCGACGGTCGACAACGCGGACACGGTGCGCATGGCCCTGGAGCCGGTGGCCGACGCCACGGCAGCGGACGTGCTCGCAGCCAGCCTCGCGCGGCAGGCCCACGTGCGCATCCTCAACGGCACCTGGTACCTCCAGGACCCGGACGATCCAGACGCCTGGCCGGGCGTGCCCATCTGGTCGGATCACCCGGGACGGCTCACCTCGGCCGCCGAGGAGGGGGTCGTCGTCGGTGGGCTGGGCATCGGCCAGGAGGATCTGCGGACCGCTCGGGGCTGGGGCAGCCAGCCGCCGCGGCGATTCTCGTACTACCGGGTGAACCCCAGCAACGGCCTGATGCACAACCCCACGCCGGCCCGGGAGCACGTGGTCTCCTATGGCTCCCTGGCGCGGACCGGCGCCGGGAAGTGGATGCCGGGCCGCTGGGTCACCGCCGGCTCCACGACGCCCTGCGTGGCCGGGACGGCCACGGTGACCGGGCTCGTGGCCGCGCGCTCCGGCGTCGGCTGCTCGACGGAGCCGGGACCGCCGGCCCGCTACCTCGACGCGACGCGCGGGGGCTTCCACGATCCCCAGGTCGAGATGGCCGCCTCGGCCTCCCGGGCGGAGGTCCTGCCGCTGAACTTCGACGTCTCCGCCTTCCTCGAGGCGCTCGACGACGACCACACCGGTGAGTTGGGCAGCTACTTCTGTGACCTCGGCGAGGGCTGCCTGATGAACCAGCCCTTCAACGGCATCGTGTGGATCTCCGCCACCTGGCCCGGGTCGATGGATGGCCAGGGCACGGGTCATGCCCAGGCACCTCCTCCCCAGGGCGCCCAGGGGCCGCTGCCCACAGCCCCCCAGCCGATGGCCCCGGACCATCCGGCGGCCCAGCATGCCCTGCCCATGCCCCTCTGCTCCACGGACTCCGACTACGTGGGAGAGCGCCTGACCCCCGATGGCTTCTTCGTGGTGCCCGCCTGTGGCGACTACGGCTACGGGGACGCGACGGCCGTCGGGGCTGCCCGGCTCACCGCGGTGCGACTCTTCCACGCCGAGGACCTGCTGGACGAAGAAGACGGCGCTGCGATCCTGGACCGGGACGGCGACGGCCAGGCCGACGGCCTCACCCTGGCCAGCAACCTGCCCGTCTACCTGCTCGGACCCGCCAACAGCGGCTCCGATCCATCCATCGCCGACGCCGCCACCTGGACCCCCCTCTTCGTCGCCGCGGACCAGCTCACGGTACTGTCCGCGGCCTGGGACGACGGGGCCTCTCCCTGGGGCTCGCTGGCAGCCGAGACCCTGGGCGACCGGACGGCGAGCGACACGCTCTACCACCTGTCGGTCCTGGCGGGCTGGTCCCCCTCGGCCGAGGAGGAGGAGGCCAGCGCCTGGGGCGGCGGCGTGGAGGGCCTGTTGCGCACGGTGGAGGACTGGGACGAGGCCAGCGCGGTCTTCCGCGGCTCGCTGGACATCGGCTTCGCCGCCGTCCACCACCGCTGGCCGCCCTCGGAAGAGGAGGACGCCGGTACACCACCGGTCTGGGACATGGCCTACGACCCCCACCTGGCCGACTTCGACAACGCCCCTCCGGGGGCTGTCCGCTACGTCGTGCACGGTCCGTTGCGGTGGGAGGGGCGGTAGGCGACCCGCTCCCGAGGGAGGTCTCCATGTCCATTGCCATTCGCCGAGCCGGGCCCGACGACGCGCCCGGCGTGGTCGAGGTCTTCAACGGGGTGATCGCCGAGCGGTGCTACACGGCGATGGCCGAGCCGGTCACAGTGGCCACGGAGGCCGAGTACCTGGCGGGCCTGGGGCCGCGGGGCGTGATGTTCGTGGCCGAGGCCGAGGGACACATCGTCGGCTTCCAGACCCTGGAACCCTTCGCCGCCTTCACCACCAGCATGGACCACGTCGGCATCCTGGGCACGCAGCTCGCGCCGGAGTGGCGAGGTCGCGGGGTCGGGCTGGCGCTGTGGCAGGCCAGCACGACCTTCGCTCGGGAGCACGGCTACGAGAAGGTCCTGATCTACGTGCGCGCGGGCAACGCGGCGGCCCTGGGCTTCTACCGCAAGCTGGGCTTCCGGGACATCGGCGTGGCCCGGCGGCAGGTGTGCATCGACGGGGTGTACGAGGACGAGGTGTTCATGGAGTGCACCCTGCCGGGCTGAGCGAAGCCGGCCGCTACATGGGTCGGTCTGGAGTCCATCCATGAAGATCCTGCTTCTCCTCCTGCTCTGCGCCCCCGGCTGTCGCTCCAAGGACGACACGGCGGTCGACACCAGCACCGTCGGCACCACCGAGACCCACGACAGCGCCGACACCGCCGCCCGGATCCTCGAATGTCGCTCAGGGCGACATTCGAGGCCGCAGACAGGTGTGTGATGGGCTGGCTGTCGGCCAGGGCGACATTCGCCGGTTCCTCTTCGTCATGGCGAGCGGACCCGAGGCTGGAGAGCCCCTCCCCACCGGCCGGGAGCCGGCCGATGTCGGACGGGAAGACAGGCGGTCCAGCGAGTACGATCCCCCCAGAGTCCGGCCCGCACCACCTCCCGAGCGAGGTCCACTCCGCCATGACCGCCCGCCCACTGCTCCTCGCGCTGCCCGTGTGGGTCCTGTCGACCCCTGTCTCCAAGGCCGAACCTCTCGAGGATCCCGTGGCCGCCGTCACCCAGGACGTCTTCCAGGGACCGATGTCGTTCTTCGCCGACCCGGCCCGCCTGAGTCGCGACCTCGACCCCTTCCACGCGGCCGGTGCTCCCCTGGACTCGGGGCTGCCGGGCCTCAGCCTCTTCGCGGCCCATCGCGGTCCCTCCGCGCTGGTCGGCGGCGTGGCCGTGAGCGGCCGGGGCCTGACCTCGGACAGCGAGACCGACAGCGGCTCCGACGACCTGAACATCCGCGGCGACCAGGACGAGGTCGACCGCTGGACCGACGTGCGGTTCGGGGTCGGCGCCAGCAAGACCGTCATCCGGGGCGTTGCTGCCGGCATCGGGCTCTACGGTCGCTACGGACTCGGCTCGGCCACCCTGACCGGAGCCCCCGACAGCCCGCAGCTCGGTCCCAACACCAGCACCCGCGTCACCCTCTACGGCAGCGATGGCCAACGGGAGAGCATCACGAGGCGCACGGAGTCCGGTCGGGTCCGCGCCGAGGAGAGCGAGCTGGTCCTCTCGGGGGGGCTCGCTGCCCTGGCTGGGGACTGGCGTCCCTGGGGCGGGGGCCAGCTCGGGGTCGGGCGGAGCTACGAGACCATCGACTACGCCCTGACCACCACCACGCAGTCGGGGGCCGACGACGTGACCTCACAGACCGAAGAGGTCACCGGCCTCAGTCGGTCGAACTTCTTCGGGATGGAGAACACCCAGGTGGGCTGGGCCGAGCTCCGGGGCGGCCTCGACCTGGGAGGCACCCTCGGCGACCCCGACTGGCGCATCACGATCTCTCTGCGAGAGGGCCTCATCCGGCCCGTGGAGGAGGGCTGGACCCACGAGGTGCGCGGCGACCAGCTCGAGACGCAGACGACCACCTACGAGATCACCAGCGGGGGCGGCCGCCTGGGCGCCGTGGAGGTCCTCGCCCTGGGCCAGTTCGGCGAGGCCGCCACCGGTCGGGTCCGCTACGGCGTCGGCGTGTCCTACGCCCGGAATGCCCTCCAGGTCGCGGCCGAGCTGACCACGCCCACGGAGGCATCGAGCAAGGCTCGTCCCAAGTCCCTCACCGGCTACGACCAGCTCACGGGCACCCTCGTGTCGGAGCGCGAGCTGCGCTACTGGAGCAGCCGCCTGAAGGTCTCGGTGCCCGTGGCCGCCGAGCTGCCCCTGCACGACACGCTCACCCTGCGCGCGGCCGTGGTCGCCAGCTACATCCGACAGGGAGCCGGGACCGCGTGGGAGGCCACGACAGACGAGACCGACAGCGCGGAGCTGCGGGACCACACCAGCTCGATGCTGCTGACCACCGGCCTGGGCATCTCCTGGGTCTCCCCCGGAGGTGCCGGGCTCCATCTCGCCTGGCAGCCCCGGTTCGGGACCACCGGAACCGACCTGAGCACCGTGGGGGCGTTCATCGCCTGGCACCCGGACCGGGAGGCCGCGCTGGCCCGTTGACCTCGGGGGGTCACCGGTGGAGGCGACACACCGGATAGGGGGCGGCATGCTCGGCAGCCTGCCCATCCCCACGACCCTGGCGCTCGCCCTCCTCTCCGCCTGCTCCGAGCCGCCCTCGCCACCGATCCTCGACGGCCTCCACCTCTCGACGGCCGACCTGCCGGAAGGTCTTGTGGGACCCGAGGTGGTCCTGGCGGACGGCACTCGGCTGGTCGCCAGCGAGGTCTCCCCTCGGGTCCGCCCCGAGGGCCGCTTCACGGTCGAAGCCTGGCTGGTGCCCGGCGAGCCGCAGCCCGGCGACACGGTGACCCTGGACCTGTTCCGGGCCGGCACATCCAAGCCGGCCGAGAGCTGGACACCCGAGGAGCGCTGGCCACCGGAAGACTGGACCGAGGGCCAGGCCGTGCGCCTCCACGGGCGCCTCGAGCTCCCCCCCGAGTCCAAGGAAGACCACTACTGGCTGCACTGGCAGATCCGCCGCGCCGACGGCAAGCGGGTGAAGGCCCCGGACCTCAGGACCGGCCAGCTCAGCCTGGGAGCCCTGCGGGTCGGTGGCAAGCCGATCCGCGAGGCCGTCGAGGCCCAAGAACCGCCAGAGGGACCGCTGGTGGCCGCCGGTGGGGACCTGATGCTCGGCCGCCGGCAGAACGGCCTGGTGGGGCGCAACGGGCCTCACCATGCCCTGGAGGGGATCCCGGTGTTGGCCGAGGCCGACCTGGCCTTCGCCAACCTGGAGTGCGTGGTCGCCACGGCCGGGGATCGCAAGGTCGGTCAGGGGGAGCCCGTGCCCCACTACTTCCGCGGCCGGCCGGAGACCCTGGCCGTGCTCACCGAAGCCGGCATCGACGTGGTCCAGACCGCCAACAACCACGGCGGCGACTACGGCCACCCCGCCACCCTGGAGCAGGTCGAGCTGCTGCGCGCCGCCGGCATCGCCGCCGTGGGCACCGGAGCCGACCGCCAGGCCGCCTGCGCCCCGGCCTACACCCGCGCCGGCGACCTCACCGTGGCCTGGCTGGCCCGGGACTTCACCACCCCGGTGGACGCCTCGACCGAGTCCGCACCCGGCGTCTGCTACCACGACCCCAAGGACCCCGAGGGACTGAAGACCGAGCTGTCGGCCTGGATCCAGGAGGCTCGCAAGCGGGCCGACGTGGTGCTGGTCGGCGCCCACTGGGTGATGCACCCCAAGCCCCGCCCCAAGCCCTGGAACCGCCGCATGGCGAAGGCGATCATCCAGGCCGGCGCCGACGCCGTGATCGGCTCCTCCAACCACATGCCCCTCGGCGTGGAGGTCATCGGCGGGCGGCCGGTGATCTACGACACCGGCGACCTGCTCTTCGACATGGCGAGCGGGGCCGGGCGCACGACGGGCATGCTCGCCCTGCTGCACCTCGTGCCCGGCGGGGTGGCCCGCATCGAGGGTGTCCCCCTGGAGTCGGGCTACGGCTACACCACCCTGGCCACGGGCAACAAGGCGGCCAAGGCGCTCTACCGCTACCGCGACCTCAGCCTGGAGCTGGGCACGCTGCTGCGGTTGGAGAGCGATCGGGCCGTGCTCGACCTGCCGCTGCCCCCGGAGCGACCGGGACCGACGGAGGCCGCACCCCCGGACCTGGCGGCCACCTGGGCCCCCAGCCCGCTGGAGGCGCCCCCGCCGGGCTGCCGCGTGGCGGAGGTACCCGCCGATGCACGCATCGACCCGGTGGACTTCGGCCCAATACGGCTGCTCGGCCTGCGCCTGGACAAGGACCGGATGGGTGGACGCGGCATCGTCTGGGCCGAGACCTGGTGGACCGCGCCCGAGCCGGTCGACACCGACTACTGGATCTACCAGCGCATGATGCCGCCGACGCGCAACGTCAGCCACATGTGGTGGGCGGATCACGAGCCCTGCGACTGGCAGTGGCCCACGTCGCGCTGGGAGGCCGGCGGGATCTACGCCGACCTCTACGGGGTCCGGGCCCCCCGACAGCTACCGGACGGGGACTACGGGCTGCGCATGGGCCTGATGGACGAAGAGGGCCACGCCGCCCCCTCCGTGGACTTCCCCGGGGTCTCGGTCATCCGGCAACGCCCCTAGGAGGGTGTGGGGCATTGCTCCCGGCCTGGATGTCGCTGTGAGCGACACCCGGCCTGGTCGGCGCAGGTGCCGGGCGGCGCCCCGGGCGCCCGCCCAACACCAGCCCCACAAGTACAGAGCACCACCACCCCCCGGGCCCCAC
>CAZCVP010000209.1:11141-14257 GCA_964501915.1 uncultured Enterobacterales bacterium
GGGGGCGTTGTTGTGGCTGTTTCCTACCCGGGGCGTGGGGGGGGCCGGTGCGGGCTGGCGCGTGGGGCGCGTGCACAACTCCTGCACCACTTGTCCTGAGCACCTCCTCCCGGGGTGCACCTCACCACCCTCCGCGTGCGCCAGATTGGCATCAGGAGGCGGCGATGTGGCGCTGGAGGACCTGGAACGCGGCGGTGTTCGTCACCGGGTTCCTGGTCCTGCGCGAGCCCCTCTCCTGGCTGGCGAAGTCCCTGGCCCGCGACAGCAGCGAGCTCCACCTGGTCCTGCTGGCCGGCCTGGTGCTGGCGGTCGCGCTCCGACACCACCCGGTCGCCCTGCTCCGCGCCGCCCTGGAGCGCCTGAGCCAGCCCCCTCGGCCCGCACCCGGCGCCCTCGCCGTGCTGTTCGCCGGCCTCGCCGGCTGGATCGTCCAGGGGCTGCTGCTGCCGGCCAACCCCCTGCTCTGCCTGTGGGCCGTGGGGACGACCTACGGCCTCGTCGGGCTCTACGCGGAGCCGGGCCGCTGGCGCCGCAGCCGCTCGCTCTGGCTGCTCGCCGCCTGCGTAGTCCCGCTGAGCGTGCACCTCGACGCCTACCTGGGCTTCCCGGCCCGCAAGCTCACCGCCGTCGCCGTCTCCGCGGTGCTGGACGTGCTCGGCGTGGCCCACGTCGACACCGGCACGGTCCTGCTCACCGAGAGCCGGGCCGCCTACGTGGACCTGCCCTGCTCGGGGGTGAGGAGCCTCTGGAGCAGCGCCGTGTTCCTGCTCGCCGCCACGGGCCTGACGCGGCGGGCGATCGACCTGCGCTGGCTGGGCATCGCCGGCCTGACCGCGGGGCTGGTGCTCGCCGCCAACGCCGTGCGGGTCGCCGTCCTGGTGGCCCTGGAGACCGTGGCCGGCTGGCCGCTGGCGGCGGAGGTCCTCCACCAGCCCCTCGGCGTGCTGGGCTTCGTGGTGGCCTGCGGGCTCGGCGCGACCCTCTTGCTGCTCCGTCCCGAGCTCCAGGCCTCGCGAACAGCGCACCCTCCACCCCGCCCGCACCTCCCTCCGGTCCTGGTCGGGGTCGGCCTCGTCCTGCTGGTCGCCCTGCCCGCGCTGGACGGCCCGCTCGCAGCCCCCTCCGCGCCCCTCGCGCTGCCCGCCGTCGTCTCGGCGTCTCCGATCTCGGACCAGGAGCGGGCCTTCGCCGCGGAGCAGGGCGGCGCCATCACCAAGGGCACCTTCGAGGTCGAAGGCCTGCGCGGCGCGGCGGTCTTCGTCACCAGCCGCACCTGGCGGGCCCAGCACCTGCCGGAGCACTGCCTCCAGGCCCACGGCATCGCCCTGTCCGAGCTGCGCCCCGAGTGGATCGACGGCCACGCCGTCCGCTACGCGCTGGCGGAGCGACCCTCCGGCGAAGGCACCGCCCTGTGGTGGTTCCAGTCCGTCGACCAGGCCACCGACGACTACACCGAGCGCATCTGGGCCGACCTCACCGGTGACCGGCCCTGGGTGCTCGTGTCGCTGCTGCTCGACGGGCAGACCCCGCCCACCGACCCCGTCCTCGTCCGCCTCGTGCACGACCTCGGAGACGAGGTCGCCCGATCACTGATGGAGTCCTCATGAGCTCGCACCTCCGCCGCGCCGGACGCCTCTTCGGCCACCTGATCTTCTGGGGCTGGAACGGCCTCTTCCTGCTGGTCCTGGCGCTGGGCTTCGGACCCGCCGTGCTCGTCGACCTCGTGCGGGCGGCCTCGATCGGGGTCGTGCCGGTGCCCTTCGCGGTGTTCTCGGGGGTGCTCGTGGCCCTGCCGGTCGCCGGCCTGGGCCTCGGACTCTGGAAGCTGCGCCGGGACCCCGGACGGCTCCTGAGCCTCTTCTACGGGGTCCAGGCCCCGCTGATGGTGCTCTGCCTGGTGCGCATCTTCGGCATCCAGCAGCTCACGGCGTCCACCACGCTGGCCCTGGGAGCCGGCTTCGTCGCCACCGCGGCCCTGCTGGCGACGCTGCTGCGACCCTTCCGCGAGGTCCGCCCGTCGCTCCAGGCCGCTCGCCTGGTCGGTCAGACCACCTACCTGGTGATCGGTCTCTGGCTGGGGGGGCTGGTGCTCGTCTACGCGCCGCCCCTGGGCCTGGACATCGCCTCGAGCCTCCTGGACCCCTGGCGCTGGGGTAGCCACGGGATCGCGTCCCTGCACCACCTGGCCCTGGCGGTGGCGGGCATCGCCCTGATGGGCGTGACCGCCGCGGCGCTGGCGCTCTTCCCCGCCGCGATGCTCGGCATCTCCCTGCGGGCCTTCCTCGTGGTGGCGAGGGCTAGCTGGCGCCTGCTGGGTCCGACGAGGACCAGCCTGATCAGCGCCGCCACGGTGTTCGGCCTGCTGGGCGGCTTCGAGACCAGCCGGGACGACAGCCACCTCGTGGCCTTCGAGCTCCTGGAGCAGGCCACCGACGAGGCCGGGCGGGACCGGGCCCTGGCCCGGTCCGAGGAGATCCGACAAGGCCTGCTGGAGGCCTGGCTGGCGGACCACCGCTACTTCACCAGCGACCCCGAGGGCGACCACGTCGCCCGGCTCTACCGGGACCACGTGGGCGAGACCCTGGCCCGGGGTCCCCAGGTGCTCTGGCAGGTCCTGACCGGGCCCTTCACCTACCAGCCCCGCGTCGACGTCTGGCGGGACCAGGCCGACGCCGAGGCGGCCTACGCGGCCTTCTTCGACGCCCCCCTGCAGCGGGCCGAGCGCGACGTGCTCGTGGAGGCCCAGCGCCAGACCTGGTCCTGGCGGTCGGCCGCCGCCACTCTGCTGGACCTCGGAGCCCAGCGGGTCTGGCTGGAGCGGCAGGAGGTCTCGCTGACCTCCCACGGCGACCACGCCACGGTCTGGGTCCACGACGTCTACCGCAACCGCCACCACGACGACCAGGAGGTCCTGCTGTCCTTCTCGCTGCCCGAGACGGCCGCGGTCACCGGCCTCTGGCTGGGCGAGACCCCGGACCGGGACGAGGCCTTCGCCTACGTGGTCGCGCCCCCGGGCGCGGCCCCCGGGGGGGCCCCCCCCGCCGCCCGCCCCCCCCGGGCCCCCCCCCCCCCGGCGGCCGGGGGGCCCCCCCCGCGGCGGGCCAGCTGGTCGGCTG
>CAZCVP010000210.1:0-14240 GCA_964501915.1 uncultured Enterobacterales bacterium
CTCCAAGGTGATGTTCGTGTGCACCGCGAACAGCCTGCACGGTGTGCCCCTGCCGCTCCAGGACCGCCTGGAGATCATCCGCCTCGCCGGCTACACCGAGCAGGAGAAGCTCTCGATCGCCCGGCGCTACCTGATCCCCAAGCAGCGGGAGGGCCACGGTCTCGTCGAAGACAACGTCGTCTTCACCAAGGAGGCCGTGAGCCAGATCGTGCGCCGCTACACCAAGGAAGCCGGCGTGCGAAACCTGGAGCGGGAGATCGCCGCCGTCTGCCGCAAGGTCGCCAAGCGCGTGGTCTCCAAGGGCCGCGACACCCGGGTCAAGATCACCAGCAACAACGTCGACAAGCTGCTGGGCGCTCCCAAGCACCGCTACGGCAAGGTCGGCACCCAAGACGAGGTGGGCTTCGTCAACGGGCTCGCCTGGACCTCCCACGGCGGCGTCATGGTGCCGATCGAGGCGGCCGCGGTCCGCGGCACGGGCAAGACCACCCTGACCGGACAGCTCGGCTCCGTCTTCCAGGAGTCCAGCCAGGCGGCCATCACCTACATCCGGAGCCGCTCCGCCAACCTGGGGCTCAAGCCCGACTTCTACCAGGAGCTGGACCTCCACGTGCACGTGCCGGAGCTCTGGGGCGTCGACGGCCCCTCGGCCGGCATCACCATCGCCACTGCGGTCGTGTCCGCGGTCACCGGCATCGCCGTGCGGCGCGAGGTCGCGATGACCGGCGAGATCACGCTGCGAGGCCAGGTCCGGCCGATCGGCGGCCTGAAGGAGAAGCTGCTCGCCGCCCACCGGGCTGGCGTGGCCAGGGTCCTGGTTCCCAAGGACAACGAGTCGGACCTGAGGGACTGCCCACCGCTGGTCAAGGAGGCCCTGGACATCGTGCTCGTCCAGCACATGGACGAAGTCCTCACCAGGGCCCTCGCCGTGGCCGAGCCCGCCGACCTCTTCCGGGATCTGGGCGCCAGCCCGACCGACGCCTGACACTGCCGACCCCTGCGGGGGATCCGGACCCACCCCCAGAACCCGGTGCGTCGGAGAGGCCCCCGGCAGGTCGCGCTCGATCGGCCTGGGCCGCCGATCCACAGGCCACGAACCCGCCAAACCTCCGAGATCCCGGGTGGATTGCCCAACCCGCCTCACATCCGTGCGCACCTCAGAGGGCCAGGACCGGCTGCATGCGCCCAGCAGGCCGATCCATGGCGCGAAAAAACCGACCGGGCCGTGTTGACACCCCCGGATCACGTGGGTAGACCTCCCTGTCTTCGGACGCAGGCCAGGATGGCAAACACAAGGTCTCAGCGGAGATTCTCATGGCATCTGTCACCAAGGCAGACCTCGTCTCAGTCATCGCCCACCAGGCCGGCCTCAGCCGCGCCACCGCGGAGACCACCCTGGTCGCGACGCTGGACTGCATCCGCAGCGCGCTCACCCAGGGCAACAAGGTCACCCTGGTCGGCTTCGGCACCTTCGCCGTGGCCTCGCGGGCCGAGCGCACCGGTCGCAACCCCCAGACCAAGGCCCCGATGGTCATCCCCGCCCACAACACCGTGACCTTCAAGGCCGGGAGTGCCCTCAAGCAGGCGCTGAACTAGCCCACTCTTCGCCACCGGGAGATCCCCTCTCGGCAGCACCCAACCCACGCCGCCTGTCGCTGGCGTCGTGTCTCACCCGTACCATCTGGAGTCTCCATGGCTACGACCACCAAGGCTGACCTCGTCACTCACATCGCCGCCTCCGCGGGCATCAAGAAGACCGAAGCCGAGAAGGCCCTCGAGGCCGTCACAGGCGGCATCAAGGAAGCCCTCTCCAGCGGCAGCAAGGTCACCCTGGTCGGCTTCGGCACCTTCACCGTGTCGCCGCGGGCCGCGCGGACGGGCCGCAACCCCCGGACGAAGGAGAAGATCAACATCCCGGCGTCCAACTCCGTGAAGTTCAAGCCCGGCACCGCCCTCAAGGCCGCCATCAACTAGCTGGTTTTTCACGTGTTGATCGGGTCCGCCGGGGGTGGTTGACACCCCCGGAGGCCTCGATTACCTACCGGGGCGGATAGCTCAGTTGGGAGAGCAGCAGCCTTACAAGCTGCGGGTCGCAGGTTCGAGCCCTGTTCCGCCCACTCTCAGCAGCGGTCCCCTTGTGGGATGGTAGTTAAGTTGGTCATAACGCCGGCCTGTCACGCCGGAGGTCGCGGGTTCGAGTCCCGTCCATCCCGCCATCTCGAGCGCCCGTGGAGCTGTCTCCGCGGGCGTTTCGTTCTCTGGCTGCTGGCGCTCCTCCTCGCCGGGATCCTGGCGAGCCCGGTGGCAGCCAAGCAACCGTCCAAGCGGCCCTCCGACCACGACAAGGGGCAGACGCTGTATGAGCGGAGCTGCTGGATGTGCCACGGCGAGACCGCGGCCGGCGACGGCCCCGCCGCCGCGAGCCTGCCCGGCGGAGTGCCCGACCTGCGCGGCCAGCTCCCCGAGGAGCGCTGGGACGACCTCGTGAGCGGCATCATGGCGGGCCACGGCGCCTGCCCGGCCTTCGCTGCGGAGCTGGACCGCCGCGACGCCCGCCGGATCCTGCTCTACCTGAAGAAGCTCGAAGAGGAGCCGCCGGAGCCCGAGGAGGACCCGGCGGCCGCCGAGACCGACGCACCACCGCCCGAGGTCCCGGCGGAGAAGTCACCGTGACCCTCTGGATGGCCCTGCTGGTGCCCACCGCCCTCGCCACGGACGGCCTGCTGGAGAGCGGCCGCTCCGTCTACCGCTCCAACTGCCTGGCCTGCCACGGCGAGAGCGGCGACGGCCAGGGACCGGCGGCCATCGCCCTGGACCCGAAGCCGACCGACTTCACCTCGCCGGACTTCTGGGCCGACCGGGACGCTGTCGCCCTGCGCACGGCGATCCGCGCCGGCACCCCCGGCACCACCATGCTCGGCTTCCCCCACCTCTCGGACCACGAGGTGCTCGGCCTGGTGGTCTGGCTCGAGAGCTGGCGACCGGCGGACGAGCCGGCCCGGGAGCCTGAGCCCTCCGCGGAGCCGGCCGCCGAATGATGCCCTGGGCCGAGATCCTCCTGGGCGTCATCCAGGGTCTGACCGAGTTCCTGCCGGTGTCGAGCTCGGGCCACCTGGTGCTCTTCCAGCAGTGGCTCCCGGTCGCCGGCGACGCCCTGGTGTTCGACCTCACGCTCCACCTGGGCACCCTGTTGCCCGTGCTCTACGTCTACCGCTCCGACGTCGCCGCGATGGTGGCGGACCCCTTCCGCGGCGAAGGCCCCCTCTGGGACCGTTCCGGCGTGCGTCTCGCGACCTGGGTGGTGGTGGCCAGCGTGCCGACCGCCATGATCGGGCTGGCCTTCGAGGACCAGTTCGAGGCCCTGTTCTCCTGGCCCGCGCTGCTCGTCGTGCCCTTCGCCATCACCGGGTCGTTGCTCCACCTCTCGGGGCGAGCGAGGCCGGGCACCGCCACCGAGATGGAGATGGAGGCCTGGCAGGCGGTCGTGATCGGCGTCGTGCAGGGCCTTGCCATCACACCTGGCATCTCCCGCAGCGGCTCCACCATCGCCATCGCCCTGCTGCTGGGCATGGACCGGGCCTATGCGGCCCGCTTCTCCTTCCTGATGTCGGTGCCGGCCATCGCCGGGGCCTTCGTGCTCAAGGCGTCCGAGGCCCAGGTGACGGCGGAGCAGGTGCCGGGTCTGCTGGCCGGAGGGCTCGCCGCGCTGGTCAGCGGCTACGTGGCCCTGCTCCTGTTGCTGCGCTTCGTGAAGAGCGGCAGCTTCGCCCGCTTCAAGTGGTACGTGTGGGCGCTGGCGCTGTTCTCGCTGGTCTACGGGGTGCTGACGTCGGACTCAGGAACCGTGCTCCCGATGATCATCGCCGACCCTTGACCGGTACCCCGATCCCGTTACTCAGGGGGCACTGGAGGGGTATAGCTCAGTTGGTAGAGCAGCGGATTCCAAATCCGCAGGTCCTGGGTTCAAGTCCTAGTGCCCCTGCCACACCGCTTCACGGGCCCGCCGGCCACCCCGGCGGGCCCGCTGACTTCGGGGCGGTGCGATGATGCCCCGATGAGCCTGCCGCCGGTCCCGTTTCCCTCCTGGGTGAACCTGGAGAGCACGCTCGGCTGCAACCTCGAGTGCGTGATGTGCGGCTCCCACCTCAGCGGCGTCACCCGGAAGCGTCGGGTGATGGACCCGCTGCTGCTGGAGCGTGTCAGGGCCGAGGTGCTGCCCGCCGCCCGCGATCTGTCGCTCACGGTCGCCGGCGAGCCCTTCATGACGCCGAAGCTGTCCACCTTCGTCGCCCTGGCGGAGGACGAGGGCCTCTCTCTCCAGCTCAACACCAACGCGACCCTCATCAAGGACACCCCGCTGCTGCGCCGGCTGGTGGCGCAGGCCTCCGTGATCAAGTTCTCCGTCGATGCTGCGACCGCGGAGACCTACGGCGCGATCCGCGTCAAGGGGGACTTCGCCACCGTCCTGGACGGCATCCGCCTCGTGGTGCGCACCCGGGCCGACCTGCCCCGGGACCGGCGACCGCGCCTGGTCCTGTGCGCGGTCCTGATGCGCCGGAACATCCACGAGCTCGCCGACCTGGTCTCCCTGGCCCACGACCTGGGGCTGGACCGCCTGGAGGCCGCCCACGTCACCGCCTTCAACGACGAGATCGAACAGCAGACCCTGCGGCTCACCCCGGAGCTGGCCGACACCGCCATCCGGGCCGCGCAGGACCGGGCCGATGCCCTCGGCTTCCGGGCCCACCTGCCGCCCCTGATGTCCGGACAGGACCTGCGCCCCGCCCCCCGAACACGGGCTCGGCTGGCCCTGGCCGAGCTTCGCGGTCTGAGCCGGACCCGCATGGCCCGGCTGGCCGGCGACCTGAGGCGCAAGGCCCACGAGGTCCGCTGGGCCCGTCGAGCCGGTGGCCGGGTCGGCTGCCACTTCCTGATGCAGGGCGTCTATGTCTCGATCGGCGGCGACGTGGCCCCCTGCCCGATGCCCGGCCGCCCGGTGCTCGGCAACCTGTTCGCGACCCCCTTCGACGAGATCTGGAACGGCCCCACCCTGACGGCCATGCGTCGGGGCCTGCTCGAGGGCCGCCCCTTCGACTGCTGCGCCCACTGCAGCCAGAACCCCCGGGTCCACGATCCGACCGACCCCCGCACGTCGCGGCCACCGGAGACGGGGCTCACCCCGGGCTGAGGTCCGGGACCTCACGAGCGCGCACAGATGCCGTTGGCGCCGTGCCAACCCGTTCCGTGGCACCCCCAGCGCGCACAGATGCCGTTGGCGCCGCGCCAACCCGTTCCGTGGCACCCCCAGCGCTCAGCTCAGGTCAGGTCTGCGAACTTCCGCCGGTGGTGTACGAAGACCGAGAAGCCCACCACCAGCATGCCGACGCTGAACAGCGAGGCGAAGAGGATCTGCCGGACGTCCGGCAGGTGCTGGTTGAGCACGATCTCCTGGTAGATGCCCACGATGTGGGCCATCGGGTTGAGCTGGAGCAGCAGGCCGAAGCTCTTGGGGTAGGCCGACGGCGGGTAGAAGATCGGCGAGAGGAACATCCAGGGCATCAACAGAGCCCCCACCCAGTGGGAGGTGTCCCGGAAGAAGACGTTCGCCGTGGCCAGCAGGAAGGCCATGCCCATCGTGAACAGGGCCTGGAGCAGGATGAAGGCCGGCAGGAGCAGGAAGGTGGGGCCGAGCCCCTGACCGACGAACACCACCCCGATGGCCAGGATGCCGAAGCGGATGACCTGGTTGATCGCCGCCGAGAGCACCACGTGGGCCGGCAGGATCGCCGCGGGGAAGTTGACCTTCTTGATGAGGTGCGCGTGACCCACGACCGAGTCCGTGGCCCGCTTGACGCCGTCCTGGAAGCCGAACCAGGCCACCATGCCGCAGAAGAGGAAGAGCGAGTAGTGGATCGTCCCGCCCGAGGCGTGGAACTTGACGTTGAGGATGGTGTGGAAGACGAAGGTGTAGGTGATCAGCTCCAGCAGCGGGTTCACCACCGTCCAGAAGAAGCCGATGCTGCTGCCGACGTAGCGATACTTCAGGTCGTTGATGACGAAGGACGACAACAGCGCCCGGTGCTCCCAGAGCTCCCGGAGCTCTGCCCGCACGGGGCGCGGTGGCGGGCCGTGCTCGGGAGCATCCGGCGCGTCGTAGCGCTGCAGCTCGTCAGTCATCTCCGCCTGGGCCTTCACCGACGGATCCTATCAGCCGTCGGGAGCATCCCCCCGTGAGCCGAAGGCCCAGGTCACACCGACCACCCCGAGATCGAAGCGGGAGCGGTAGGTGCCCCGACCGACGAACTTGCCGCTGCCGATGTCGTTGGTGAGCGGATCGACCGCCACCTGGGAGACCGTGCTGCGGGTGGCCTCCTGGGGGAAGAGGAAGGACTGGCCGAAGGCGGCGTCAACTGTCAGGCTCTCGGTCGCCTGCAGCGAGAGACCCAGGCCGTAGCCCACCTTGTTGCCGTCCACGAGCCCCACCCCCAGGTTGGACTCGGGCACGGCCGAGGTCTCGAAGAAGACGCCGGCACGGGCCTTCAGCCGCTCGCTCACGGCGTAGGCCCCCCCGAGCCTGACGCTGAAGGCGTCCTGGTAGTTGGCCGGAATGACGATGTCCTCGGTCATCACCACCGGCTGCTCGGTGGTCTCGATGACGAGGTACACGTCGGTCATGCGCAGCTCCTCGACGACCCGCCAGCGCTCGTAGACACCGGCCAGCTCGACGGACAGCTTCTCCAGCGGCCGCAGGGCCACCCCGGCCCGCACCACCAGCGGCAAGGTGAGGTCCAGGGTCACCTCGTCCGAGGTGGTCTCCGAGGTGATGACCTGGCCGGTGCCCACGCCCTCGCCGGTGTAGTAGGCGTTCTCGCTGAAGTCGAGGACCAGCTCTCCGGTGGCCGAGTACCGGGTCGGGAGCTGCACGGCGACGCCGGCCGACCAGAGACCCTCCGGTGGACCGACCACCACCCCCAGGTTCCCGGTCACGGCGAGGAAGTCGGACACGGCGAAGGAGGAGTCGATGTCGAAGAGGGCATCGTCGGTGCCCCCGTCGATGCTCGCGGTCGCGGTCAGGTCCTGGGAGACGTAGAGGAAGGACCAGGCGACACCGACACCCACCGTCACCCACGGGTGGACCTCGAAGGCCACCGACGGCCCGACGTTGGCCGAGAGCAGCGTCGAGTCCGTGAGGGTGTAGCGCTGGGCCCCCTCCTGGGGGTAGGCCAGGTCCGGCGCGTAGGGGCTGTAGAAGCCGAAGCCGACCATCAGGCGCTCGACGCCGAAGTCGTGGGCCACCCCGACCGTGGGCACGATCATCGGCAGCCCCTCGTTGGACACCTCCTCGAACTGGAGCGAGCCCTCGTCGAGGCGATCGAAGTGGACCGCCTGGTGCACACCGGCGACGTCGACCATGACCTGCGGCCCGGAGAGATTCCCCAGGGCGGCCGGGTTGTAGTACATGCCGGTCAGATCGTCGGCACCGACCACGAAGGCACCGCCCTGACCGAGGCCGCGGGCGCCGACGTCGGAGGCGAAGTAGCCGGCGGACCAGGCCGTGGCGGGCAGCAGCATCAGGAGGGACAGCGACATGGCCGGCAGACTATCCGAGGATCAGTCGAACTTCTCGCTGTAGAAACCGTCGATGAGGTCCACGTAGGTCTTCTGGATCACCCGCCGCTTGACCTTCAGGGTGGGGGTCAGCTCGCCGTCCTCCACCGAGAAGTCCTTGGGCAGGATCTGGAACTTCTTGATGGTCTCGTAGCTGGCGAGGCCGCGGTTCACCTCGTCGACGTAGCCCTGGAGCACGCCGATCACGCCCTTGTGGTCGACACAGGCCTCCATCTCCGGCAGGTCGGTCTCCAGCACCGCTGCCATCTCCTCGAGATCGAGGGTGATCAGGGCGCTGAGGAACTTGCGCTTGTCGCCGACCACGACCACCTGGGAGACCCCCCGCTGGGGCTTGAGCAGGTTCTCGATGTTCTGGGGGGCCACGTTCTTGCCCCCGGCGGTGACGATGATGTCCTTCTTGCGATCGGTGATGCGCAGGTACCCCTCGTCGTCGAACTCGCCGATGTCGCCGGTGAGCAGCCAGCCGTCGACCACGGTCTCGGCGGTGGCCTGGGGCTGCTTGAAGTAGCCCAGGAAGACGTTGGGACCACGGACCAGGATCTCGCCGTCCTCGGCGATCTTCACGTCCACGCCGGGCAGCGGCGGACCGACCGTGCCGAACTTCAGCCGGCCCTGGGGGTTGGCGGTGCACACGCCGGTGCACTCGGTCTGACCGTAGACCTCCTGGATCTTCAGGCCGAGCCCGGCGAAGAAGGTGCCCACGGCCCTGGACAGGGGGGCCGCACCGCTGGCGAGGGCCTCCACGTAGGTCATGCCCAGGCGCGCCCGGAGCTTGGAGAACACCAGGCGGTCGGCGATGGCGTAGCGGGCCAACAACACCGGGTTGGGCGTGCGACCGTGGTTCTCGACCTCGAAGCGCTCCTCCCCGGCCGCGACCGCCCAGTCGAAGAGGCGCTGGCGCAGCGGCGGGGCGTCGGCCACGCCGGACTGGATGGTGGCGTAGATCTTCTCCCACAGCCGCGGCACGCAGAGCAGCAGGGTGGCGTTCACCTCGCCCAGGTCTCGGGTGATGGTGGTGAGATCCTCGGCGTAGTTGACGGTGATGCCCGCCGTGACGGCCACGACCTCGCCCTGGAGGCGCTCGGCCACGTGCGACAGGGGCAGGAAGCTCAGGCTGCTGTGGGTGTCGTCCACCACCAGGACCTGGAGGATGGCGTCGGCCATGAAGACCAGGTTGCGGTGGGAGAGCATGGCGCCCTTGGGCGGCCCGGTGGTGCCCGAGGTGTAGACGATGGTGGCCATCGCCTCCGGATCGAGGGCCTCGACCCGGGCCATCGCTTCGCCCTGACCGGCCCGGCGACCGGCATCGATCACGTCCTGGAAGCCGATCACGAACTCCCCGTCGACACAGTGCTCGTCGTCGTCGAGCAGGATGACCTTGCGCAGGGCGGGCAGCTCGTCGCGGACCTGCTTGATCTTGCGGAGCTGCTCGGCGTTGGCGGCGATGCACAGGGTCGCGTCGGAGTGCAGCAGCAGGTAGGAGACCTGGCTGGGGATGGAGTTCGGATAGGCCGGCACGCTCACGCCGCCGGCGGCCAGCACGCCGAGGTCCGACAGCACCCACCGGGGCTGGTTGTGGCTCAAGAGCCCAACGGTCTGGCCCGGCTCGAGCCCGAGGCCGATGAGGCCGGCGGCGAAGTCGAGGACCAGGTCGCAGTACTGCTCCCAGGAGTGCTCGTGCCAGCGATCGTCGTCGCGCCAGCGCAGAGCGGCCGTGCTCTCCAGCTCCTCGGCCTGGGCGAGCAGGCGGTGGACCAGGGTGGGCCCTGCAGAGATGGTAGACGACATCAGCTCCCACCCTCCTGGCCGGCACCATCGACCCCCTCGAAGGCCGCCGGATCGAGATCGGTCAGCTCGGCGTCCAGCCCGACCTCCAGGCCGCAGCTCGAGGTCACTCCGAGGGTGCAGGGGTTGGAGCCGCAGTCGGTGAGCGCCCAGTCGTTGGTGGCCGGGTAGGAACCCCCAGCGCCGTCGTCGCGCACCAGGTAGCTGGCCGAGGGGATGGACCCGGTGGTCCCGACGGAGTCCGCCACGTCCTCGGACCAGGCGTCGCTCTCCGTGTAGTTGGCGTCGAAGTCGGCGGCGCTGGTGACCGTGCCGGTGGCCATCTGGGCCGAGAAGCTCAGGTCGAAGAGCACCAGGTCGGCCAGCGACACCCAGGAGGACCAGGCGTAGCCGGAGGCGTGGGTGTCCTTGTCCTCGACCGTGACGTCGTGGGTCCACCAGAAGCGCCAGCCGCCCCCGTCCCACGGGCTGCCCGGGTAGGTCTCGCCGTCGACCACGAGCACCGCGCCGGCGTCGGTCTCCGTGATCAGGCCGAAGAAGGCCTCCGGCGACCAGGTGGTGAGCGTGGAGCGGGTCCAGGGGTCGTCGTCGAGGTCGTCGTCGCTCTCCGGCTCGGCGGCGCCGGAAAAGTTGTGGGTGACGGAGGCCACGCACTCCTCGACGGCGTCGGGATCGACGTGGAGGGTGAAGAGCCACACGCCGTCGACGGAGGTGCAGCCGGTCAGGGCGAGCAGGAGGGGCGTCATGTCGGTTGCCTGCACTCAGGAGACGAGGTCATCGATGGCGACGAGGACCCGGAGCAAGGGCTCGAGCTGGTCCAGCGGCAGCATGTTCGGCCCGTCGCTGAGGGCGCTGTCGGGATCCGGGTGGACCTCGAGGAAGAGGGCGTCGGTGCCCGCCGCCACGGCCGCTCGGGCCAGGATGGGGGCGTAGTCCCGCTGGGGCCGCGTACCGCCCGACTGCTGGACGGAGTGGGTGGCGTCGTAGATCACCGGCACGCCGCGGGCCCGGATCAGCGCCAGGCTGCGCAGGTCGCTGACGAGGGTGTTGTAGCCGAAGCAGGTGCCGCGCTCGGTCACCACCACGCCGCCACCGCCCGACCGGGCGACCTTGGCCACGGCCGCACCCATGTCCCAGGGGGCCATGAACTGGCCCTTCTTGAGGTTGACCGGCCGGCCGGTCTCGCCGCAGGCCACCAAGAGGTCCGTCTGGCGGCAGAGGAAGGCCGGGACCTGGAGCAGGTCCACCACCTCGGCCGCCAGCGCGGCCTGCTCCGGCAGGTGCACGTCGGTGGTCACCGGGACGCCCAGCCGCTCCCGGATCGTGGCCAGCAGCTCCAGCCCGGGCTCCAGGCCCGGTCCGCGGTAGCTCTCCAGCTTGGTGCGGTTGGCCTTGTCGAAGCTGGACTTGTAGATCAGCGGGACACCGACCCGCTCGCAGATGTCCCGGAGGCGGAGGGCCGCGTCCAGTGTGAGCTGCGGGTCCTCGATCACGCAGGGGCCCGCGAGCAGGACGAGGCCGCCACCGCCCCCGATCGGGTGCGGCCCGACCTGGACGGGCTGTGTGGAGGCTGTGGGCATCGACGGACAACCTAACCGGGCGCATGAAGGGGATCCGTCCTCGCCACACATCCCAGGTGTCTCGCGGAACCAACGAACGGGCCTTGTTATGGTCAGGCGGTTCGGCGACGACGAGGGGCGAGGCGAGCATGCAGCGGACGCAGATCGCAGCGCTGAAGCTCCTCACGAGGGCGTTGGACGCCGTCGTCCTCATCGGCACCTACCTGCTCGCGATGCAGGCCCGGATCGAGGTCCGGCGCTGGTGGACCTTCGACCTCATCCCCAGCGGCGAGCCGATCCTCCAGCCCCTCGCCCAGTCGCTCCACCTCGAGCTGCTGGTCATCGTGGTCCCCGTCTGGCTGATCTACCTCCACCGGATGGGCACCTACGAGGACTACCGCCAGACCCGGACCGACCTGCTGCTGTTCCGCATCGGCCGGGCCGTCGGCATGGCCACCCTGGTGCTGCTGGCACTGCTCTTCGTGCTCCAGCTCGCCGCCGGCATCAGCCGGACCTTCCTGGCCTTCTTCGCGCTGACCTCGATCTTCACGCTCTTCGCCTCCCGCCGGGCGATGATCGGTGTCTGGCGCCGCCTCCACCGGGAGGGCATGGCCACCCACGACATCGTGGTGGTGGGCCGGGCCCGGGAGGCCATGCCGCTGATCGAGACCCTGGAGCGGCACAAGGAGTGGGGCATCCGCATCCTCGGCGTGGTGCTGCCCGAGGAGGAGGAGACCGATCCGGGCGAAGTGGCAGGCCCCAAGATCCCCGTCTGGGGGCGCGTGCACGAGCTGCCCTCGATCCTGGAACGGCACACCGTCAACCAGGTCCTGCTCACCGGGCGCGCCTGGGACACCCGGACCCTGCACTGGATCGCCGACGCCTGCGAGGAGCTGGGCGTCGAGTTCTCGATGGACGCCAACTTCCTGGGACTGCGCGTGGCCGAGGCCGAGCTGCGGGACTTCGAGGGCTGGAGCGTGCTCAGCTTCTCGTCCACGCCGACCTCCGGCGAGGCGATGGTGACCAAGCGGGCGATGGACTTCGCGCTGTCGGGCATCGCCCTCGTCCTGCTCGCCCCGGTCCTGCTGTCCACGGCGATCGCCATCAAGGTGGAGGACTCCTCGGGCCCCGTCTTCTACGGGCAGCAGCGCTCCGGGCTCTTCGGCAAGACCTTCACGATGTGGAAGTTCCGCTCGATGGTGACCGACGCCGAGGCCCGCCAGGCGGAGCTGCTGGCCGCCAACGAGATGGACGGGCCGGTCTTCAAGATCGAGCACGACCCCCGCATCACCCGGGTCGGCCGCTTCATCCGCAAGACCTCGATCGACGAGCTGCCCCAGTTCTGGAACGTCTTCCGCGGCGAGATGTCCCTGGTGGGCCCCAGGCCGCCGATCCCGACCGAGGTGGAGAAGTACAAGCGCTGGCAGATGCGTCGCCTGTCGATGAAGCCGGGCATCACCTGCATCTGGCAGGTCGAGGGGCGCAACGACGTCGACTTCGAGACCTGGATGGAGCTCGACCTCCAGTACATCGACAACTGGAGCCTCTTCCTCGACGTCAAGCTGCTGCTGCGCACCGTGCCGGCGGTGCTCTTCGGCACGGGCGCCCGCTGAGCCCGACGCGGGCTGTCTGTTAGCATCAGCCCATGTCAGGCGTCCCCGGCGAGGGTTCTCTGGAGGAACTGGTGGCCTTCGAGGCCCACCAGCGGCGACTCAAGCAGCTCTTCCGCGAGGTCACGGCCAACGACCGACAACCCCACACCGTCGTGGTCGTGCCCAGCCTCTCCCTCGACGCCCGGGAGCTGGCCAAGATCAGCGGTGTGCACCACTACGAGGAGCGGCTGCTCTACAACCTGATGCTGCTGCGGCTGCCGCGCACGCGGCTGATCTTCGTGACCAGCCAGCCGATCGCCGAGCCCATCGTCGACTACTACCTGCACCTGCTGTCCGGCGTGCCCGGGTCCCACGCTCGCAAGCGCCTGACCCTGATGGCCTGCTACGACGCCTCGCCGGTGCCCCTGTCCCGGAAGATCCTCGATCGACCCCGCCTGTTGCAGCGCATCCGCGACGCCATCCGGACCGGCGACAGGGCCCACATGGTGTGCTTCAACAGCAGCACCCTCGAGCGCACCCTGGCGGTGCGCCTGGGCATGCCGCTCTACTCGGTCGATCCGGCGCTGAGCGACCTCGGCAGCAAGAGCGGCTGCCGGGAGATCTTCAAGGAGGCCGGGGTGCTCCTGCCGGATGGCTTCGAGCGCCTGCGCGACCCCGAAGACATCACGGAGGCCCTGGTCACCCTGAAGCGGCGCTACCCGGACATGCGCCGCGCCGTGGTGAAGCTCAACGAGGGCTTCTCGGGAGAAGGCAACGCCCTGTTCTGGTTCGAGGGGGCCCCGGAGGGAGACAGCCTGCCTGGATGGGTCCGTGACAACCTGGTGAACCTGAGGTTCGAGGCCGCGGGCGAGCACTGGGAGTCGTTCTCCGAGAAGTACCAGCAGATGGGCGGCATCGTGGAGTGCTTCGTCGAGGGCAAGGAGAAGGAGTCCCCCTCCTGCCAGTCCCGGGTCAATCCCCTCGGCGAGGCCCAGACCATCAGCACCCACGACCAGGTGCTCGGCGGTCCCAGCGGCCAGGTCTTCCTGGGCTGCACCTTCCCCGCCATCGACGACTACCGCCTCGAGGTCCAGGAGGCGGGCATGAAGGTGGCCCGGGTGCTCGCGGCCCGCGGCGTGATCGGTCGCTTCGCCACCGACTTCGTGTCGGTGCCGGGCCCCGACGGCTGGCAGCACTACGCCATCGAGGTGAACCTGCGCAAGGGTGGCACGACCCATCCCTTCCTGACCCTGAAGTTCCTCACCGACGGGACCTACGACGAGACCACCGGGCACTTCTCCACGCCCATGGGTCGGCCCAAGTACTACTACGCCTCGGACACGCTCCAGAGCGAGAAGTACATCGGCATCACCCCCGAAGACCTCATCGACATCGCCGTCTACCACGGGCTCCACTTCCACGAGGCCTCCCAGCGCGGCGTGGTCTTCCACCTGATGGGCGCCCTGAGCGAATTCGGCAAGCTGGGCCTGGTCTGCATCGGCGACAATCCACAGATGGCCCGCTTCCTCTACAAGAAGACGGTCGGCGTCCTGGACCAGGAGACCGGCCGCACGGCGGAGGGCACGGACTCGGTGAGCACGGTCTCGATCGGCTGAGGCACCCATGACTCCACTCCTGCTGCTCGCCCTCGGCCTCGCCGGCTGCGGCGACGACG
>CAZCVP010000211.1:0-14197 GCA_964501915.1 uncultured Enterobacterales bacterium
GACACCGACACCGACACCGACACCGACACCGACACCGATGCCGACACGGAGATCCAGGCCATCCGCAAGGGCGCCTTCGCCGCGGGCAACGGCGACGACGTCACCGGGGACACCGTCACGGCCACCGGCGTCGTGATCAGCCCCGAGAACCGGACCTTCTTCATCAGCGACGGCGCTGCGGGGGACTACAACGCGATCCAGGTCTACCTGGGCAGCGACCTGGAGGCGGGCGTGGGCGCCGGGGACAACGTCACCGTGACCGGCGAGTACGTCGAGTACAACAGCGGCGTGCCGGCCGACAGCCAGGCCGAGATCGTGATCGCCGACGCCAGCGGCGTCGTCGCGGCCAGCGGGGGCCTCACGGCTCCGGCGGCCACGGTCCTCACCATCGGCGACGTGGCCGCGGTCGCCGAGGCCTACGAGTCCTCCCTGATCACCCTCGAAGGCGTCGTGGTGGTCGATCCGGACCTCGGCCACGGCGAGTGGTCCGTGGCCCACCAGGCCGCCCCGGAGGGCGACACCTTCGTGGTCGACGACCTCTTCGTCGAACCGGAGAACGCCCCAGCCGCCCAGCAGACCTATGACTCCCTGACGGGCATCCTCTACTGGAGCTATGGCGCCTGGAAGCTCGAGCCCCGGGACGCCTCGGACTTCGTCGGCTTCGCCGACGTGCCCTGCGCGGGAGACAAGTGCGTCGACGACCTGGTCGCCGGCGACCTCGTGGTCACCGAGATCATGTTCAACCCGTCCACGGACCTCGGCGACGACAAGTACAACGAGTGGATCGAGGTCTACAACGCCTCCGGAGGTTCCGTGAACCTGGAGGGCCTGACCATCGAGGACGACGGCGGCAACACGGGCACGGTCGCCCAGCTCGACCCGACGGCCACCCTCGCCGCCGGCGACTACGCCGTGCTCGCCACCTCCGACGGCGCCAGCTGGGCCTACCCCTTCACGCCCTTCGCCTACTACGGCGGCAACCCCGGCTGGGGCAACAGCGGCGACCAGCCGATCCTGAAGAACGGCACGGACACCATCGACACCGGCGCGGCCTACCCCAAGGACGTGACGGAGGCCGGCACCAGCTGGCAGCTCGGCGGCACGCCCACCAGCGCCGCGAGCAGCGACGAGGCCAACTGGTGTGCTTCGACCTCGGCGATCGATGGCGTCTCGGGTGAGTACGGCACGCCGAGCGCGGCCAACGACGGCTGCTAGCAGTGTTCGGGAGAGCTCGAAAAGCGACGTTGGTCGACCATGGTCCGGGACCCTGGCGCCAGGCGGGTCGACGCCACCGGCGAAGCAGGCAATTGGGAAGTTAGAACCTAACCAACCCCACAACGCCGGGGCGCACCTACCCTCACTCGTTCCGGGTCATCGGGCAAGTACCTCGGGGAGGCGCCTGCCGGGCGCGATGCGCCGAAGCCGGTCACGCCGTCGCCCCCTCGGCCCCTTGTCAAGTGACGCAGATCATCATCGAGCCCTCTTCTCTCGATCGGGGGGACGTCGGGCGTGGAGCCTTCGAGGGGGGTCGGTTCTGGCGGCCGTCGATCGTCGAGGTCTGGCCCATGTGAGGCGCGCGGGGAGCAGGGCTCCGACCTGGGTCCTTCCGGGAGACTGAGGGCCTGTGTCGTCGCCGGGGTCGTCCGGGTCTGGTCAGCCGTGGCGGCTCACACTGCAGGGTCAGCCCCCCCATCCCCCGTGCCCGTGAACGAGACCGTCACCCGGTCCACGTCTCAGCGGCCACGCTTGGAAGACTCCGGAGCCCGAGTCAGAGTCCCCCGAACAAGACGTAGCCGTCGGCGGCCCCCACGCCGCCGATGAACAGCTCGTCGAACCCGTCGCCGTCGAGGTCGCCGATCCCGAAGACGCGGTCCCCGATCCCGCTGCTGCTGGGGTCGGGATGGGTCATCGGCGAGTGGACGATGGCGTCGGCGTCGGGGTAGGCGTCGTAGCTCCCGGAGAGGGCGCCGTAGAAGAGGTAGACCGCGCCCGTCCGAGGGGCGTAGGCCTGGGACTCCGTCGCGCCGGCCGCGAGATCGGCGCAGCCGTCCCCGTCGAGGTCCTGGTCGATGGAGACGGAGATGCCCAGCTGAGCCCGCTCCTCCCAGGTCTCGACCACCGCGCCGGGGGTGCGGACCGACCAGTGCTCCCCCGGGGGGCCGTAGAAGAGGTAGACCAAGCCGCCTCGTGTCTCGGTGTAGTCGTTGTGAGCACCCGCGGCGAGGTCCGGGTGTCCGTCGCCGTCGAGGTCGCCGCCCACCGACACGGACTGGCCGAGCAGTTCGTCGTCGGCGTCGCCGGTGTCGCCCGTCAGCACGAAGTCCGCGCTGTCCTCGGACACCACGCCGGCCGGTGGACTCTCGTACACGTAGACACGGCCCGACCAGTACCTCCCACCCTTCGGCTGTCCGAACACCAGCTCGGACACGCCGTCCCCGTCGAGGTCGACGGAGGCCGACACCGAGCTGCCGAGACCCTGCCCCTCTTCCTCCGGCTCGTAGATGACCGCGGCGGCGGAGTCGGGGCCGATCGACCCGGTGATCGGGCCCAGGTGGAGGAAGACGGCGTGACCGTCCGGGTTGGGTGCGTCGCTGGGGGCGTCGTCGGCGAAGACCAGGTCGAGGGTCCCGTCGCCGTCCAGGTCGCCCAGGTCCAGGGCCCAGCCCGCGTGGCGGCCCACGCCCGTCACCGTGGCCTGGGCGTCGGCCACGGTCCCGGTGCCTCCAGGGGGTAGCTCGAAGAGGTGGACGGCACCGATCGTCCCTTCCAGCCCGATGTCCGAGACCACCAGCTCCGGGATCCCGTCTCCCGAGAGGTCCCCCCAGCGGGCCTGGGCACCGAGCGCGTCCTCCGGGCCGGCGCCCGTGACCCTGGCGGTCCAGGCGCCTTCGTCGAGCTCGACCTCTCCCACGAGGGGGCCGGCCAGGGCCCAGGCCGCTCCCGGGAACTCCGTGCCGTCGGGGTCGGTGCTCCAGAGGTAGCTCCAGAGCAGGAGGTCGCCGCAGCCGTCCTGGTCGAGGTCCGCGGCCGCCGCGCCGTGCAGCGTGGCCCCGGCTTCGATGGTGAGCGCGGCCTCCTCGGCCGAGAGCACACCTCGCGGTGCCGGCGTCGGGGTCCGGGGGATGCGGAGCGCCTCCCAGCAGGGGCGGAGCTCGGGGGAGAGCGTGTGGGAGCGGTCCTCCTGGGGGCCGCCGCAGGCGAGCAGCCACGTGGTGGCGAGCAGGGCCAGGCGAGCGGGAGGGGCTCGTCGACGGGGGTGACTCGACGGCACGGAGATCAGGGGCCGCCGTAGAAGATGTAGGCGGTGGGGTCCAGCACGCTGCCCACGTACAGCTCGTCGTGGCCGTCGCCGTCGAGGTCGCCGACACCGCTGACCTGCGAGCCGAGGCCGTAGTGGACCTCGGGGTCCGTGGAGTAGATCACCGCGTCGGCGTCCGGGTGGACCATCACCGTCCCGGACAGCGCCTCGTAGAAGAGGAAGACCGCGCCGAGCCCGGGGGAGTAGGCCAGGGAGTGGGACGCCCCCACGGCGATGTCGGCCCGGCCGTCCCCGTCGAGATCGGCGTCGATGGAGACGGAGTTGCCCATCCCGGCGGACTCCTCGTAGGTGGCGATGGTCGCCCCCGGGGTGTCGGTGGACCAGGTCTCGTCCGGGGGCCCGTAGAAGAGGTAGACCTTGCCACCGTGGCTGCCCGTGGTCTCGTGGGGCGCGGAGACCAGCAGCTCGGGGTGTCCGTCGCCGTCGACGTCCCCGCCCGTGGAGAGCGAACGCCCCAGGTGAGAGAAGGGGCGCTCCCCGAAGAGCGTCAGCTCGGCCGCCTCCTCGGAGACCAGCCCGGAGATGGAGCCGTCGAAGACGTAGGCGCGGCCGGACTCGTCCATGTGGGGCGCACGGTGCTGCCCCATGATGAGCTCGGTCGACCCGTCTCCGTCCAGGTCCACGGAGGCGTGGAGGGAGTTGCCGAGGTTCATCCCATGGCCCTCGACCTCGTAGATGGTCGTGTCGGCGTCGGCGAGGTCTTTCGAGGTGGTGATCGGACCCCGGTGAAGGTACACGGCCATGCCGTCCGGGTTGTCCACCGTGTCTGGGGCCCAGTCGGTGATGGCGAGATCGAGGTAGCCGTCACCGTCCGTGTCGCCGAGGTCGAGGTACTTCCCTGTCCAGTCTCCTGCGCCAGCCAGCACCGCCCAGGCGTCCGAGCTGACCGCGGTACCGGCCTCGGGCAGGTCGATGATGCGCACCGAGCCGACAGCAAGAGGGGGACCCCCTCCTGCAGACGCGACGACCTCGAAGGTGCCGTCCCCGTCTACGTCCCCCCACTGCGCGGCGTAGCCGAACACCTCGTCGGACTGGTCCCCGAGGATGCCGGCCGTGACACCGGGACCCCTCAGTTCCTGCTCACCGGTCATGGGACTTTCGATGGCCCAGACGGCACCGAAGAATGTCGGGTCGTCGGGTACCCACCCGTCCCAGGTCAGCAGGTCTCCACAGCCGTCACCGTTGATGTCGGCGCCCGTGACGCCGTAGAGGGCGTCCCCGGCGACGCTGAGCTGAGCGCGCTCCGCAGACACCAGGCCACGAGGCGCGACCGGTCGGTCCGCCGGGCCCTCCCCTGGGGCCCAACACGGGGAGACCGCGTCCTCGACCTCACCGCGAGCCGCCGAACCCCCGCAGCCGACCCCCGGTGCCGACAGCGCCACAGAGGCGACGAGGAACCAGCGCGGCGTCAACGAGGCGCCCCCTCGATCGCCGCCCGCTTCGCCCGCTCGTAAGCCCGCTGGGCCTCCGCCAGGTCCACCAGGGCCGGCGAGCCCCGCAGGAACCCCTCCGCCCACACCAGCGCCTCCCAATAGGCTCGGGAGCCCTCCAGCGCCGCCCCGGAGAACAGGGCCTGCCCCGCGAAGTCCAGGGGCACCGTCGACAGGAGCAGGCGAGGCGGCGACGCCATCTGCTCGAAGGACAGCGTGCGTGGCAGGGCCATCGCGGCGTTCGAGGCCCAGGTCGCCTGCTCCTCCGGGATCGCCATCGACGACGGCGCCGCAGACACCGAGGTGGGCTCGGTCGCCACCTCCTCGACCGCGCCGGCGGCGGAGAGGTAGTCCACCGTCACTTCGCGGGCCACGGAGGTGTCGGGGTCCGTCGGGTCCCGCAGCACGAGGTAGGCGTAGCCGAAGCCCGGATCGTCCAGCTCGTACTCGAAGACGACCAGGTGGGGGCTCAGCTCGCCGTGGGCGACGGCCGGGCTCGCCAGGATCGCGGCGAGCTCCACGCGGGTGGTCGCCGGCGTCACCGCCGGGTTCACCACCCGGCCGGAGACCACCTTGTCCCCGAGGGCCGACGCCAGGCCCTGGTAGGCCTGGTAGGAGGGCCGCGGGTAGGCGTCGACGGGTGAGGCCTGGTCGTCCACGCGCAGCCCCATGCCGGTGAAGTGGCCCCCGGCCCCGGACATCCAGGCGTTCCAGCCGGCGATCACCGCCGGCGAAGCCAGGGCGCCGCCGAGGCGCCGCCAGACCTCGCGGGCCTGGAAGGCCTCCTGGTCCGCCGCGCTCCAGCTCGAGCCCGCCCAGGGCGGACGATCGTCGCCGGAGCCGGTCAGCAGGGCGCTGACACCGCTCTCGAAGACGGTGATCGGGACGTCGGCGCCGGCCCAGCCCCGCGCGACCGCGTCCTTCAGCTCCCGCACCTCGACGGCCAGGTAGGCGATGTGCCGGAGGCCGTCGCCCCGGTGGTACCAGTGGTAGTCGAGGCCCTGGAGGTGATCCTCAACCTCATCTGGTTCGGCCCCGAGCTCGTTGGTCAGCTCATCCACCACCACGTCGACCATCTCCTCCACGAAGTCCAGCTTGTTCGACCAGTCGTGGGGCACCGCCGACGCTCCCTCCTGGTACCCCGCCACCCCCGGCAGCAGCAGCCGCACGTCCGCCAGGTCCGACTCCGCGTCCAGGGCCTGGCGCAGCGCCCACGCGCCCTGGGCATGGGCCCGACCCCACCACTCGGCCCCACGCCGGCCGTCGGTCTCGTAGTAATTGCGCGTGTCGACCTCGTTGAACAGCTCCACGGCCTCCAGGATATCCGACAGCGGCACCGGCAGCAGGCCGTTCACCCGGCTCAGCAGGGTGCCCACGTGCTCGGCATACTCGGCGACGAACGACCGCTTGTAGCTCGAGGAGACGTCCAGGTGCTCCTCGTGGAAGTCGCAGGCGGCGCCCGCGACCGTGCCGTCGGTGGGGAAGGGGTTGCCGTCGAGCGTCGCGCCCCTGTGGTCTTCCTTCCAGTCGAGCCGCAGGACCTGGCTCAGGGTCCCATCCACGTCCAGGTCGGGCGGGGCCAGCGCCGAAGCGGTGTCTCCCCCGTCCCGGCAGAGCTCCCAGCCGCTGCCTGCGGGGTGGGCCGAGGTCTGGCTCGACCCGCCACCGTAGGTCAGCAGGGTCAGGATCACCTTCAGCCCGGCGTCGTGGGCGTCGGTGAGCATCGCCGCGAACAGGTCGGCGTTGAGGGCCCCGCGCAGGGGGTTGGGGCGGTCGTGGACCAGGTCCGCCAGGCTCGGTGTGGAGCCGCTCGCGGGCACCGACGCGCCGAGCAGCAGCTCCTCGTTCGACGAGATCGTGCCGCGGGGGGCGAGCGACGACCACAGCAGGTCCAGGCCGCCGATGTGACGCACGACGCGGGCTCCGAGGTTGCGGCCCGAGTCCTCGAGGGGATCCCCGTCGTTCCCGTACTGGACCTGGGGACCGACCGAGCCGCTCGAGGTGTCGAACTCGTAGGTCCGGTCGTGGAGGTTGTTCAGCCCCAGGCGCTTGGTGCTGGGGAACGGGCCGGGGCCCCTTGGTCCGGTCGCGGTGTCCTCAGCGTCCTCGTCGAAGCCCCCGGCTGGCGGCAGGGGGACCAGCACGGGTGCATCGTCCTCCTCAGCCGCCGAGACGAGGGAGCGCTGCCACTGGGAGCCGGGAGTGCCCAGCGCCAGCTCCAAGCCGCGCCGCGTGCGGAGTACCTCGAAGCGATCACGGATCAGCGCCCCGAGATCCACCCCGGAGGCCGCGCCGACGACTCCGCCGCCCTGGGACATGCCGGCCTCCAGGTAACGGGCCTACTCGTCGAACAACATGGTCGTCCAGACCTCGAAGTCGAACTCCTCGGTGTTGGTCCCGGTCGACGCATCCACCTGGGCGACGATCTCGACCCGGCCCGCGAAGGGACCGGCGATGGTGTTCAGCCCCGGACGCAGGGTGGTGACCACGATGGAGCTGCCGACCTGCTGGCCCTCCAGCTCGGGCCTGCGCCGGGGCACCGAGGTCTCGAAGACCAGCAAGGTCAGGCGCGCGTTGGCGCTCCTCCGGTGGCCGAGCACCTGGAGCCGGTGGCTCTTGGGCTGGCCGAGCACGTCGCAGAGGTCCAGCCGGTGGTGGTAGGCCCGGATGCCACCGCTGGGACCGGAGAAGTAGGTGTCGCGTCCGTAGACCTCGACGAGACGCTTCATGGGAACTCTCCTCTCGCAGGAGACGGTACCCCCCCCCCTCGGTCCCTTGTCAAGTGACACAGATCATCATCGAGCCCTCTTCTCTCGATCGGGGGGACGTCGGGCGTGGAGCCTTCGAGGGGGGTCGGTTCTGGCGGCCGTCGATCGTCGAGGTCTGGCCCATGTGAGGCGCGCGGGGAGCAGGGCTCCGACCTGGGTCCTTCCGGGAGACATGAGGGCCCGTGTCGTCGCCGGTCTCCTAGAGACCGGCCCAGGCGCGCTCCACCAGGCGCACCTGGGCCTCGTCGAGCTCATAGAGCGCCATGACCTCGCGCTCGAGCTGCTGGTCGAGCCCTTCGATGCGGCGCTTCGCCAGGGCACGGTCCGACGACAGGACCAGCGTCTCGAGGCGCTCCTGCCACTGCAGGAGCCCCCCGACCAGCTCCTCGATGCGCCGGTGGGTGCAGCCCTGCACCCGCTTGCGCCGGGGCACGAGCACCGGCAGTGACTCCAGCTCGTTGGTGCCGACGTTGTTGTTGGTGCTCGTGAGCCGGAAGCGCCACTGCATCAGGCGGGAGTTCAGCACCGCCAGCAGGTAGTGCAGGGAGAAGGGCGCCCCGGACTCCAGCACGATCGAGTTGGTCGAGTCGGCGTAGTAGGCCGGACCCTCCAGGATCGTGGCCACCAGGCGCCAGCGCTCGTCCACGCCCGTGATGCGCTGGGTGGCGATGCGGGTCAGGTCGGTGCGCGGATGGGGTCGGCCCTTGCGGCTCCCGAGGTACCCGGCTCCGTCCAGGCACTGGTGCACCCCCTGGCTCAGGGTGCGGTTGAGCCTGTAGCGGCCGATCTCCACCCCCTTGACCAGGCGCTGGAGGTGGGTCCCATCCTGGATGAAGGCCCGGTAGATGGTCTGGTTGATCTCCCCCCGGTTGACCTGCACACCGTCGATGTCGCCGAGGCGCTTCACCCGCGGGACCCGGTGGAGGTGGCGGGCGAGGCGCCACTCCTCTTCGCTGACCAAGGGAATCGGTACGTTCTTGGGATCGAGCAGCGAGACCTCGCTCAGGGCCACGCGGTTGGCCTTGCTCACGTCCGCGAAGGTCCGGCCCGGGTGCACCACGACCTGCAGGCTGGCGTCCTCGGTGGGGGAGGCGGACCGGGTGCCGATCGAGACCACGGTGGAGAGCTTGGCGTCGGTGAAGATCCGACGGCTGGCGTCGTCCTTCTGGGGAAAGCAGTGGGCGACGGCGTCCTCGGTGTGGCGCATCAGCCAGGCCCGGGTCCTCGCACAGGAGATGTCGGCCAGCACGGCCATCGGCACGATCATGCCGAAGCGTCCGCCCGGCCGGGTCAGCCGGAGGCCTCTCACGAGGAAGAAGCGGAAGAGGTTGAGCTTGCCTCCCAGGGCCGGCTCGTAGTCGGGGTGGGCCCTGACGTGCTGCTGGAGCAGGTCGTGGGGCCAGGAGGCCCTGGAGCGGTCCTTCTCCAGCACGTCGTAGGGCGGGTTGCCGAGCACCACGTCGAAGCGCTCGCCGTCGGGGCCGAAGCCCTGCTCGCCCACGTAGTCGAAGGGGTTCAGGTCCCGCTCCTCCTCGAAGGAGAGGCCGGACAGGGGACCCTCCCGCATCGCGTCGAGCCCGACGAGGCTGTTGCCACAGCGGATGTTGCGGTCCAGGTGGGGCAGGATCCTGGCGTTGAAGAGGTTGAAGACCTCGTAGGCCTCGGTCCGGGGCACGCCCTCGAGGGCCTTCATCGACAGGCTGAAGCGGGCCACCTCGACGGCCTGCCGGTCGATGTCCACCCCGTAGATGTTGTTGCGCAGGATCTGCTTGCGCAGGTGGGCCTTGAGACGGACCACGGGGGTCGTGTCGTCGAAGTGCACCTGGGCCAGGTCCTGCTGCTTGCGGGGCACGGCGCTCTGGAGGCCGCGCCTGCGGCGCTCGCGGGCCTGGTCGGCGAACCAGCGCCGGTGCCACGCCAGCAGGTGGTCGTAGGCCCCGAGCAGGAAGCTCCCGGAGCCGCAGGCGGGGTCGAGCACACGGACCCTGGCCGCCTCTTCCGGCGAGGCACAGGCCGCCAGTGCGACGCCCAGCGTGCGCTCGACGATGAAGTCCACCACGTGGCGTGGGGTGTAGTAGACCCCCCGCGCCCGGCGCACCTCGGGCTTGGGCACGACCTCGACCCCGCTCCCGGAGCACACGATCGTGCTGCCGAGGAAGCGCTCGTAGGCGTGGCCCATGATCTCCACGGGCATCGCCGCGAAGGTGTAGAGCGCCCGGTCGGGGTGCACGTCGCGCAGGATCGACCACAGCACGTCGTTGGAGACCCGCACGGCGTCCAGCTCGGGTCGCTCCTGGAAGATGCTGCCGTTGTAGATGCGGTCCAGCGTCCGGAAGACGTCGCGGCACTCCTGGAAGAGCGACACGCTGTCCGGGCCGCCCCGCTCGAGCCGGTCGCTGAGCACCGCCAGGAAGTCCTTCTCCTGGCCCCGGTCGGTCAGCATCTTCAGGAAGACGATCCGGTCGAGGATGAGCTGGGTGGCGGCGTTGAGCAGGGCCACGTCGATCGCCGGGTCGTGGCGGTGGATGCTGCGGGCCAGCTCCAGGCGCCAGTCCTCGAGGTGGCGGAGGAAGCGGGCGTCGGGGGTGACCCGGTTCCGGCGGCGCGCCTCGGGGGTCAGGCCGAGCGCGTCCAGGCTGCCCTCGGAGACGTGGCCCCGCTCGAAGGTCTCCCAGAGACGGTCGAAGTGCTGGACGTAGTCCCGGAAGGTCCAGTCGAAGGGCCGCACGATGCGCTGGTTCAGGTGGTCGACCCGGCCCGTCTCCAGCGGCTCGGCGTCCAGGCAGTCGAAGAGCCGGAAGTCCTCGAAGTCGGTCAGCAGCGAGAGCCGGACCCGGTTGATGGGGTCCTCCGACGCGCTCAGGGTGCTGTGGGCGTAGCGGTAGGCCTGGCGGATGTAGCCGACGTGGCGCTTGAGGTCGTACTTGGGGTGCTTGGCCTCGATGAAGAGCCACTTCTTCATGCGGCCACTGGTCCGCTCGGGCAGGCGCAGCAGGTAGTCCGGCTCCAGGGAGACCCCGTCGGACCACGCGGTGGCCTGGGTGAGGAACTCCTCGCGGCCGGTGTCCAGGCCCAGGCTGGCGGTGTTCCAGTTGAGCAGGCCGAACATCGGCTTGATGTAGCGGTCCTCGATCTGCGCTTCCTTGACGTGGGGCGTGTGCTGGATGCTGTGCAGCTCGGCCTCGAAGTGGGCCACCAGCCTCTCGAGCCGCTCCCGGGCCTCGGCCCGGTCGTAGGTGGGGTGGGTGTGGTCCAGGCGCGCCCTCTCTTCGAGGACGATACCGGACCGGTTCGTGGTGCCTGTCAGGGAGCCGGCCACGCCGGCCAGGTGGCGCCGCCGACGAACAGCCCGAGCACCGCCGAGGTGAGCCCGCAGGCCAGGCAGGCCCCGAGCAGCCACCGCGCCAGCCGGCGTCCCTCCGGGAGTCTGCCGCTGGCGATCAGGGCCCCGGTGGCCGCCACGGCCAGCGCCAGGGCGAACCAGGCCAGGTGTTCCTTGACCTCGAAGGCCTGGGCCGCGCCCGGGCTCTCGATGAGCAGGCGGGCCTTCACGTGGGTCCGCCACTCCGGGTAGAGGGTCCAGCCGAGGGCGAAGGCGGGCAGCAGCAGCGCCAGACCGGCGACCGCCGCGACCAGGGTGCCGCGTCGCAGGACCTTGCCGCGACCGAGGCTGAGCAGCGGATGGACGAGCACCACCAGGGCCAGGACCGCCAGGTGGCCGTGGATCCGCTCCAGCAGGGCGAAGGTGGAGGCGTCGATCATGGCACCAGCACCATCGCGACCGCGCAGGCCACCACCACCGCGGCCACGACCCACCCGGTCGGCCCGAGCCAGGTGCGGGCCCGCTCCTCGCCGACGGCCAGGCCCACCACGAGCCCGGCCACCAGGCCGTGCAAGGTCGACAGCCCCACCCGCCAGTAGAAGCCGACGTCGCGGGTGGCGAGGACCTCGCCGGGCGCCGCTTCACCGGCGGCCCAGGAGACCAGGCGCTGGACTGCGTAGCTGGCGCAGACCACCGCGGCGAAGACGGCGAAGCCCAGGGCCAGGCGGGCGCGGGAGCCGGCCCGGTCCGTGGGTCCGGCGAGAGGTCTCACGAACGCACCTGGAGGCCCTCGGGATCCGGCGCCAGCGGATCGCCGCTGAGGTGGGCCACGATCGCGCGACGGCCGCCGCGGCGCGGCCTCGACAGCCCGTGTGCCCTCATCCGCGCTCCCCGCCAAGGAGACCCACCGTAGCGGTAGCGGCCGGTCGGCTCAAGGCCTGAGGAGGTGCACCCCCCGGCCCACGGGATCCGATCCGGAACCAGTGGGCCGGCGGAGGCCCCTGCTACGGCACCCACTCCCCGGTGACCGGATCCCCGTCGAACTTCCAGACCCGGTAGGTCCACTGGTTGTCGGGCAGGACCAGGGACCAGACCACCTCGCCGTCGGCGTCGAGCTCCATCGCGCTGGGGGCCTTCCGTCCCTGCCACTCCTGCTGCGAGCCCCAGCCGATCACGGTGTGTCCGTCGTCGAGGCGCTGGACGGAGCCGGCGGCCAGGGTGGGGCCGGCGCCGGTGAGGGCGTGGCTGAACACCCGGGTCGCCGTCATGGCGTCGTGGTCGAGCACGTACTCCACGACCCGTGCATCGCCGGTGCTGGCGCTGATGAAATTGGTGCCGTTGTCGAAGAGCAGGATCCGGTTCCCGGGCAGGACCCGCGAGGAGTGCTGACCGGCGAAGCCCTGCCAGCGGCCTTCTCGCTCGTCGTCGATGAAGGCGAAGTCGCTCGTCACGCCGCCGAGGGTCCAGAGGATCTCTCCGGCCTCGTAGCGCTCGCCCCGGTAGGTCGTGGCGCGCCGCGCCACCTTCACCACCTGGCTGGGCAGCCGCAGCGACAGGACCAGGTTGTCGTCCTCGGGGTCGATCTCGATGGCGTTGAGGTGGGCGTACTCCCACTCGTCGCCCATGCCGTCCAGGACGGCGGGCGGCAGGTGGTCGAAGTCGACCTGGTCGCGGGTGCTCCACTCGAACGTCAGCTCTCCCGCGGCGTCGAACTCCTGGATCACGTTGTCCAGCACCAGGGCCTCGTCGGGCCCGCCCCAGGGGCTGAGGTCGTCGTAGCGGCCAGCCATGGCGAGGCCCAGCACCCCGCCACCGGGCAGGACCTGCAGCTCGTGGGGGTCGGTGAAGACGCCGAGGGTGTCGCCCACCGGGAGGGGTTCGTAGCCCAGCGTCAGCGCGTAGTCCGTGGGCTCGAGCACCAGCCCGAGCTGGCTCACCTCTCCGTTGGGGGTGCCCACGAAGCTCAGCTCGCCACCGGCGCCGACCCGCAGGTCGAAGGAGGGCTCGTCGTGGCGGCGGAACCAGACCGGCACCCCGGCGTCGTCGATGACCATCAGGTAGCGCCCGATGTGGTCGGGCTGGTCCTGGAAGTCGAAGTTGGCGAGGAAGTAGTAGCCGTCGGAGGTCTCGCTGGTCCGCTCGACCTCGAGCCGTGGGAAGTCCTCGGGCAGGGTCGTCAGCAGGGTGGTGGCGGTCTCGCGGCCGTCGGCGGAGGTCACGGCGATCGCGACGCGCTCGCCGGGGCCCAGGAGCAGCTCGAGGTCCGGGCCGGTGCCCTCGCGCAGGACCTCCCCGTCGATGGTGGCGTGGGTGATGTGGACGGTGGCGTCGGCGTCCATCGGGGTCGCCGTCACCGTGGTGTGCTCGGCGATCAGCTCGGTCCCCGCGACCGCGTAGTGGTCCTGGTCGGCGGACGGCGCGGGGTAGAGCTCGCCCTGGGACAGGGTGATGGCCGCCAGGTTCGTGTCGGTCGAGCCCTCGATGGCGTCGTCGGGGCTGCAGGCGACGAGGAGGGGCAGGGAGAGGGCAAGGGTCCGGGTCATCGCTGGCTCCGCGCGCGGGGTCGTGTCTTGGACCCCCGAGGTCCGCTCTGTGGAAACGCACGGATCGTGAGAATGTTCGGCCCGGGACTCGGGGACCGTTCCGACCGGTTCGATGAGCTGGCCCGTGCCCTCGAAGAGGAGGGGCTGGCTGATGTCCGCTTCGAGGTCGTGAACACACCCTCCTGGTCCAAGCGGGTGGCCGTGAGCGGGCGCCGGCCGTCGTAGCTACCCGGCCACTCCGGTGCAGAGGCAGCTCCGGTAGACGCGGCCGGCGAGTGGGTCGCTCAGGTAGAGGCACCAGCTCGTGGCGTCCCAGGCGACCCCGGACATGTCCCCGTCCGGCACCGCGAGCCCGGAGGCCCAGACGGACACCTCACGTGGCTGGCGGGGATCCCAGGTCACCACCTTCAGCGGATCCGGGTCTCGGATCTCCACCAGCAGGCTCAGGGTGCCGCCAGGGCCCCAGTCCATGTCCCGCACGGCGACGAGGCCCTGCACCAGCGAGTCCAGCTTGACCCAGGTCCGGGGGCGGTCCTGGTCCAGCTCGTAGAGCCACCAGCCGCTGCGCTCCTCTCGGAGGATCCAGAGGGTCTCCTCGTCGTCGAGCTCGATCAGGGTGTTGCCCCCGCCTGCGGCGTGGATCTGCTCCTGGCCGTCCTCGATCTCGAGGATGCGGCCGTCGCGCAGGGCGGCGAACACCCGCCGCCCGTCGCCGGTCACCTCCAGGTCGTCGACGTTGCCTCCCCGTCGTACCTGGTGCCACAGCGGGTCCGAGTGGCCGTCCATGGACCCCAGCCGACGCACCTGGTCGTAGG
>CAZCVP010000212.1:0-14116 GCA_964501915.1 uncultured Enterobacterales bacterium
ACTGCGCCTTCGCGGGCGAGGACCTCCGCTCCGCCCAGGCCCCGACGACCCCCGCGGCCTACACCGACGCCGTGCTGGCCCAGTGGGAGGCCCACGGCGAGGCCTTCGTCGGCCCGCCGAGCTCCGTGGCCTTCGGGGGCGGCACGCCCTCGCTCCACCCCCCCGAGGAGCTGTCACGCGTCCTGGCGGCCCTTGACCCGGCGCCGGGTGCCGAGGTCACGCTGGAGGCCAATCCAGAGGACCTCGATCGGGACCGGATCGCCGCGCTGCAGGACCTCGGCGTGACCCGGCTCTCCCTCGGCGTCCAGACCTTCCAGCGCCACACCGCACGGGTGCTCGCCCGCGTCCACACGGTCGAGGCCGCGCAGGCGGCGCTCCGTGGCGTCGCCCACGCCGGCTTCGAGAGCTGGTCCGTCGACCTCATCTTCGGGATCCCGGGTCAGACCCGCGAGGACCTGGAGCGGGACCTCGACGTCGTGCTCTCCGAGGACGTGCCCCACCTGTCGCTCTACGGGCTCAGCGAGGAGGAGGGCACCCCGTACGCCCGGGGGGTCACCCTGGGCCGCTTCCAGCCACCGGGCTCCGACACCTGGCGGGCTCTCTACGACCTCGCCCGCCACCGCCTCGCGGAGGCCGGCCTCGACCAGTACGAGGTGAGCAACTTCGCCCGTCCCGGTCACCGGTCCCGGCACAACGAACACTACTGGCGGGTCCGTCCCTGGGCCGGCCTCGGGCTCGCCGCACACGGCCGCCTGCCGGACGGCACGGGCACCGTCTCTCGCAGTGAGCTGCCACGCTACCTGGCGCAGCCGCACACCTGGGAGAGCTGCACCCCCCCCTCGGCGCGAGCGCTGGCCGAGGAGCTGCTGCTGTGCTGCCTCCGACATGTCGACGGTCTCGACCTCGCGCGCCTGTCGGCGCTGGGCTGGAGCCTGGAGCGTCGCGCGGTCGAGGCCCTCGTCGGACGCGGCTGGGCGCGCCTCGGACCCGGGACCCTGTGCCTGACCCCGGCCGGGCTGCCCGTGGCGGACACGGCCACCGCGAGCCTCGCACTGGCCCTCCAGACGACGCCCGAGGAGCCGGCGGGGAAATCCCCGCCTTGACCGGGCCGGTGGCGCGGGTGAAACTCGCCCCTCTGCACGGGTTGGGTCTTGGCGGGTCCAAAGGACACGGATCACAGCGGTCAGGACGACAACAAGTACGCCCTCGACGCGGATGAGTTGATCGCGGCTGCGCTGCACTCCTTCGACAAGATCGTCGAGCACCGCGACGAGGACGAGGGCGACGACGCCGAAGACGGGTCCGGGCTGGAGATGAACCTCGGCGGCCTCGAGGCCCTCCCGGACGATGAGGACAGCTACCTCGAAGTGGTCGGGCTCGATGACCGCCTCGCCGCCCGCGCCGAGCGCAGAGCCGCCGAGCAGGCCAGCGAGGTCGAGATCGAGCTGGGGGATCTCGGCGAGCTCGGGCTCCTTGCACCCGAGGACCCGCCGCCCGAGACCGAGCACCTCCAGGAGGAGCACGAGGAGCTCCAGCAGGAGCACGAGAGCCTCCGGGGCGCGCTGGGCCAGCTCGAAGAGGAGCACGAGGCGGGCAAGCAGGAGCTGCTGGAGCTCCGCCGCTCCTACAAGGACCACCTCGACGCCGTGCGCATCCTCGAGATGAAGCTCCGTCGCCGCGAGGAGGCCCTCAAGGTCATGAAGATGGAGCGGGACGACCTCTCCGGGACCCTGCGGATGTGGGAGAAGATGGTCCAGGAGATGCGCACGGCGGCCCGGAAGATGGAGCAGGACCAGGGGCGGGTGCGCCGGCGGCACCGCAAGGAGCTCAAGGAGATCCAGCTCCTGGCCAACGAGAAGCTCTTCAAGAAGATCATTCCGGCGCTGGACAACCTCGAGCTGGCCCTCTCCCACGCCTCCGACGATGCCCAGCAGACGGCGGAGCAGGTCATCGAGGGCATCCAGATGACCGCCACCCACCTGTTCAAGTCCGTCGAGCAGGCCGGCCTGGAGAAGGTCCCCGCGCATCGGGGGGTCCCCTTCGATCCGGCGATCCACGACGCGGTCGAGCGCGTCCCCGACCCCGACGAACCTGCCGACACCATCGCCGCCTGCCTCAGCGCGGGCTACAGCCTGCGGGGCCGCCTGGTGCGGCCGGCACGGGTCTCTGTCTTCTTCGGCGGCCCCCCCTTGGGGGACGAGGACTCGGTGGATTCCTGGGATGAGGAGAGCGGCGAGGAGTAGTCACCGCCAGCGGTGGTAATGTCGACGGCCCGCCCGGCTGAGGAGGCGGGCAGAGAGGCCTGGAGCCCGGATGTCCAAAGTCATCGGTATCGACCTCGGGACCACGAATTCCTGCGTGGCAATTCTCGAAGACGGCGACCCCACGGTCATCCCCAACGAAGAGGGGAGCCGCACGACGCCGTCCGTGGTGGCCTCGACGCCAGACGGCGACCGCCTCGTCGGGCAGTTCGCGCGCCGCCAGGCGGTCACGAATCCCGATCGGACCTTCTTCGCCGTCAAGCGCCTCATGGGGCAGCGCTTCGACCACCCGCACACCGCCGAGATCGCGTCGATGGTGCCCTACACCATCGTGGAGTCGGACACCGGCGACGCCTGGGTGAGCGCCGGCGATCGCACCTACTCGCCGCCCCAGATCTCGGCGATGATCCTCGACAAGATGAAGGCGACGGCCGAGGCCTACCTCGGCGAGCAGGTCGACAAGGCCATCGTCACGGTCCCGGCCTACTTCAACGACTCCCAGCGCCAGGCCACCAAGGACGCGGGCCGCATCGCCGGACTGGAGGTCCTGCGGATCATCAACGAGCCCACCGCCGCCGCCCTGGCCTACGGCCTCGGCAAGAGCAGCCACGAGCGCGTCGCGGTCTTCGATCTCGGCGGAGGCACCTTCGACATCTCGATCCTGGAGCTCCAGGAGGGCGTCTTCGAAGTCCGGGCCACCAACGGCGACACCTACCTGGGCGGAGAGGACTGGGACAACCGCATCGTCCGCCGGCTGCTGGCCCACTTCCAGGAGGAGACCGGCATCGATCTCAGCGACGAGCTCGTCGCCATGCAGCGCCTCAAGGAGGCCGCCGAAAAAGCCAAGCACGAGCTCAGCTCCGACACCTCCACCGACATCAACCTCCCCTTCATCGCCTCGGGCGACTCCGGCCCCCTCCACCTCCAGTACACCCTCACCCGGGAGGAGATGGAGGAGCTGACAGCGGACCTGGTCGAGCGCCTCGTCGGGCCCTGCCAGCAGTGCCTCAACGACGCCCAGATCGACCCCAAGGACCTCAACGCGGTGCTGCTCGTCGGCGGCATGACCCGGATGCCGAAGGTACGCGAGAAGGTCGAGGGCCTCTTCCGCGGCAAGCCCAGCACGGAGGTCAACCCCGACGAGGTCGTGGCCATCGGAGCCGGCATCCAGGGCGCTGTGCTGGCCGGGGACGTCAAGGACATCCTGCTGCTCGACGTGACCCCGCTGACCCTCGGGATCGAGGTCGCCGGCGGCCTCACCGAGCCGATCATCGACCGCAACACCACCATCCCCTGCAAGAAGTCGAAGATCTTCACCACGGCGCTGGACAACCAGGACATGGTGCGCGTCCACGTCGTCCAGGGTGAGCGTCCGATCGCCGAGGAGAACAAGTCCCTCGGTCGCCTGGAGATGCACGGCATCCCTCCCGCTCCGCGCGGTCTGCCGGAGATCGAGGTCGCCTTCGAGCTGGACTCCAACGGCATCATGCACGTCAAGGCGAAGGACCTGGGCACCGGCAAGGCCCAGTCGATGCGGATCGTCTCCCACTCCGGCCTGGGTGAGGAAGAGGTCGAGGAGATGCTCCGAGAGGCCGAGGCCTTCCGCGAGGAAGACGAGCGCCGCCGCCAGGTCGGGGAGTCGCGCAACGAGCTCGACGGCCTGATCTACACCACGCGCCGGTCGCTGGACGAGTACGGTGCCAACCTCAGCGAGTCCGACTTCAACGCCATCCGGGACGCGATCCTGGCCGCCGAGGACTCTCTGGACAGCGCCGACCTCGAGTTCATCCTCGACTGCAAGGACCACCTCGCCGTCGCCGCCCAGCGCCTGGCCGAGTCCATCTACGCCGCTGCGGCCGAAGAGGTCGACGAGTACGTGGAAGAGGAGGACTGGGAGGACGACTTCTCGGACGACGACTTCTCGGACTGAGGCGTCCCCGGGGCAGAAGGTTAGGTCAGCCGCCTTCTGGGAGTGCGGGTGGCCCGCAAGGACTACTACAACATCCTCGGCATCCGGCGCGATGCCGCCGGCGAGGACATCAAGCGCGCGTACCGGAAGCTCGCGCTCCAGTACCACCCCGACCGCAACCCCGACGACGTCGAGGCGGCGGCGCGGTTCCAGGAGGCCACCGAGGCCTACCAGGTGCTGGGCGATCCGGAAGAGCGCATGCGCTACGACCGCCTGGGCTCCTTCTACCGCCCCGATGGTCGCCCGCCCTCCCCGGAGGACCTCCAACAGATCCTCTCCGACGCCTTCGGCGGCCTGTTCCGCCGCAAGCGCGCCGCGGAGCAGGGGGAGGACCTGAAGACCCACCTGACGGTGGAGCTGGAGGACGTCGACACCGGCACCACGCGCCCCCTGGTGATCGCCCGCAGCGTGCGCTGCACGAAGTGCGGCAGCAGCGGTGCCCACCCGGACGGCGGGCGCAAGGAGTGCGAGGCCTGCGAGGGCAGCGGAAAGTCGAAGACCCGGAGGGTGTTCCGTCAGAGCTGTGCCCGCTGTGGAGGACGGGGCTTCGTGGTGATCCGGAAGTGCGACGGGTGCGAGGGCAAGGGCCTGCGAGGCTCCGAGGACCACCTGCGGGTCAAGGTCCCACCCGGCGTCGCGACCGGTCAGAAGCTCAAGCTGAGGAACCGTGGCCACGAGGGGCGGGCTTCCGGTGCCTCGGGCGACCTCTACGTGGTGATCAGCGTGGCCGAGCATCCCTTCTTCCGCCGCCGCGGACCCGACCTGGTCTGCGACCTGCCCCTGACCTACGCCGAGGCCACCCTGGGCGCGGAGATCACCGTCCCCACGCTGGGCGCGCCGACCACCATCAAGGTCCCCTCCGGCACACCGGGCGGACGCATCCTGCGGCTGGCCGGCCGAGGCCTCCCCTCCGGGAGCTCGGGCCGTGGTGACCTCCACCTGAAGGTAGTGGTCGAGGTCCCCCCTTCCCTCACCCGTCCGCAGGCCGAAGCCCTGCGTCGCTTCGATGCCCTCACCAGCCCGGACGCCTATCCCCAGCGCCGGGCCTTCGAAGCCGCCATGGAGGATCGCAGCTCGTGAGATTCCGCACGCTGATCGCCCTGGTCCTCTGCGCGGTCGTGCTCGGAGTCGGGCTCGACGCCGACGCCGGTCGCAGGCGGCGCAGGGACACCGAGGAGACCCCCTCCCTGATCCAGCAGGCGATGGCCCTGGCCGTCGACGATCGCCTCGAGGCCCTCGCGCTGCTGGAGGGCTACCTCGTCGAAGGCGCGGACCCGGAGCTGATCCATCTCGCCGCGCTGCACGCCGGAGAGCAGCGCCGTCTCATGGGAGACCACGAGACGGCCGCCCTGCACTTCCAGTTCCTCCGGCGCGAGCACCCAGGCGTCGAGCCGGCGATCATCGGGCTCGCGCTGGTCCACGCCGAGCAGGGGCAGGCGGGCAACGTGCTCGCCAGCCTGGAGCTCGTCGGCGACGAAGGCGTCCCGAACACCATGAACGCGGACCGCTACCGCGTGCTGGCGCTGGCGGCGGTCGCCGAGGGTCGGCCGCCCGAGGAGCAGCGGGAGCTCGCCGGGCGGGCCCTCGGCTACACCGGCGACGATCCGGGGGTCACGGCCCGCGTCCGCCTGGATCTCGGTGCCCTGCTCCCCTCGGACCTGCCAGGGGGGGAGGGGCTGGTGCCCCCGGACGCCGAAGGGGTCGACCGGGCCCGACGGGCGCTGGCGGCGGACAACTTCGAAGAGGCCCTCCGGCTCGCGACCGCGGTGGAGGAGCGGTACCCGGACTCGGTCCACGTGGTCGAGGCCCGCTGGGTGCGGCTGCGGGCGGAGGCCGAGGACCCCTTCAGTCCTCACAAGCTCGGCGTGTTGCTGCCGCTGACCGGGACCTACGGTCCGGCGGGCACCCAGCTCCGCGAGACCCTGGAGCTGGCCACCCGGCACTCCGGTGCGGACATCGACCTGGTCTTCCGGGACACCGCCGGGACCGCGGAGACGGCCCTGGAGCAGTTCCGGGACCTCGTGCTCACCGAGGGGGTCGCCGGCGTGATCGGTCCCCTGCTCAAGGAGGTCGCCCTGCCGATCGCCGCCGAGGCCCAGGCCGCCCAGGTCCCCCTGGTGGCGCTGAGCCAGGTGGGCGGCCTGACCGAGACCGGCCGGTGGGTCTTCCGCGGTGCCCTGACCATCGAGCAGCAGGTCCGGGCCCTGGTGGACCACGCGATGGGGCCGATGGCGCTCCAGACCTTCGTCGTGCTGGCTCCCGACAACAGCTACGGCCACAGCGCCCACGACGCCTTCACCCACCTGGTGACCGAGCGCGGCGGCGAGGTCCTGCGGGCCGTCTTCTACGATCCCGAGGCCACGGACTACCGCGAGGCCGCGGCCGAGCTGGGCGTCAAGGACTACGACAGCCCCGAGCGCAAGGAGGAGCTCTACTCCCTGCGCAGACGGGCCGAGGCCCGCGGCATCGATCCGCACAAGGTCGTGCTGCCGCCCCTGATGGACTTCGAGGCCATCTTCGTGCCGGACAACGCCAGGAGGGTCCCGATCGTGGCCTCGTCGCTGGCGTACGAGGAGTTCAGCATCGGCGGCTTCAGTCCACGCCAGTCCCACGAGCCGGCGCCGCTCTTGGGCCTGAACGGCTGGCACCACCCCAACGTGCCCGTCCAGGGGGGCCAGTACGTGCGCCACGCGGTCTTCGTCGACGCCTTCGACAGCGAGGACCCCGAGCGCGAGGTCTACGTGTCGGAGTTCGAGACCGAGATCGGTCGCAAGCCCGGTGTGCTCGAGTCCCTGGTCTACGACGTGGGACGTCTCGTCGCCGCCGCCAGCATCGAGGCACCGGCCGACCGCGCCGCCTTCCGCCAGCAGCTCTCCGACGCCACCCTCGAGACCTCCGTGACCGGCGGCACCGGCTTCGGGGCCACCCGGGAGCTGGAGCGGGAGCTGCTGGTCTTCCGCATCGGCGAGGAGGGCATCGAGCGCGTGAGCGAGGACGAAGAGCCCGAATTCCTCGAGTCACCGGACTGAGGTACACTCCCCCTCCGGGCGATGATCGACGACCCTGGCGAACAAGCCGTCATCGACGGCATCCACGCAGCACAGCCGCCTCTGCCGGAGTGGATCGGCACCGGTACCGGCGACGACGGGGCCGTGCTGGGCAGCGACACGGTGCTCACGGCCGACGCCATGGTCGAGGGCATCCACTGGGACGACCGGGTCTCGCCCGAGGACGTGGGCTTCAAGCTCGCGCGGAGCAACCTCTCCGACGTGGCGGCCTGCGGCGCCGTGGCCCGCTGGGCCCTGCTCACCCTGAGCCTGCCCGCCCCGATCGACGCGGCCTGGGTGGCTGCCTTCGCCCGGGGGCTGGCCGGGGGCCTCGGCGGGGTGCCCCTCGTGGGGGGCGACACCACCCGCTCGCCCGGTCCGATCTTCACCAGCCTGACCGTAGGGGGCGCCCTGGAGGGTCCCGCGCTGCTGCGCTCCGGCGCCCGACCCGGCGACACCATCTGGGTCTCGGGCACCCTGGGGGACGCCTCGGCCGGCTTCGTGGCCGGGAGCGGGGACCTCTGGACGCGCTGGGTCCGGCCCGAGCCCCCCCTGGCCCTGGGGCCCGCCCTGGCGACGCGAGGGCTGGCCACCGCAGGCATGGACCTCTCCGATGGCCTGGCCACCGACCTGGCGCGCCTCTGCGCCGCGAGCGGCTGTGGCGCCCGGATCGACCCGGCGGCCCTGCCCACCTCCGACGCCCTGCTGTGCCTCGTCGACGACCCCCTCCCCCACCAGGTCGCCTTCGGCGAGGACTACGAGCTGCTCTTCACCGCCCCCCCGGACCGCGAGGGGGAGATCCAGGCGCTCGCCGCCCACCTGGCGCTCCGCCTGACCCCGATCGGGACCTGCACCGCCGACCGCGCGGTCGTGCTCGAGGGTCGGGACTGGCCCCGAAGCTGGTCCCACTTCCAAGAGGAGAGATGACACCCGAGGTCGTCGAAGCCGCCTTCCACCCCGGCCTGGCCGTGCTCCTGATCGGGTGCCTGGTGTGCCTGTCGGCGTTCTTCTCTGGCTCGGAGACCGCCCTGTTCTCCCTGAACGCCGTGGACCGGGAGTCGATCCGGCAGAGCGGGGACTCCGCGGTCCTGGACCGGCTGCTGGAGCACCCCCGCCGGGTGCTGGCCTCGGTGCTCTTCGGCAACGAGCTGGTCAACGTCGGGCTGTCGACCATCTGCGCCGGGCTGGTGCTCCAGGTCCATCCGAACCGCCCCTGGCTCAACCTGCTCGTCGCCACGCCGATCCTGCTCATCGCCGGCGAGGTCCTGCCCAAGTCCATCGCCTTCCGCTTCGCCCGTCGGACGGCGGTCGCCATCGCCCGTCCGCTGAGCCTCTGGGCTACGGTGATCTCGCCGCTGCGGCGGATCCTCAGCCGCCTCGCCGACGCCGTCGTCGCCCGCCTCGGCGGCGGGTCCTACGTCCAGGAGAGCCTCCAGGAGGCCGAGCTCCTCCAGATCATCGACGAGGGACGCCAGACCGGCACCATCGGCGAGATGGAGCAGGAGCTGATCGAGGCCGTCTTCGAGTTCTCCGACACCCCGGTCTCCAAGATCGCCACCCCGCGGCCCGACATCGTCTCGGTGCCGCTGACCATCCCGTTCCCCAAGCTGATCGACCTGCTGCGGGAGCACCGCATCTCCCGGCTGCCGATCTACCAGGGGCGCCGGGACAACGTGGTCGGCGTGCTGCTCGCCAAGAGCCTGCTCCGCTTCAAGGACGATCGCGACCCCGGCCCCCGCGAGCTCAAGGCCCTGCTGCAGGAGCCCTACTTCGTGCCCACCTCCAAGCCCGCCTCGGAGCTGCTCCGCGAGCTCCAGCTCGCTCGGACCCACATGGCCCTGGTGGTCGACGAGCACGGCTCCCTCGACGGCCTGGTGACCATGGACGACCTGCTCGGGGAGCTGGTCGGCGAGCTCTTCGACGAGCAGGACGACGAGTCCGAGGAGATCTCCCGCATCCGGCCCGACGTGTGGAACGTGGCGGGCAGCATGGACGTCGACGACTTCGAGGAGCAGACCGGCCTGGAGCTCCCCGAGGGCGACTACCACACCGTCGCCGGCTTCGTCTTCTCGGAGCTGGGGCACCTGCCGTCGAAGGGGGAGACGCTGGTCTGGGAGGGCACCCAGTTCGAGGTCACCGGGCTGGACGAGCGCCGCATCACCGAGATCACCGTGCGCCTCTCCACGCCGGTCCGGAAGCTCGACGGCCTGGACTCGCAGGGGGCGTCGTGAGCGTCCTCGTCGCCCTGCCCCTGGTCCTGCTCTTCCTCGTCTCGGAGGGTTTCTTCTCCGGCAGCGAGATCGCCGTGGTGTCGGCGGACAAGCACACGCTCAAGGCCCGGGCCGCGGACGGGAGCCTGGGCGCCAGGCTGGCCCTGAGGATGCTGGACCGCCCGGAGTTCCTGGTCGGCACCTGCCTCGTCGGCACCAACGTGTCCACCGTCGCCGGGGCCACGGTGGCCACAGCCGCCGCCGCCGAGGTCTACGCCGGCCGGCCGGAGCTGCTGGTCGTCGCGCTGATCTTCCCCCTGAACCTGGTCTTCGGCGAGCTGGTCCCCAAGAGCGTCTACCAGCACCACGCCACGCTGCTGGCCCCGATCGTGGTGTTCCCCCTGCGCTTCTTCTCGGTGGTCTTCCGGCCCGTGCTGCTGGTGATGGAGGCCGCGAGCAAGCTCCTGCTGATGGCGCTGGGCTCTGAAGGCGGCGAGACCAGCATCTCCCGCGAGGGGATCCGCCTGCTGCTCGGGGCCTCCGACGAGGTCGACCTGGACGCCGAGGACCGGGACCTGATCAAGCGCGTGTTCGCCTTCACCGAGGCCCACGTCGATGACGTCATGGTGCCGCTCATCGAGGTCGTGATGGTGCCCCAGACCGCGCCGGCCCGGGCGGCCATCGAGCAGATCGAGACCTCCGGCCACTCCTGGTTGCCGGTCTACGAGGACCGGGTCGACAACGTGGTCGGGTTGATCCACCACTCCGACCTGATGTTCCTGGAGAACCTCGCCCGGGAGGTCGGCCAGATCATGCGGCCGCTGAAGTTCGTGCCCGAGACCAAGCGGGTGGACGAGCTCTTCCTCGAGTTCCGCCGCGAACGGGCCCGCATGGCCATCGCCGTCGACGAGTACGGCGGTGCCGTGGGCCTGGTGAGCCGGGAGGACCTGCTGGAGGAGATCGTCGGGGAGATCGACGACGAGTACGACGCCCCCAACCCCTGGGTCCGCCAGGCCGGCGAGCACGAGTGGCTCGTGCGGGCCCGGGTGGAGCAGGAGACCCTGGAGGAGACCACCGGCTTCCGCCTGCCGAAGGGCGAGTACGAGACCCTCGCCGGCTACGTGCTCACCCGCCTGGGTCACGTGCCGAAGGCCGGGGAGACGGTGCGGGAGGGCAATTGGCGCCTCGAGGTGACCAAGGCCTCGGATCGGGCGATCCAGGAGGTGCGTCTGGTTCGGGATCGGTAGGCCGCCGGTTAGGGCAACCCCATGAAAGCCATCCTGCTGCACGCCGACTGGGACCCGCGCCCCGACTACCCCCTCACCGCCACGGAGACCGCCTCGCGGAAGGCCACCATGGCCAGCCAGGTGTGGCGCCACCCCCGCTTCGTGGCGTCGGAGGTGGAAGACCCCTCCCCCGGACCCCGGGACGTGGTGGTGAAGGTCCGGGCCTGCGGCGTGTGCGGCTCCGACACCCACTGCTACGAGACCGACGCCGACGGCTACGTCATCTTCTCCGGTCCCGTGAGCCTGCCGGTGGTGCCGGGCCACGAGTACAGCGGGGAGGTGGTGGCCGTGGGGGCCGAGGTCCGTGAGCTGGCCGTGGGCGACCTGGTGGCCGCCGAGGGCATGCTCAACTGCGGCGTCTGCGAGGCCTGCCGGGTCGGTCGCCCCAACCAGTGCCCGCACCTCGACATGGTCGGGTTCTCGGCCCCAGGCGCCTACGCCGAGTACATCACCGTCGAGGAGCGCTTCTGTTGGAAGCTCAACGGCATCGCCGAGCGCCTCGGAGACGCCCAGCGGGCCCTGGAGCTGGGAGCACTGGTGGAGCCGATCTCCTGCTCCTACAACGGCATCTTCGTCGCCGGCCGCGGCCTGCGGCCCGGTGACCACGTCGCCGTCTTCGGTGCCGGGCCGATCGGCCTCGGTGCGGTCGCCCTCGCCCGGACCGCCGGGGCAGCCACCATCGTGGCCTTCGACATCGCCGTGGAGCGACTCGACGTCGCCCTGGCCTGTGGCGCCGACGAGGCCCACGACCCGGTCGCGCTCGCGGCGGCGGGCACCTCCCCCGCCGAGGTCATCCGTCGGCTCAGCGGCGGGTGGGGAGCCGACGTCATCGTCGAAGCGGCCGGCGCCGCGCTCCAGACCATGCCCGAGATCGAGCGCTCCTTCGCGCCCGGTGGCCAGATGGTCTACCTCGGCCGGACCGGTGAGCGGGCACCCGTGATGCTCGACGTGCTGGTGACCGGAGCCTCCGGCATCGTCGGCTCCCGCGGCCACGTCGGCATGGGGTGCTTCCCCCAGGTCCTGCGGCTGCTGGAGCACGACCGCATCGTGGCCGAGCCGATGATCACCAGCCGCCGCCCCTTCTCGGCCTTCCACCAGGCCCTCGAGCAGAGCTGCACCCGCGTCGACGGCAAGATCATGCTGACGTACTGAGGGCCTACCAGGCCCCCTCCGGCCCGCCGTGCGCGCCCATGTCCGACCGGGTGCCGTCCGGGTCGGTGAGGAAGGGGAGGCCGGCGTCGATGCAGGGGCTGGACGGGTCGAGGTGGAAGTCCCCTCCCCTCGGCCAGTCGAAGGCCGGGGCCTGGCTGATGTTGCCCGCCGTGCCGGTCGGATCGCTCAGCCCGCTCCAGTTGCTGTGGCCCCAGTGCCCGAACACGTCGTTGAAGCGCGGCGTGAGGGTCCCGCCTTCGACCACCACGCCGTCGGAACCGGTGTTCCGGTAGACGATGCTGTTCATCAGGGTGACCGTGCCGCTCTTCAGGACCAGGCCGGAGGCGGTCGGAGCCGAGTTCTCGAAGAGCACGGTGTTCCGCACCGTGCCAATGGCCGTCTTCAGGTAGACGGCCCCCCCGTCGTCTGTGGCGACGTTGTTGTAGAAGGCCGTGTTGACCAGGGCGAAGACCGTGTCGTCGAAGCCACCGTCCTCCAGCTCGACCTCGTCCACGCACAGCCCGCCGCCGTCCGACGCCGTGTTGCCCTCGAACACGCTCTGCTCGATCGTGATCTCGTAGGGGTCGTTGTCGAATTGGACGCCGCCGCCGCAGTCGCTGGCCGTGTTGTCGGTGAACAGGGCTCCGACGATGGTCAGCACGTCCTCGTTGCGCCAGCTATGCAGGCCGCCGCCGCGGGTCGCGCTGTTGCCCTCGAAGGTGCAGTCCTCGATGGTGGTGGTCTCGTTGTCGAGCTCCAGCCCACCGCCCGCGTCGCCGGCTGTGTTGTCCGCGAAGGCATTGCGTCGGACCGTCTGGTCGGAGTGGGAGAGCTTCAACCCCCCACCGTCGTCCCCGGCGATGTTGCTCTCGAAGAGGTTGTCCTCGACGGTCATGCCGCCGACGTAGATCCGGAAGCCGCCCGCGTCGTCGAAGGCCTCGTTGCCGGAGATGATGTTGTCGTGGAGCCAGGCGGAGGACTGGTTCGTGTAGCCACCGCCGCCGTCCTCGCCGCTGTAGTTGTCGGAGATGTCGTTGTCGGCGATCTCGGCCGAGCCGCCCCAGACGTAGAGGCCACCACCGTGGTAGCCTGAGTCGTTCGACTGGATGGTGTTCCCGCGGATGGTGGCGTCACCGTAGACCCAGAGCCCGCCACCGCCGGAGCCCGGTCCGTTCAGGGTCTCGCTGGTGGTCGTGGCCTCGTTGTCCGTGAGGGTGTTTCCGGTGACGTCCACGGGGCTGGAGGCCAGGGCGAGCCCACCGCCCTCCTCGGCTTCGTTGCCGTCGAAGGTGCACCCGTCGACGGAGCCGCTCGATGAGGAGAGGTAGGCGCCCCCGCCGCGTCCGACTGCCACGTTGTCCTCGAAGTCCGAGGACGACAGCGAGACCGAGCACAGCCAGGCCATCAGCCCAGCCCCTTCTGCGCCCGTGTTGTCTCGCACGATGCTGTCGCTGAGCGAGAACGTGGAGCGGGTGCACTGCACCCCACCCGCCCCGGTCCCCGAGCCGTTCTGCAGGGTGAAGCCGTCCACCTGTAGCCCCGCGCCCGATGACATCGCGACCGTGAGCACAGCCCCGCTCCCTCCCCCATCGATGATCGTCGCTGCCGCCCCGTCCTCCGACACGACCCGCAGCGCCTTGCCCGCGACCCGCAGGTTCTCCGCGTAGGTCCCCGCGCAGACCGAGAGGGTGCTGCCCGAGGGCGCCGCGTCGATGGCCGCCTGGATGGTGGTCTGATCTCCACTCCCGTCGGCGCAGACGGAGACCGTGGGGCCCACGAACTTGGCGACGCCATCGGCGTCGGCCAGCCCGGTGGACGGGGGCCCTGCACAGCCGACGGCAGCGACCCCGAGCAAGGGCAGGAAGGAGCGGGCACCCATGGACGCCTCCTGGTCCGGGAAGGCCAGTCTATGTCCTCACCCGGCAGGCCTGACGACCGAATCGAGCATCGCCGGGTGATCCTGCGTGGGATCGGGCCCGACGGCTGCTCGCACCTCGGCACAGGGTTCTCGACCAGTGGTCCCGCTCGGAAGTCCTCGACCACCCCATCGGACTCGCGCAGACCCGGAGCCCGGCGCTCTCGGAGCTGGGCGGCCGGGCGGCCCTCGGCAGAGGTCCCCCCGATCTGTCCGCTCTGCGGCGGAGGTCCCGCCGATGTGTCCGCCCGGTCGCGCCGGGCAGGTCACGGTCTC
>CAZCVP010000213.1:0-14072 GCA_964501915.1 uncultured Enterobacterales bacterium
GCACCTGAAACCACGTCGCGGCGCCATGCTCGGTCCACAATGCCCAACACCCTCCCAGGCGGACCGGGACTTCCGGCGCTTCCAGAGACTCCGCTTCCTGGACCCGCTGGCGACCTGACAGGGCTCAGCCCGACGCCGGTCAGCCCTCCCTTCGGCGATCTCCCATCGCCGCGAGCAGCGCCTCCACCTTGGACCGCTCCCGCCGCAGGGTCTTGAGGTGGTTGCCGCCCTTGAGGCGGGACTCCAGTCCGAAGAGCAGGAAGGCGTCGCGCTCGCTGCCCTTGGCGCGGACCGCGGCCTCGAGCACGAAGCCCGGAAAGGCCTCCGCGAGCTCGATGGGCAGCCGCTCCCCCCCACCGACTTCGCGCTGGAGGGCCTGCTGGACGAAGATCTCCGCAGCCTGCTCCAGCAGGTCGCCCAGCGACTCGTCGCCGCCGAGCCCCCCTTCGACAGCCAGGGCGCGGGCGATGTGCTTGCCCCGCAGCTCCAGCTCCAGGGGAAAGCGTCCCAGCTCGCCGACGCTGGCGAAGGCATAGGCTCGCACGACCACGCTGTTGAGCTGGCGGAGGTTGCCGGGCCAGGCGAAGGACCTCAGCGTGGTCTCGGCGTTGGCGGAGAGGTGCACGCGGCCGCCCTCGACCCGGCTGCCGTGGACCTGCTGGACCATCCAGTGGGCCCAGGGCCCGATCTCCTCGGGGCGGCGGGTCAGGGGCGGGAGCTCCACCGGCAGCACGTTGATCCGGTAGTAGAGGTCTCGCAGGAAGCGGCCCTCGCGCACCAGGGTCTCCAGGTCGGCGTTGGTGCCGACCACGAAGCGCACGTTGGCCCGGCGCGTGGTCTCCGAGCCCACGGGCTTGTAGCGGCGCTCCTCGAGCAGCGACAGCAGCTTGCCCTGGGTCTCCAGGTCGAGCTTGTCGATCTCGTCGAGGAACAGGGTGCCGCCCTCGGCCCGCTCCACCCAGCCGCGGTGGGTCCGGACGGCACCGGTGAAGGCCCCCTTCACCCAGCCGAAGAGCTCCCCGGACTGCAGGGTGGCCGCCACGGAGTGCAGCTCGGCGACCTCGAAGGCCTTGTCCGAGCGCGGGGACTGGGCGTGGCACCAGCGAGCCAGGTGGGACTTGCCCGTGCCGGTGGCGCCCCGCAGCAGCAGGGTCTCGTCGAAGGAGGAGAAGGCGCCGAGGGTCTGGACGATCGGGGCCATGGTGGCGCCCACCACCGGGAGCATCGGATCGGTCAGCGGGCTCTCGGAGGTCCTCAGGGGCAGGGCCACCAGGTAGGGGGCCGCCAGGTCACAGGCCCGCTGGAAGGCCTCGCCGAGGTCCTCCCAGGTCGGGGGGCCGAGGCCGACGGCGAAGGGACAGCGGATCTCCACCGAGACCATGCCCAGGGCACCCCCCCCGGGGGCTCGCAGCGGCCAGAGGCCGAGGTGGGTGACGCTGCGGGCCTGGATGGCCGCCCGGCTCTTGCCCCAGCTCCCGCTGTGCTCCTGGAGGGCCTCGCCGGCCAGGGTCCAGCTCGTCAGGGTCTCGACGTCGACGACCAGCGGGTGCCTCGCCCCCTGGAGCCTCTGCCAGGCGGTGGCCGAGGGTCCCGGGGTCGCCTTCCTGTCGCTCTCCCTGGCATCGAGGACGTGGAGACCGGCGTAGCCGCGGTCGGGTCGGAGGTGCACCATCCCCCGGAGCACGCGGCCGCCACGCTCGCCCTCCAGGGCGGTCGCGGTCACCTGCAGCAGCGGCCGGAGCAGGGCCTCGGCCGCCGACTCGAAGGTCTGCGCGGCTCGGAGGGGGTCGAGGAGATCGCGGGCGTCGAGGGACACGGCGGAGGAGCATACTCCCGCGGGCCCGCGGTCGGCCTCAGTAGCCGACGACCACGGCCGCTCCGCGGTCCACGATCTCCAGCGACCACCGGGGCACCCCGAGGATCAGGGCGCTGTCGTAGCCCTCGAGGCCGCTGTGCAGCACGCCGACGTCGGTGCCGGCCTCGGTGCTGAGCTGGTCGTCTTCGAAGTACCACTCGGACTCGGTCGCATCGAGCACGCCGCGCCCGGAGAGAGGGCCCCGGAAGACATAGACGCTGCCTCCGAGGGTGGAGCCGCCGCGGGCGGGAGCGCCGATGACCACGTCCGGGAAGCCGTCCCCGTCCAGGTCGTGCTGGTCGATGGAGGCCCCGAAGCTCTGGGAGTCGACGGTGCCCATCAGGATCACCTCGCCCCCCACGGTGGGCTCCTCCTCCAGGCTGCCGCTCACCAGGTAGACCGCCCCGACCTCGTGACCCTGGCCGGAGTCGAAGGCCGGGGCGCCCATCCAGAAGTCGCCGTAGCCGTCGCCGGTGAGGTCACTGGCCGGCTCCAGGGAGCTGCCGAGGCGGGAGCCGGCCGTGGTGCCGTCGAGCCGGGTCGCGTCCGAGAGGTCGTAGGTGTCCCGGGCCCCGAGGCCGTCGAGGTCGCCACCGGAGACCACGTAGACCGCCCCGGACTCGTCGTCGCCGCCGCGGGTCGCTCCCAGACCCAGGTCGGGCACGCCGTCGCCGTCGATGTCGCTCAGGCCGACGACGGTGGTGCCCATCTTGTCGCCTACGGTCTCACCACGGAGACGCAGGCCTGCGACGTCGAGATCCCCGCTCTCGTCCGCGTCGGCTGCGGAGATGAGCCAGGCCAGGCCTTCTTCGTTGAGCGCCGGCTCGGAGCCCACCAGCAGGTCGGGTCGTCCGTCGCCGTCGACGTCTCCCGCGGACCCCACCGCTGCCCCGGCGCCCTCCACGATCGTCAGGGTCGCCGTCCAGGTGGGATGGTCCTGGAGGTGGGTCCCGGGATCGGCGGTCAGTCGCTCCCCGGTGACCAGGCTGGCGCGGCACTCGTCGGCCACGTTGCCCGGGCCGGGGGCGCCGATCAGCAGGTCGGGCAGGCCGAGTCCGTCCACGTCTCCGACACCGGCCACCGCGGTGCCGGCCCGTCCCAATTCGACGCCGAGCAGGCGGACATCGGCCTCCTCGAGCGGTCGGGGGTCACCGGCGGTCACCGGGCCCCACACCACGTAGACCGCGCCGTAGTTGGTCGTGTTCAGGGTGCTGTCCCCGTCGCTCAGTGGCGCCCCGATCACCAGGTCGTCGAAGCCGTCGTCGTCGAGGTCCTGGTTGCTGGCCACGGCGGTGCCGGCCCGGTCGTCCTCGTTCACGCCCTGGAGCAGGACCACCTCGTCGGGCAGCTCGCAGCTCGCCCAGCCGTCGCAGTCGTTGTCGATGCCGTCCTCGCAGACCTCGTCGGCGTCGGGGTAGACCAGGGCATCGAGGTCGTCGCAGTCCAGGGCGTTCGCCGCGTAGCCGTCGAGCTCGTCGCAGGCGTAGACCGCGTCAGCCTCGTCGCCGTAGCCGTCTTCATCCGAGTCGCGGAAGAACTCCAGGGCGTCCAGGGCGTCCTCGTCGACCCGCCCGTCGCAGTCCTGGTCGACGTCGTCACAGACCTCCTCGGCGCCGGGGTAGACCCCCGAGTCCTCGTCGTCGCAGTCTCCGCCGTTGGTGGCGGTGGGGGCCTCCACCCAGCCGTCCCCGTCGTAGTCGTGGTCGGGGTTCGAAGGCATCTCCGGCGGTGCGAGGGCCGGGACACAGGCCGCCAGGTGCAGCAGGGCCAGGGTGGGCATCACCACGAGCGCACCGCGGTCACCCCCAGCCCATCGGCGGTGGGGGCGAGGCCGAAGCCCCAGCGATCCACGGCGAAGCCGGTGCCGGCGAGCAGGGCGCCGGCCCCCAGCCCGACCAGGCCCCCGAGGTAGAGCTGGCGGGACATGCCGTGGCGCTGGGAGGCTTGTTGCCAGCCGCTCCAGTCGTCGTCGTCCAGGGCGGAGTAGCTGTCCTGGCTGGCCAGCCAGGCGCCGACGTAGCCGCCGCCGGCCACCACCAGCGAGCCGCCGGCCACGGCGACGCCGCCGAGCGACACCCACCGCCAGGGGTGACGCGCCCGCTCGATCTGGGTCCAGTCCCCTTCTCCCACGTAGCCCTGCCAGATGCGGGTGTCGGTGGTGATGGTGAGCTCCGAGCCGGCGGGGAGGGCGAGGGACAGGAGCTGGTCGAGATCGGCCCGTCGGTCCTTGTCCTCGACCCAGGTCCGGGCCTCCTCTGGCACGGACTCCGGGAGCCAGAGCACGTTGGCGCCAGCCGGTGGCAGGTCCAGGCGCAGGGTGGTCCAGGCGGCGCCGCCGAGCTGGACGTAGTGGATGCCGGGACCGAGGGCGATCTGGGCTCCGGTGTCCTCGACGGGCAGGCCGTCGACCCACAACAGACCCTCCTCGAGCTGGGGCACGACCCGCAGCCAGCTCGTGGGGTCCACCTTGCGCCGGTGGCGCGCCGTCTCGAAGGGCCCTCGCATCTCCGGGGTCCAGGCGGGGTCCCACTCCAGGCTGTCGCGGAAGCGCAGGGCCTCCAGGAAGTGACCTTCGGAGGTGCTGCGGTCCCCGGCCAGCCAGCTCCGGGCCCCGGCCAGGAACGACACCCTGGCCGCGAGGTTGCCCGGCAGCGGCTCCGCCAGGCAGAGCAGGGCCTGGCGGGCCTGCTCCAGGGCCTGGCTGGCCGCCTCCAGCTCGGCGTAGTTGAGGTGACCCTCGACCTCGTCGATGGCGGCCTGGAGCTGGTCCAGGCGGGTGGGTTCTCCATCGCAGGACTCGAGGTGACCGCCTCCCGTGAGGGCCGGCGAGGCCCCGTGGAGCAGGGCCGGGAGGCTGACGGACACGGGGCCGGCGAGGGCTGCCGGGCTGGCGAACACCAGCATCAACGTCCCGGACACGTCTCCTCCTGGGCAAAGTCCCAGCAGAATCGTGTCCTGGATTCGGGGTGAACAGCAAGGTCCGTGACCTTCTCCCGTCCGTCGGGCAGGACGAGGCGCACCCGGTACTCACCCGGCATCAGCTCCCCCGACCAGGGCGTGCGACCGATCGGCACGCCGTCGATGGACAGCTCGCTCCAGGGGAGGCTGTGGATCCAGGCGTCGACCGGGAGGGGCTCCCGCGGCGCGTCGGCGACCGCCAGCGCCAGCTCCGGGGCGGAGTCCGCCGGGGGGAGCTCGGCGACCTCCTCGACCGGAGCGGGGGGGCGGCTCGCCGGAGGGTCCGGCTCGGTGACCTCCACGGCTGGGGCCTGGCTGTCCTCGTCGGGGACCTCCTCGACCGGCGGCGCGCCCGCCGTCGGGTCCACCTCCGGCACCGCGGTGACGGGCTGCACGGCCCGGGGCGCCGTCGGCTTCGTCGGCCGACTCCGCGGTGTCTCGTCGTCGCTCCAGGACCCGAGGCCGCCGATGGCCAGGAGCAGCACCAGGACCACCGCGAGGGGCAGGACCAGGCGCCGCGGGCTGGTCAGGGACTCACCACGCAGCGCGGCTCGCATCTCGGTGGCCGAGCGCCAGCGGTCCGAGGGTTCCAGGGCGAGGCCGCGCTCCAGGACCTCCTGCAGGTCCTCGGGGGCGTCAGCCAGCAGCACCGCTCGCTTCTCCGGGTACTGGAGGCCGTAGGGCGGGCGTCCAGCGAGCAGCGAGACCGCCGTCGCGGCGGCGCCGTAGAGGTCGGCCGCCGGTCCCACCGAGCGGGGGTCGTCGAGCTGCTCGGGGGCCATGAAGGCGTAGGTCCCCACGGTGGTACCCGTGTGGGTCAGGCTGCCCTCCACCCGGGCGATGCCGAAGTCGCCGAGCTTGGCCTGGCCTTCGCGGTCGAGCAGCACGTTGCCGGGCTTCACGTCGCGGTGGACCACCCCCTGGGCGTGCACCACCTCGAGGGCCGACAGCAGTCCGTCGAGGACCTCTCGGACCTCGTCCGCATCCATCGGGCCGTCGGCCTCCAGCCGCTGCTGCAGGCTGCCTCCCTCCATCAGCTCCATGACCAGGTAGTCCCGATCGCCGTCCTGGCCGACGGCTTCGACACGGACCAGCTTGGGATGGGCCAGCCGGGTGAGCAGCTCGCCCTCCTGGACGAAGCGGTCCCGGCCGGCACCGTGCTCGGACCGGGTCCGGAGGACCTTGACGGCGCAGGGGGCCTCCCGCTCGGTGTCGAGCCCCCGGTAGACCCGGGCAGCTCCGCCTTCGCCCAGCTCCTCCAGGAGGCGGTAGCGGCCCTGGGCGAGGGGGGGAGCGGCGTCCTGGTCCTTCGAACCGTTTCCGGTGGTCGTCACGGGCCGATTCTACCGCCCGGGCGGTGCGAGTCAGGCGTCGTCGGGGGCCGGGTCAGGACCCCAGGCGGTGGGTCTGGATCGATCTCACCCGCTGAACACACCCGTCAGCGCCGCTGCGCTGATGGCCACGAACAGGGACCACTGGGGCAGCTCAAGGGGCCGGCGGTGCTTCCAGAGCACCAGCACCAGGCTCCAGAGCCCAAGGGAGATCGCCAGCGCCGTCATCACCACGCCCACGTCGCGCCCTCCGGGAACCCGCCCTGCGTAGCCGAAGCCCAGGGCCATCGTCGCCAGGGTGATGGTGACGATGTGCCAGCAGTAGTAGTTCGTCAGCATGGCGACGCGGTCCATCTCCGCCTCCAGGAGGGGCCGGGCCACGCGAGGCCCGCCGACGAAGGTGTGGATGGCCCAGGTCGTGGCCGAGAGGCCGGCGGCTACGGCAAAAGCGGTGTTCATGGGCCCATATCGGTCGGGGGCTCTGGAGATACGGGGAATGTGGGGAGGGCCTGGTGGGGTGGGCGGGCTCGGAGAGGGGACCTCAGGGCTCGGGGGACGGGCTGGTAGGCTGGCACCGGCAGGGGATCGGGCGTCGGCCTCCTGGTATCTCGCGCGCTCAGGGGGTCATCCCACGTGGCAGGTCTCGGGGCCCTCGTCGTCTGCGCTGCGGCCGCGGCCCAGGGGCTTGGGGTCACGGAGTTCCTGCGCGAGGCCACCCTCGAACTCGGGAGCACCGGTCTCCTGGAGGAGGCCAAGAAGCGGCTCGGCGTCGAAGGTCGAGCGCTCCGCCAGGCCCTGCAGCAGGCCGAGGAACACCTCCACCTCTGTCCGGAACCCGACGTACGGGCGTCCGTCCTCGAGCTCGATCTCCAGAAGGCGCCGGAGATCGCAGTGGCCCTCGACGGGTTCAGGGAGGACCTCACCGGCGCTCGCCTCCGTGGGGCCATTGCGACCGCCTTCCAGCACCAGCTCTTCGGTGGCGATCCGGACCTTCGGGACCGGTGTGTGGACTTCTACTACACCGCCCTGCTCCTCGCGCTCGTCGCGTTCCCGGCCACCGCTCCCCGGGCGTCGAGCCTGTTGAATCGGATCGACTTCATGGGCCTGCGGCGGCAGGTCTCGGCGCTCCAGGCGGAACTCCAGGAAGCCAGGACCCCGGCCCTCCAGGTCGAGTCCGGCTCCCCACGCCACAACCTGAGGCGGGCGGCGCTCGGAGGCCGCTTCGTCGGGCGATCGTCTGATCGCACCTGGGTCCGGGAGCAGCTCTCCCTGGCAGCCAGACAGAGTCCGCCGCCCGTGGTGGCGCTCACGGGTCCACCGGGAATGGGCAAGAGCCAGCTTGCGCTGGAGGTGGCCCACGAGCTGCTCTCGGAGCTGGAGTTCGTCGTGTGGGCCGAGGCGTCCGCCGACGGGCCGGCCGCGAGCCTGGCGGCCGTGGCGGGGGTCTTTCGGACTGACGGCTCCGTCGCGGAGTCGGACGAGGAGAGCCGGGCCCGCAGCGTTCGCTGGGCCCTGGAGCGGGGTGGGGAGGGCCTGCTGATCGTGGACAACCTGGAGGCGGGTGAGCCGTGGCAGGACCTCCTTCCGTCCCGGGGACGGTGCCGCGTGCTGGTGACGTCGCGAGGGCCGACAGGGCTGGCTGGCGAGGAGAGGACCCGACGGCTTGGACCCCTGTGCACCGAAGACGGAGCTCGGATCCTGGGCCAGGGTCTGGATCTCGAGGAGGGCTCGGAGGAGGAGGCGGCGGCCCAGGAGCTCGCCGCTCAGCTCGCAGGTCTTCCCCTTGCGCTCCAGGTCGTGGCGACCATGCTCTCCAGTCCCGGCCTGACTCCGGCACAGGTCGTGGACATCGTCGAGCGGTCTGGGACTGGCGCCGTGCTCGGCCTGGGCACGGCGCCCCCGGGCACGGGCACGCAGCACGATCTCGGCCTGCTCGTCCAGGAAGCCCTGCGCCGCTTCGAGCCACCGCAAGTCTGCGCCGCACTCGCGCGTGCCGTCCTCGCCGTGGTCGGCTGGTTCGCTCCGGTCCCCCTGGACACGGACCTCGTCATCGGGGCGGCCGTGCGTCTGGCGCCCCCCCCCGGCTCGCTGGCCGCCCCGCTCGTGCCGATCGTGGTGGGTCAAGCGGTCCAGGCCGTCCTGGGGACCGGCGTGGTTCATGTCGATCCGGGGGGTCGGCTGGTGGTCCATCGACTTGTCGCTGAGGCCCTGAGGGGTCTGGACGACCAGGGGGGCTTCGCGGCCGTGTGCGAAGAGCTGCTGGCTCGGGTGGGAAGCCTGAGGCAGACCTCGGAGCTCTTCGAGCTCTCGGACTGTCGGGAGCATGTCGCGGCCGTCTGTCGACGTCCGGAGGGCTTCGTCCGCTGGCAGCACCACCTGCTCGGACTGCAGCTCGCGCGCCAGCGCAAGCTGCGTGGTCACCGACAGGCGGGCTTCGAGCTGACCTGCGAGACGTTGGACGCCCTGCGCCTGGTCCGGAAGACCCTCGCCGATCGTCCCGATGCGACGGCCACGTTGCGTGAGGTGGACGCCCTCGCCGCTGAGACCCTCCGCGAGCAGGGCATCCTGCTCGGCTACATCGAGCGGTTCGACGAGGCGGAAGAGAGCCTTGCGCGGGCGCTGGACGTCGGCCTGTCGGTCCAGGGACCGGGCGCGGTCCCGGTGCTTCAGACCCTGCTCAGCATCGCCTTCCTGTACGCGGCTCGAGACCGGCCCGATGAGTGTCGTCGGCGCAACCTCTTCCTGCTGCGGGAGATGGACCGGGTCCAGGGCCAGGAGCGACGCGTGGACGGGGAGCTGGACCTGCTGCGCTTCCAGACTCTGCTGTCCCTCGGCCGTTCGCAGACGAAGCTGAGGGAGTTGGACGCTGCGCTGCACTCCTTCGACCAGGCGGAGGCGGTGCTGGGCAGGATCGAGGATCCGGGGCGGATCTCCCTTGCCAACGTGCGCAACGCGCAGGGGTACGCCCTCGGAAAGATGCGGGGCCGACTGGAGGACGCAGAGGCGCTGAACCGGGAGTGCCTGGCGCTGCGGGTGGCGGCATTCGGCGAGGTTCACCCCACGACGGCGACCGCCCGGAAGAACCTCGCCGACGTGCTCAACCAGAGATCGAGGTTCGAGAACGCTCCAGGGCCCGCCCTGGAGGCGCTGGCGCTCTACCAGGAGGTGCTGGAGGTCCGTCGCCAGACCGAGCCGGCACTCCACCCCGGCATCGGACGTACGTTGTTCGACATCGGTGCCATCTACCTGGTGCGCCTCGGACGACCCGCGGAGGCCGTGGAACCCCTCCGGGAGGCGGTGCCGGCCACCGCCGCGGCGAGGGCCGCCAATCCCGACAGCCAGCGCCGACGCTGGGAGGATCTGAGGGTCCGCTACCACCTGGTCCGGGCGCGGGAGGAGAGCCCGGATCACGAGGTCACGCTGGACGAGATGGTCCTGGCCATGCGCCAGTACGACGACACGGAGCGCAACCGGGACCGCCTCCAGAAGGCCTGGCGCTGGCTCTTCCGTGCGCTGACTCGAGTGGAGGCTGGCGGGACGTCCCTCGACCCCAGGCTCCGACAGGTGGTCGCGGAGCGCGTCCAGGAGCTCTGGCCCTGCGGGCACAAGGTCGGCCGGCAGGCCGCGGCGTGGCTGAGGGGTCCGGACGGCATCTGAGGCGAGCAAGTGGATCCGGCGAGGTCGCCGTCGCTCCACCGGACTCCACGTGGAGAGACCAGGTACGAGAGGGTCTACCGGGTCCTTTCATCGCCGCCTCGTCCCGATCGCCATCAAGCCTCGGTCGCCTCGGTCGCCTCGGCACGATGGTGTGAGTGGTTCCGAGGCCGGGGGCGTTGGGGCAGGCATGGTGACTTCCTTCCACCTCCTCTTGTCCGCGCTCGCCTGCACCCCCGACGTCGGCGTGAGCGCCCACGGCGACTGCGACGACGACGAGGCCACGGTCCACCCCGACGCCTACGAGGTCTGCGACGACGGCGTCGACAACGACTGCGACGGCCTCGCCGAGGGCTGTGAGCTGGTCGGCGACCACGACCCCTTCGACGCCGACGCCGTGCTCTACGGCGAGGGCAGCGGCGACCACGCGGGCACGGCCCTCGACATCGGCGACCTGGACGGTGACGGCATCGGCGACCTGGTGCTCGGCGCCCCGTACCACGACACCCACGGCGGCGACGCCGGGGCGGTGTACGTGGTGCCGGGCCCCGTGCTCGGGCAGCAGACGCTGGATGCCTCCACCCGCCTGGCCGGCGAGCAGGCCCAGGAGCGGGCCGGCTCGGCCGTGGCCTGGGTCGACGACATGGACGGGGACGGCTTCGCGGAGCTGATCGTCGGCGTCGAGCGGGCCACCGGCAGCCACGACGACTCCGGCGCGGTCTACGTCGTGGCGGGCCCGGTCACCGGTGGTGGCGACCTGGCGGACCACGTGCGCCTCGACGGCGTGTCCGGGAACGCCTTCGCCGGGGCCTCCGTGGCCGCGGCCGGGGACGTCGACGGAGACGGCGTGGCCGACTTCCTGGTCGGGGCGCCCAACAGCAGCGCCAGCGAGGCCAGCGGGGGCCAGGCCTGGCTCTGGCTCGGTCCCGTCACCGCCGACGCCGACCTGGACGAAGCCGACGGCGGCTTCCGTGCCGTGGCGGCCAGCGACGAGGCCGGGACCTCGGTCTCCAGCGCCGGCGACCTGAACTTCGACGGCTACGACGACGTGGCCATCGGCGCTCCCGGCCACGACGCCGCGGGGGGCAACCACGGCGCTGTCTTCGTGTTCTACGGGCAGCCTGGCTGGGGCGGGGCCAGCTACCGGCTCGACGCCGCCGACGCTCGCCTCGACGGCGAGGGGAGCGAGTCGGGCACCGGCACCAGCCTGGCGCCCCTCGGAGACCTCGACGGCGACAACTACGACGACCTCTTCGTCGGCGCCCCCGACCAGGGACCCACCGGTGGCGGCTGGGGCGTGGGCCAGGGCTACATCGCCTGGGGTCCCCACGCCGGCGCGTCGAGCCTCTCCTCCGCCACCCGTCTCCAGGGTCCCCAGCTCGGCAGCGAGGCGGGCCGTGCCGTGGCGGCCAGCACCGACGTCGACGGGGACGGTGAGCTGGACCTGCTGCTGGGAGGGCCGGGCTACGACGTGACCGGCGCCACCGACGCGGGCATGGCCTGGCTCCTCTACGGCCCCGCGGCTGGCCTGGCGGCGACCACCGCGCTCAGCTCGGCGGATGCCACCTGGACCGGGGGCGAGGACCAGGCGCGCCTGGGCGCCGTGCTCGCGACGGGGGACACCAACGGCGACGGGCGGGGCGACCTGCTCCTCGCCGCCCCCGCCGGCGACTCCACGACCGGGGACGCTGGCGTGGTGTTCCTCTTCGATGGGCACGGGATGTAGTCCCGTCCCGGAGCGGTCAGAAGCTCACCGTGTACTGGTACTGGCGACTGCTGTCCCACGAGTAGAGGAGCTGGTCGTTGGGGTTGTAGGTCACCTGGGAGTTGTAGCCACCGTCGTTGTAGAAGGTGGTGCCCGGGTTCCAGTCCGAGCCGTCGCAGGTGTCGTAGGCGTAGCTGATGGTGGTGGTGCCGCTGCTGTAGCTGGCCGTGACGTAGAGGATGCCGTCCACCATCCAGGCGTTGCCGTAGTTGCCGCGATGCCCGGCGTTCGTGGAGTAGGTCGCCAGGATGTTCAGGTCCTCGTCGATGCGGGCCACGGTGAGGTTGCAGCTACTGGCGTACTCGCCGTAGATGACCCAGAGACCGTTCTCGTCGGCCTCGAAGTCGATGTCGCTGTAGCCCCCCCACTGCCAGGGGCACTGGTTGTGGTAGCCGGCGCCGCTCAGCGTGGCCGTGGCCACGGCCGAGCCGGTCGAGATGTCGACCTTGGTCATCGTGTTGGTGTTGTACTGGATGTAGTAGAGGTAGCCGCCATAGGCGATGGCGCCGGTGCCCTCCCAGCTGGAGGCCAGGCTGAAGGAGCGGGAGTAGCTGTCGGACTGGAAGTTCGACAGCGACGTGTACTCGTAGACCGTGCTGCCGCTGCTGTAGCCGTTCATCGACCAGTGGAGCCCGCTGCCGAGGGTCTCCAGCGGGTCGGAGAACCACTGGCCCTGGGTGTTGCCATAGCTCCGGTACTGGACCGGGTAGTCCACGGAGCTGATCAGCGTGGTGCAGGTCCCCGTGGCGATGGTGACGTCGTCGGAGGCCGGATCGCCGTCGTCGTCGCCGTCGTCGGGGGTCATGCTGCACTCCCAGACCTCGCCCTCCAGGGTGTCGCTGGCGTCGATGGTGTCGTCGGTCCAGGTGGTGGTCGAGGTGGAGCCGGTCCACAGGGAGCCGTCGACGGTCCACACGGCGCTGTAGGTCACCGTGTCGCCGTCCAGGTCCTCGCTCTCCCCGGTCACCTCGCAGTAGAGGTCGTCCGCCCCCTCCTCGGGGTCGGCGGGCGTGATCAGGACGGTCGGCGCATACGGGGGCGTGTTGGCGACGGTGAGGGTGTCGGAGGTCGCCGTGTCGCCGTCGTCCGAGCCGTCACTCGGCACGACCTCCAGCACGATGCTCTGGTCCTTGTCGAAGTGGTCGGCACCGTCCAGGCTGCTGGTGGTGGCGCCGGAGACCTCGGTGCCGTCCACGTACCAGGTGTAGCTCAGGCTCACGCTGTCGCCGTCGAGGTCGGTGGTGCTCACCGTGGCGCTGAGCACGTCCTCGGTGGCCGGCGTGGTGTCGGAGAAGGCGATGCCGGTGACCTCGGGCGGCGAGTTCACCACCGTGACGCCCTCGGAGGTGACGGCCGAGCCCTCGTCGTCGCCGTCGCTCGGGGTGACCGAGCAGGTGACCGTCTCGCCCTTGGCGAAGGCCCCGGAGAGCGTGCTGCCCGTGTCGCTGGTCGTCGAGCCGTCGATGGCCCAGGCGTAGCTGTAGGTGAACGACGTCGTGCCGTCGGCGTCGGTCGTGGTCCCGGGGGTGCAGGTCAGGGTGTCGCTGGCGTCGGGGTCCACCGGCGTCAGGGTGACCTCTTCCAGCACGGGCGGTGTGTTGCCGATGGTGACGGTGTCGCTCACGGAGGTGCCCGTGGAGGAGCCGTCGGAGGGGGTGACGGTGCAGGTGACCTCGTCGCCGCCGACGTAGCCGGAGGACAGGGTCGTGGAGGTGCCCGTGGCACTGCCGTCGACCGTCCAGAGCAGGGTGGAGGCGTCGGGATCACCGTCGGCGTCGGAGTAGCCCGACCAGGTGCAGGTCAGGCTGTCCTCGGCGGTGGGGTCCGAGGGGAGGATGGTCACGGTGGTGATGGAGGGGGCCGAGTTGGAGACGGTGAGGCTGGCCGAGGCCGCGGTGCCGGTGTCCGTGCCGTCGTCGGGGGTGACGGTGCAGCGCACGAGGTCTCCATCGCTCAGCGACGTGCTGAGGGTGGCGCTGGTGGCGACCGTGGTGCCGTTGACGGCCCAGGCGACGGTGCTCTGGTCGGTGTCGCCGTCGGGGTCCTCGAAGGTCCAGGCGCAGGTCAGGGTGTCGCCGGCGACCGCCGGGTTGGGGTCGATGGTGACGTCGGTGATCGAGGGCGCGGAGTTGCTGATGGTCAGCGAGTCGCTGACCGGGGTGCCGGAGTCCGCTCCGTCGTAGGGGGTGACCTCGCAGGCCACCAGGTCCCCGCCGACGAAGCCCGCGGACAGGCTGGCGGTGGTGTCCGCCTCGGTGCCGTTGACCGTCCACGACCAGGTGGACTGGTCGCTGTGGCCGTCGGCGTCGGACCAGCCCGAGGTGGTGCAGACCAGGGTGTCGCCGGCCACGGCCGGGTCCGGGGTGATGCTGGCGGCGCTCAGGCTCGGCACGGCGTTGGTGATGGTGAGGCTGGCATCGACCGGGGTGCCGGTGCTGCTGCCGTCGAAGGGGGTCACGGTGCAGGTGACTTCGTCGGTGCCGACGAAGCCGCTGGACAGGGTGGTGCC
>CAZCVP010000214.1:0-14045 GCA_964501915.1 uncultured Enterobacterales bacterium
GCCGCAGGCGGCGAGGGAGAAGGTCGCCCCCAACAGGAGCAGGCCGAGAGTGTGGAGCTTCATGGAGTCCTCTTGCGGTGGATTGCGGGGCGCCAACGTAGGCTGGTTTCCGGCCTCCGGCAACTCAGATCGGCGTGCGAGGCTCATTGAGGGGCCCGTCGACGGATCCTGCCACCCAGAGCTCGGCCCCGGGACAGACCCGGACCACGTGGAAGCCCTGTTCCTCGAGGTGGGGTCCCCAGGCGTGGTCCTCTCGCAGCAGGGCGCGGTCGTAGTGGCCGTCGAGGGCCGCGGGTTCCGACCAGTCGTCCGTGGCGTAGACCCGGGCTCGGGCGGCCAGCGCCGGCAGGAAGCGGTCCTCGGTCAGCACGGCCGCGTCGTCCGGGATGTGGGCGATCAGGGTCCACGGATCGCCCGCGGCAGGGGCCGCGCGGGTGGTCTGCCAGGGGGGATACCAGGCCTTCTGCCAGGCCCATGCCCCCCAAGACATGAGCCCGATCAGGATCAACCCGGCGACAGGGCGTGGCAGGCGGGACAGGGCCAGCGGAAGCACCAGGGCCGAGCAGGCGGCGGCCGGGCCGAGCAGGTGAACGGCCTCGGGTCCGGCCAGGCCCGAGGACGCCTGGATGCCGCCCCACCAGGCCACCACTGGCAGACCGGCCAGGGGAGCCAGCCCCACCGAGAGCACGCCCGGGCCGAGCCAGCGCACGAGGTGGCCGATGGCGCCGACCGGGCTCGCGTGGGAGGCGGCGTGGGTGTCGACGAAGCCGTCCAGGAGCTGACGAGGCAGCTCCGAGAGGCGCCAGAACGTCGACGGTCCCCCGTGCGCCGCCCACAGCAGCCCCAGCCAGCCCAGGCAGCAGATCGCCACGGTCCAGGTAGTGTCCCGCCAGGTGCGGCCCCGGAACCACCAGAGCCAGGGCAGCGCCGCCAGCAGCGCCCAGACCACCTCCTCCCGGCAGCTCAGGGCTGCGAGGCCGAAGGCGGCGGTGGTCAGGACCCGCCCGGTGGCGGCCCCCCACAGGCAGGCCACCAGGAACGGCGTGGCGAGGGCCATCGTGCGGAAGCCCTGGGCCTCCATCTCCCAGAGGGCGGGCGTGGACAGCCAGGTCCACGTCGCCAGCACCGCCAGGGCCGGGGAGAGCCACAGGCGGGCGAGGCGCCAGACGAAGGGCAGGCTGAGTCCCAGCAGGACGAGCTGGCCCAGCAGCAGGGTGCGGTGGTCCGGCCACAGCTCCACCAGGGGCACGAAGAGGGCGAGCACGGGCTCGAAGTGCCGGCCGGCCACGAGGCCGTGGCCCTGCTCGGTGTTGAGCACCGTGCGAACGGGCTCCTCCAGGTCGCCCGCCTGCCAGATCCGCTGGAGGAAGTAGCCCTGGTCGAGCCCGCGAGGGAGTCGGAGGTCTTGGTAGCGGCGCAGCACCGGGCCCGCCGCGCCCGCGCACCAGGCGGCGATGGCTGCGCCGACCGCCGCTCTCTCCGTCCACCGGCTCACCCGGCGAGGGTACTACCCCGCGGGCGGGTGGGCCCAGGCGCCGGGGGTCCGACCCGCGGGCCTCACCCAGGGGGCCTCGCGTCCGGTCAGGTCCGTGTAGGAGGCCGCCGCCGTCCAGCGCCTGCGCTCCGATCGGATGACGAGCAGCAGGAAGACCCCGACCAGCAGCAGCCCGGCGTTGCCGAAGAGGCCCAGGGCCACGAAGGCCCAGCCGAAGCCGCGGCCGACGCGGAGCGCTCGCAGGGTGGCCACGGTGCGGCCGTGGCGCACGGACCACCAGGCCCGCAGGACCCGGCCCCCGTCCATCGGGAAGGCGGGCAACAGGTTGAAGATGCCCAGACCGAGGTTCACCGCCAACAGCACGCCGAGGCCAGGGAGACCGAGACCCAGCAGCGCCAGGACCACCCCGGCGATCGCGAAGTTCACCGCCGGTCCGGCGAAGGCCACGAGGGCTTCCTCGAGGGGCCGGGTGGGCTCGCGCTCCAGGGAGGCGATGCCTCCGAAGGGGTAGAGCGTGATGTCTCGGGTGCGGATCTCGAAGGCGCGGGCCATCGCGGCGTGCCCCATCTCGTGGAGCAGCACGCTGCCGAAGACGGCGATGCCCATCAGCGCGGCCGAGCCGGCCGCCACCAGGCCGCCGTCGAAGAGCCGCATCACGATCCAGGCTCCCGCCAGCCACAGGAACGAGGCGTGGAGTCGGACGGGGGTGCCGCGCCAGGTGAACAGGGTCAAGGGGTTCCTCCGTTCGGGGGGGATGTCCAGGAGGTCGTCACCGGCCGGGGGGGTGGCAAGGTGAGGGCCTGCATCCATGACACTCCAGGACACGTCGGGGTTCCTCGGTCTGTCGGTCGACGCGGTCTCCTCGGGGGTACCTCGATGCGGCCCGAGCGGGGCACCCGGAGGTAGGTTGCTCGGCGATCGCGAGGCCTGGAGCCTGGCCTTCGAGGCGATGCGGAGCCTGGAGCGGGAGGCGACTCTGCTGGGTGCCAGCCCGCACCTGCTGGCGACCGGGCGGCGTTAGGGGAACATCCACCATGAAGTCGACCACGACCCGCGTGCCCCCCTGGCGCCCCGAGGCGGCCCCGTCGCTCCGCCAGGAGTTCCTGGACCAGGGCTACGTGCACGTCGGGGGGGTCCTGTCGCCCACCCAGGTGGCGCGCCTGATCGAGGTCTTCGATGCCTTCGTCGACGGCCTGGAGACACCGGAGGGTGTGGACGATCCCTATCCCTACGGCGTCATCCGTTTCGAGGCCCGACAGGCGCTGCCCGAGCTGGACCGCGTGATCTGCGGCGACGTCCTGCCGGCCCTGGCGATGGCGATGCAGGGCCTCGACGAGGTCGTGCTCTTCCAGGACCTGCTGGTCTCCAAGGTCCCGGGGGCTGGAGCCATCAACTGGCACCAGGACTACAGCTACTGGCCGCTGGAGCGACCGGGCGGGGCGATGATGTGGGTCGGGCTCGACGAGGCCCTGGTCGACAACGGCTGCCTCCACTACGTGCCCGGGAGCCACCGCTGGGGGGAGCGCCAGCCGGCCGACTTCATCCAGGGCTCGAACCAGCCCTCGCTGCCCGGCCTGCCCCCCCTGGATGTCGACGCCCACCTCGACGAGGTGGTCGCCGTGCCCACCCGGCCCGGCGACGTCCTGATCCATGACTCGCTGACCTGGCACTACTCGCCGCCGAACCGCAGCGACCGCCCGCGTCGTGCCTTCATCATGACCTGGATCCCGCGGGACATCGGGTGGGACCCGGAGCACGCCCCCCATCCCTACAACTACTTCATCGAGCCCACCCGCGGTGCGCCGCTGGAGGGGGCGCTCTTTCCGAGGTTCTCGACGCGCTGAGGGGCGGGTTCACGTGCCAACCCCCGTGCTACCGTCCCGCCATGGACTTCGAGCCCGAGGCGCTCCTCGCCCAGCACCGGCTCGGGTTCACCTCCTGCACCCCGATCCCCGGCGGCCTGCAGCACGACCTCTTCCGCGTCACCCTCCCCGGAGGAGGCCACCAGGTCTTCAAGGTCGGCCGCACCGACCGCCCCTTCGGCGACGCCTGGGATCCACACCGCACCCACTGGGACGGCCTGCGTGCCGAGGCCCAGGCCTTCACCTACATCGGCGACGAGCTCCCGGTCGCCACCCCCTACCGCCTGTTGGAGGGCCTCCACCCCTGCGCCCTGATGAAGTTCCTCCCGGGCGACTCGGTCTGGAAGATGTGGGAGCGCGGCCGCCTCGACGACGACGCCCTGCGCCGCGTCTGCTTCACCATCGGGGGCGCCCTGGCCGAGATCCACCGCATCCGTCGCCCCGACGACCCGGGCGCCATCCCCGACCTGCCCGGGGCCAGCCTGGACGACGCCCGCCTGCTGCACCTCGACTACCACCTGGGCAACGTGATGGTGCGCCGCGCGGGCCTGCGGGGCTGGGAGGTCCTGGGCCTCGTGGACTGGGTGCTCTGTCGCTGGGGACCGCGAGAGGCCGACCTCGTCGAGCTCTCGATCTCGCTGTTTCGCCAGGTCGACGGGACCCGCGGCGCCTTCCTCGGCGGCTACCGCCACGCCGGAGGCAGCCCGCTCTCCCACGAGCTGGAGGACCTCTGGGTCCACCAGGAGCTGCTCCGTCGCCTGGAGGCCGGCGTGGAGGACCCCCAGCTCAGAGCGCGCTGGGAGATGTGGGAGGACGACATCCGCGCTGGCCGTCGGACCGTGGTCTGAGCGCCGAACTCAGCCCTGCGTCGGGTTCCAGCCCACGTCCCGGATGAACGAGGAGCCGAAGTACTCCTTCTGGATCACCGCCGCCATCTCCTCCGCGTCGCGGAACTCCTCCCAGTTCACGCGGATCACGGGCACGGTCCGGGAGATGTTGGAGATGAAGGCCTGGTACTCCCGGTGCAGCGCCACCAGGTACTCCATGGAGATGCCGCTCTCGACGTCCCGACTGCGCTGCTCGATGCGCTCCATCGAGGTCTCGGGCGTGAGGTCAAGGAAGACGATCACGTTGGGGCGCCGCATGAAGTTGGACATGTGGCGGAAGAGGTCGAGATAGGTCCGGTAGTCCCGCTCCTCCATGATGCCCTCGTCGGCGAGCATCTTGGCGAAGACCGCGTCCTCGTAGATCGTGCGGTCCTGGACCCCGCCGCCGCCGCGCCAGATGATCTCCTGGTGCTGCTGGAAGCGACGGTTCAACAGGTAGATCTGGGTGGCGAAGGCATAGCGCGGCGTGTCCCGGTAGAAGTCGGCCAGGTACTCGTTGTCCTGGACCGGCTCGTAGTAGACGGGCAGGTCCAGGTGTCGCCCCAGGGCCTGGGCCAGGGTGGTCTTGCCGGCTCCGATCAGGCCGGCGATGCCGATGAAGAGATCCTGGAGGGACTCGCGCTGCACGGGGGCCTCCGCGATGGTTGGAGCGGTGGTCGGCGGATAACCCGCTGCTCGTCGCGCCCACCGAGTCCAAGCACCGTGCCGGTCTTTGCCCTCCCGCCCGAACACGTCTTCCCCGATCCGGAGCTGGCACGCCCGGACGGGCTGCTGGCCGTCGGCGGCGACCTCCACCCCGCTCGGGTCCTGCTCGGCTACACCCTGGGCGTCTTCCCCTGGTACTCCGAGGGCCAGCCGATCCTGTGGCACAGCCCGGATCCCCGCTTCGTCCTGTTCCTGGACGAGGTGAAGATCGGCCGCTCGCTTCGCCGGGTGATCGCCCGGGGTCCCTTCCGCCTGTCCCTGGACCAGGCCTTCGAGGAGGTCATCCAGGCCTGCGCCGTCGCCGAGCGTCCCGGGCAGGCGGGGACCTGGATCACCAACGACATGGATCGCACCTACTGCGAGCTGCATCGCCTCGGGTTCACCCACAGCGCCGAGGCCTGGCAGGGGGATCAGCTCGTCGGTGGGCTCTACGGCGTCGCCATCGGTCGCATGTTCTTCGGGGAGTCGATGTTCGCCACGGTCGACGACGCCTCCAAGGTCGCCTTCGTCGCGCTGGTGCGGCAGCTCAGGCGGTGGGGCTACGACCTCATCGACTCCCAGGTCTACACCCACCACCTGGCCCGCTTCGGAGCCCGAGAAGTGCCCCGGAGTCGCTACCTGGAGCTGCTCCGCGAGCGCACCTCAGACGTCCGCCCTCGGGGCCACTGGACCTTCGACGACGACCTCGAGACCAAGCTCGTCCAGGATCCGGGCGGCAAGGGCTCCGGCACCTGAGGTCCCGGCCGGCACCGGGCGGGGACGGGACCAGAGCTGCTCCAGGGCCTCGGCGATGGTGCCCGTGACCTCGACGTCGCCCCGGGCTTCGTGGGCCGCCGCCAGGAACGGACTCTCGGGCCACCCCGGTCGGGTGAGCCAGGCCACCGGGGTCCCGGCGAGGGAGGCCTCCGCCAGGATGCCGTAGCCGGGCTTGGTCAGCACGGCGTCAGAGCCAGCGACCAGGGAGGGGTAGGGGACCCCCTCGATCCAGGTGCAGTCGGACCGGTCCAGCGGCGGCATCGGCGCCGAGACCACCCAGCGCACACCGGTCAGCCGCGGCAGGCGCCGCTCGAGATCGGCGAGACCCAGCCCGCCGAAGGAGACCAGCACGTGGCGCTCCGGCCCTTCGAAGGGGTGAGGCGCGCCCTGTCGCCCGACCAGGCCGCAGGACCGGGTCCGGGCGAAGCCCGCCAGGCCGGGCCCCGGGGAGAGCGCCAGCCCCGGGTGCGGGGCCTGCCAGCGGGCGAAGCGCTCGGCCCAGGACCGCAGAGGCGGGTAGTGCCGGTAGATCCAGGCCCAGTCGAAGTTGCCCACCGCCACGGCACCGAGTCCGGCCCGTCGCGCCGCCTCCAGCCCCGTCGGCGGGATGTCCGCCACCACGCCGGCCACCGACCGGCGGGCCAGGGCCTCGGCGAGGCGATCGACCGCCCGCTCGGAGCAGCGCTCCTCCAGCAGCGCCAGGGTCCGATCCAGGTCCGTGCGCAGGCTGTCGGGCTGGGCGAGGCCCACGTCGGTGCGCCAGCCCACGACCTCGGCGTCGGGCAGGGTCTCGTGGACCACCTCGGCGGGGGCGGCGGTGAAGATCACGGGCTCCACCCCCAGGGCCCGCAGGTGCCGTCCCGTGGCGAGCTGGCGGGTGAGGTGGCCGAAGCCATGGGCGGAGCAGAGGATGGCCAGGGACCTCACAGGCACTTGATGATGCCCTCGACCTCCCACAGCGCGGCATAGGCCGCCAGGACCTCCTCGGAGGACTCCACCACCGTCTTGACCCTCACCGCCGTCCAGCGCCCCTTGCTCGAAGGCTGCTCGACCACGCTCACGGCGGCGCGGCCGATGGCACCCTCGACGGCGGACCGGCAGCTCGCCCGCAGGGTCGGGGTGGTGGCCCCGACCGCGCGGAAGGTCCACGGTGCCGGGAATTCGACGAGGTCGTCGAGGTCGGACTGGCGGTCGGTCGTCATCGGCGCCGGGCTAACCGGCGGGGTCGGATAGGGTCCAGGCGTGGCCGAGGAGTCCCGCCAGCGCCGCAGCGCCGACCAGAGCCGCCAGGCCCTGGTCGCCGCGGCCATGCAGCTCTTCCGCGAGCGCCCCCCGGACCGGGTCAGCGTGCGGGAGATCGCCGCGCTCGCCGAGGTCAACCACGGCCTGGTGCATCGCCTCTTCGGCGGCAAGGACGCGCTGGTGCGGGCGGTGCTGCGCGAGGTCTTCCGGGAGACGGGGGTGGCGATCTCCTCCGGCCTCGGAGCCGACCTGGCCGGTGCCTTGTCCCAGGGCCTCCAGGTGCTCGCCCGGGAGCGCTGGGTCGTGGACGTGGTGGCCCACGCCATGCTGCGCCAGCGCACGGCCGACGGCATTCCCACGGCCACGATGATGCCCGTGCTGCGGGCGCGTCTCGGGGACCAGGCCAGCGATGAGCTGGCCGCGGCCGTGGCCGTGTGCGAGGCCGCCACCCTGGGCTGGCTGCTCTTCGAGCCCCTGGTCGCTCGGGGCACGGGGCTCGATCAGCGCCCCGTCGTCGACCGGCTGGACGCCCTCGCCGAGGTCTTCGCCCAGGTCCTGGCCGGCGCCCTTGACGATGTCCCCTCCGCCTTGTAGTCACTGACTACAATTCCCATCCGGAGCCTCCATGGCCTCCCTCTCCCCCGACAAGGTGGTCGTGACCTGCTCGCTGACGGGCGTGCTCACGAACCCGCTGATGCACCCGGTGCCCGTGACCCCCGAGGAGATGGCCTCCTCCGCGAGAGAGGCCTGGGACGCCGGCGCCTCGGTCTTCCACGTGCACTTCCGCGACCAGGAGCCCGGCCTGGGGCACCTGCCGACCTGGGACCCCCAGATCGCCACCACCATCGCCGACGCCATCCGGGCGGCCTGTCCCGGAGCGGTGCTCAACTTCAGCACCGGCGTGATGGGCGACGACATCTCCGGTCCGATGTCCTGCCTGGAGGCGGCGCGGCCGGAGATGGCGGCGATGAACGCCGGGTCGCTGAACTACCTGAAGGTCCGCCGCAGCGGGGCCTGGGCCTGGCCGCCGCTGCTCTTCGCGAACCCGGTCGAGAAGATCGCCGAGACCCTCCAGGTGATGGACCGCCTGGGGGTGGTGCCGGAGTGCGAGTGCTTCGACACCGGCATCGTGCGGTCCCTGGCGATGCTCCAGGCGGTGGGGCTGCTGAAGGGCGAGGTGCACGCCTCGCTGGTCATGGGGGTGGCTTCGGGCATGCCGGCCAAGGCCGCCTGGCTGCCGCTGTTGCTCGAGGAGCTGCCCGCGGGTGCCCACTGGCAGGCGATCGTCATCGGCCGGCAGGAGGTCTGGGACGTGCACCGGGCCTGTGCCGAGCTCGGCGGTCACATGCGCACCGGCGTCGAGGACACCTTCTACCTGCCGGACGGCTCCAAGACCTCCGGCAACGGGCAGCTCATCGAGGCCCTGGTCAACGTCGCCGAGGAGGCGGGTCGCACCGTCGCCACGGCCGACGAAGCCCGGCTGCTGCTGGAGGAGCCCTCATGAACCCGCTGCGCACCCGGATCGACCGGCGGAGCGAGAGCTACCGGTCCAACCACGCCGCGAACCTGGCCGAGTGCGAGCGCCTGGCGGGGGAGCTCGCCAAGAGCCGGGAGGGGGGCGGTGAGCGCTACGTCCAGCGGCACCTCAAGCGAGGCAAGCTGCTGCCGCGGGAGCGGGTGGAGCGACTGCTGGACCCGGGCAGCCACTTCCTGGAGATCTGCCCGCTGGCCGGGCGGGACGTCGACCTGGTCAAGCCCGGCGCCGGGGTCGTCGGCGGCCTCGGCGTGGTCTCCGGGGTCGAGTGCATGATCACGGCCAGCGAGTCCACGGTCCAGGGGGGCGCGATCAACGAGTGGGGCGTCAAGAAGTCCCAGCGGCTCAGCGACATCGCCCTGGAGAACGGCCTGCCCGGCATCTCCTGCATCGAGTCCGCCGGCGCCGACCTGCCGAACCAGGCCACCATCTTCCTGCCCGGTGGGCGCATCTTCCGGGACATCACCCGTCGCTCCAGGGCCGGCCTGCCGAGCATCTGCCTGGTCTTTGGATCGAGCACCGCCGGTGGCGCCTACCTGCCCGGCATGAGCGACTACGCGGTCTTCGTCAAGGAGCGGGCCCGGGTCTTCCTCGCTGGTCCTCCCCTGGTGAAGATGGCCACCGGCGAGGTCGTGGACGACGAGAGCCTGGGCGGCGCCGAGATGCACAGCCGCACCTCCGGCGTGAGCGACTTCCTCGCCCAGGACGAGCTGGACGCGATCCGGCTGGGCCGGGAGCTGATGGCCGCCGTGCGCTGGCAGAAGTCGGGCCCGACACCTACCGGCCCCGGCGACGCCCCGCTGCACGACCCCGAGGAGCTGCTGGGCCTGGTGAGCCCGGACCCCCGCCAGCCCTACGACGTGCGCGAGGTCATCGCCCGCGTCGTCGACGGCTCCCGCTTCCTGGAGTTCAAGCCGCTCTATGGGCCCACCCTGGTCTGCGGCTTCGCCGACCTGCACGGCTACCGGGTCGGGGTCCTGGCCAACAACGGCGTGCTCTTCAGCGAGTCCTCGAACAAGGGCGCCCAGTTCATCCAGCTCTGCAACCAGCGCCACATCCCGCTGGTCTTCCTCCAGAACATCACCGGCTTCATGGTCGGCCAGCGGTACGAGGAGGGGGGCATCATCCGCAACGGCGCCAAGCTGATCAACGCCGTGTCCAACAGCACCGTGCCGGCCCTCACCGTGATGATCGGCGCCAGCTTCGGCGCCGGCAACTACGCGATGATGGGCCGGGCCTACGCGCCGCGCTTCGTGTTCACCTGGCCCTCGCACCGGATCGCGGTGATGGGAGGTGAGCAGCTCGCCGGCACCCTGGACATCGTGCGCCGGGAGGCCGCCCGCAAGAAGGGCGTCGAGGTCGACGAGGCCCAGCTCGGCTTCGTCAAGCAGATGCTCACCGACCAGATCGACCGCGAGAGCGACCCCTACTACGCCACGGCGCGCATCTGGGACGACGGTCTCATCGACCCGAGGGACACCCGCACCGTGCTCGGCATCGCCCTGTCCGCCGCCCACACCACCCCTGTCGAGGGCACCAACGCCTGGGGAGTGTTCCGACACTGATGGCACCCACGATCGAGAAGCTGTTGATCGCCAACCGCGGCGAGATCGCGGTCCGCATCGCCGAGACGGCCGCCAGGCTCGGCCTGCGCACCGTCGCCGTGCACTCCGACGCCGACACCGGCGCCTTCCACACCCAGTGCTGCGACGAGGCGGTGCGCATCGGTCCCGCCCCGGCCATCGAGAGCTACCTCTCGGTCGAGGCCCTGCTCGCCGCGGCCGCCCGCACCGGCGCCGACGCCGTGCACCCCGGCTACGGCTTCCTGGCCGAGAACGCTGGGTTCGCCCAGGCGGTGATCGACGCCGGGCTGACCTGGGTGGGTCCCGGTCCCGAGGCCATCGCCGTGATGGGCTCCAAGTCCCGGTCCCGGTCCCTGGCCGTCGAGCTGGGGGTGCCCGTGCTGGAGGGTTCGATCGAGCCGACCCTGGCCGAGGCCCGCCGCATCGGCTTCCCGGTGCTGGTGAAGGCCGTGTCCGGCGGCGGCGGTCGCGGCATGCGCATCGTGCGCACCGAGCAGGACTTCGAGGCGGCCTGCGTCTCGGCCGCCCGCGAGGCCGCGGCCAGCTTCGGCGACGGCTCGCTGATGCTGGAGCGCTACGTCGACCGACCGCGCCACGTCGAGATCCAGGTCTTCGGCGATACCCACGGCAACACCGTCCACCTCTACGAGCGCGAGTGCTCGATCCAGCGCCGCCACCAGAAGGTCATCGAGGAGCACCCCTCGATGGCCCTCGACGAGGACCTGCGGGCCGAGATGGGCGCCGCCGCGGTGAAGCTCGCCGCGGGCATTCGCTACGTCGGTGCTGGCACCGTGGAGTTCCTCGTCGACGCCGAGGGTCGCTTCTCCTTCCTGGAGATGAACACCCGCATCCAGGTCGAGCACCCGGTCACCGAGCTGATCACCGGCGTGGACCTCGTCGAGTGGCAGCTCCGGATCGCGGCGGGGGAGCCCCTGCCCGAGGTCCCGCCCAGGTCGGGCGCGGCGATCGAAGCCCGGCTCTACGCCGAGGACCCCGACCGGGACTACGCCCCGCAGACGGGGCGGTTGCTGACCTGGTGGCCCTGGAAGGCGAGGAGCGGCCGGGTGGACGGCGGCGTCGGCACGGGCAGTGAGATCGGGGTCCACTACGACCCGATGCTGGCCAAGGTGCTGGGGCACGGGCCCACCCGCGACGCCGCCCGGCGGAACCTGATCCGGGTGCTGGAGGACCTGGTCGTCCTGGGCGTCGGCACCAACCGGGACCACCTGCTGCGGGTGCTGCGCCACCCGGCCTACGCCGCCGGGGAGCTCCACACCCACTTCCTCGAAGAGCACGCTGCGGACCTGGGACCGCCCGAGCCGGGTGAGCGCGAGCGCTGGGCGCTGCTGGCGGCGGCGCTGAGGGAGCTGGAGGCGCTGCAGACCGTGCGACCGGGCGTGCCGCCGGGCTGGCGCAACAACCCCTGGCGGGACCCCAGCCTCCACCTGGGCGGCCAGGAGCTGCGCTGGCGGCGCCTTGCGGGGGCCTGGCGGGTCCAGGTCGGCGACGACGTGCACGAGGTGGCGGCGGTCGAGGACAAGGGACCGATCCTGATGCTGTCGGTCGACGGGCTCACGCGCAGGCTCGTCGTCGCCGAGACCCCCGAGGCCTGGCACGTGCACGCCTGCGGCGGTGCCGTCGTCGTCTCCCGCGACGACCCCTGGCCGGAGCCCGAGGGCGACGACGCCGGGGGCGCCTGCGTGGCGCCGATGCCCGGCAGCGTGCTCCAGGTGGCGGTGGGGCCCGGTGACGAGGTCGCCGAGGGCCAGGTCCTCGCCGTGCTGGAGGCGATGAAGACCGAGCACCGGCTCCTCGCGCCGCGGGACGGCGTGGTGGCCTCGGTGCGGGTCGAGGTCGGTGAACAGGTCGATGCCGGCGCCGTGCTGGTGGAGCTGGCCGAGGAGGAGTGACCGGTCGTCCCGGGTTGCGTAGGGTGGACCTGCGCCGCCGATGCTGCTCCCCCTCCGCGATCACCCGAACCCCGAGGGCTTCAGGCCCTGGGTGACCTGGGGGCTCATCGTCCTCAACGTGGGGGTGTACCTGGCCGTCACGGTGCCGGCGGGCCCCCAGTACCACGAGGTGGTCCTGCGCCACGGCTTCCGCCCGGCCGCGCCGGGCCTCTTCGACCTGTTCACGTCGATGTTCCTGCACGCCGGCCTGATGCACCTGGCCGGCAACATGCTCTTCCTCTGGATCTACGGCGACAACGTCGAGCACCGCCTGGGCCGCGGGCGCTACCTGTTGGCGTACCTGCTGACCGGGGTGCTGGCGACGGCGTCGCACGCCGTGCTCAACGCCGGCTCGCCGATCCCGATGGTCGGGGCCTCGGGCGCGATCTCCGGGATCCTCGGCTTCTACTTCCTCTGGTTCCCCAGGCACCGGGTCTGGACCCTGGTGCTGATCTTCCCGTTCTGGTTCGGGCGCTACCTGGTCCCGGCCCGGCTGCTGCTCGGGGTCTTCGTGGTCCTGGACAACCTGCTGCCGATGTTGGTGACCACCGGCTCGGACGTGGCCTATGGGGCCCACCTGGGCGGGTTCGTGGCGGGGCTGGTGGCGGCGGTGCTGTGGCGCAGTCGGGCTCCCAGGGTCCACCCGGAGCCGCCGGCCCGCGCTCGCCAGGGGCCGGTGATCTCGGCGTCGGCCTGGCAGGATCGCAAGTACCGCGGTCCCCGCCGGCCGAAGTACTGACGGGAGGCCCGGTCCGGTGCGCCGAAGCCGATCAAGGCGTGTCGTCGGCCGGGCTCCCCGATCGCCGCCCACCCACCGCCGTCCTTGGGGGGGGACGAGGACCAGAACGCCGAACGCGGTCCCCCACGACCAAGCCCTCCATCCGCCTCTGGGGTCCACCCCCTCCTCCACTCCGTCCACCGTGTCGGGCGCCGGTCCTCGACACGGTCTCCTCTCCCGCTGGCGAGCGCACCGGGCCGGGGGGCCTGACCGTGTCCGACAGACAGGACCTACACCACCACCACGCAGAGCCTCCCCTCGTGCTGGAGCGTACTCACCGACCGGATGAGCACCTCCTCCTCGACGACGAGCCGGTCCAGGGCCTCCTGGAGCTGTCCGGCGTGGTCCAGGGTCAGCACCCTCGGCGTCGCCAGCGGCTTGGGGTCCACCACGCGGGCCTGGCGCCGGAAGACGACCTGGAGGTCGTCGGTGGACAGCTCCTTGACGACGGCTCGGAGCCGGGCGGCGCAGGAGGGGCAGGTCTGCCGGCCCTTGGTGGCGAGCTCGGCGAGGTCGGTGGTGGCGTCGGGCCGGAGGCCCATGAGCCGTGAGCGGGTCGTGCCGTCGGTGGCGAGGGTCTCCAGGAGCTCCTGGACGAGGACGGCGGTGGAGGCGGTCATGGGTGGGGCTGCTCAGGGGGAGAGTCGATCGAGGAGGGCGAAGAAGGGGAGGGCTGCGGCGTGGGCGAGCAGGCCGTCGAGGATCGCGGCCACCGGGACGGCGACCTCCAGGAGCGACCGGGCCGGGGAGAGGACCGCCAGGGAGACCAGGGCTCCGGTCCAGAAGGAGGCGCAGGGGGCGCAGGAGACGAGCTTGCGGAGGAGGCGGAGGGTGAGGGGACGCTCTTCGAGGTCGTGGGGGACGAGGGCGCGGTCGAGGCGCTGGCGGAGGGGCGCGAGCAGGCCCTCGTGGACGAGGAGGTTGGCGAGGGCGAGGGAGAGGGCGAGGTGGAGGACGAGCGCCACCGGTCCCTACCTGCCGGTCGCTGTTTCATCGGACGGACACTCCAGCGTGTAGACCGTCATGCGGTCGAGCACGTTCTCCAGGACCACGAGGTCCGGTCGACCGTCGGCGTTCATGTCGGCCACCGTGGCGAAGGTGGGGTAGGGGGCGGCATCGAGCAGGAGGTGGGGCTCGAAGGTACCGTCGCCCTGGCCGAGCAGGAGCCAGACGCCGGCGGGCTCTCCGGTGAAGAACGGGTCTCCCGTGTCGGTGAGGACGAGGTCGAGGTGTCCGTCGGCGTCGAGGTCGGCA
>CAZCVP010000215.1:0-13856 GCA_964501915.1 uncultured Enterobacterales bacterium
GCGAGCCGCTACGAATTGGCACGGTCAGGCCCCCGCGCAGCGGGTTCGTCCAAGGCACTCGTACCGGTGGTGGCGGCGAACCGATCGGTCAGGTCGATGGCTGTGGCCATCGGAGTGATTTGGCCGAACCACGCCTCGGAGAGTCTCCCGCAGTCAACGGCACCTAACTGGGAGGCCAAGAGCGGACCGACACCGCCCGCGACACCCCCACCATCATGTCCGCTCTTGGCCTGTGTTGAACGAGGCCGCGACGCCTCCCAGGGTCCCGCCCTGCCCTATGGAGCCAAAGGCCTGACGGAACCCCGAGGAGAGGACGTGCCTGGAGCCGGTCACCTGCGTGGTGACGACCTCCCACCCGCCAGGCGGCTCCTCGTCACCTTGGCCGAGGAGCCGGAGTGCCTCGGCATGCAGGGTCGGCTGGTCCCCCTTGAGGGCAGCGATGAAGCCGATGTCCTCGTCCTCCAGCCAGTGCAGGTTTGCCCGGCTGGTGAAGCCTGCATCGATCGAGATGCACTCCAGCAGGCCCAGACCGCCGTAGGCAGCCTGCGGTGGTGTCGGAGGGCGTCCCGCGGAGCCCGAGGGCTCGTCGGGACCGCACGTCTCGGCCGAGCTGCTCCACGTCCAGGAGGGTGACCGCCCGAGCGCACATCGCAACGACGAGCAGCTGCATCAACCCGGTGAGGCCGTGGCGGCGGCCTTGTCGACCACGCGGGTCTGGGACGACATGTCACCACTCAGCTCGCGGGCTACGTCTCAGATGACTTCTCACGATCTTGTGTTTCACGGCACTCATGTCTCCAAGGCAAGGGTCGGGGTTGTTCGCCAGGTGCGGCCGGACTTGTTGGGTAGGGCCCGCCTGGCGTCTCTCTGCACACAGCGCCAACCATGTAGCGCCTGGAGATCCCGGCGCAGATCTCGAAGTCGCTGCGAATCTACGTATCTCTGTCAGCCCTCTGCTGGACCGGGATGTCTTGGCGTGTCGGCTCTCGCCCAGGACGCCGGACTCGGGTCAGGGCTGGGCCTACCTCCTGCTCGGGTGCAACGGGGACTCCGCCACCAACGGCGGCCTGGACCTCGACCTCACCTACGACCGGAGCGATCTCACCCTCGGCAACGCCTGGGACGAGCTCTACCTGGTCTACGACCACAACCTGATCGAGGAGATCGGCTGGGACGACGACTCCAGCTTCCCGGACCCCGCGGGCGCGTCGATGAGCCTCGATCCCGACTTCACCAACGCGACGGACAACGACGACGGCGCCAACTGGTGCGACGGGCCTTCGACCTATGGCGACGGCGACCTGGGCACGCCGGGTGCTGCGAACGACGAGTGCTGAAGCAGGCCGGCGCCTACCCGTCCTCGAGATCGTCCCGGAACACCGTGGGGTCCACCACGGGACGGAAGGTCTGAGGCGGGGTGCCGACCGGCGCCCCCCCCAGCTCGAAGTCGGCCAGCCCCAGGCTCGCTTGCAGACGCTCGTTGTACGTCGCCACGGGCTCCAGGACCTGGTCCCGGGACATGCACTGGTCCGGCCGCTCCGGGACCTCGGCGGAGCGGGGCACGGGGACCGTGGCCACTCCGATGCCCATGCCGTCCCCGGAGTAGATCACGGCCGTGGCGGTGTGCGTCGTCTCCCAGGTCACGATCCGGTCCCGGCAGTCGCTCGGGACCCCCAGGGTCTCCGCCAGGGCCTCGCCGCTGTTCTCCAGCCGGTAGCCGACCCGGACCGTCCAGGTCTTCGCGACCCGGGGGTCCTCCAGGTCCGTCTCGCCCGGCCGGCCGCTGCGCCAGACCGCGTTGTCGGCCTTGGCCTGGAGCCACCAGTCGACCCAGACGACTTCGGCCCGGAGCTCCATCCAGCGGGCCAGGGCCTCCTCATCGGGCACGGCCAGGTCGCCCGCGGACCACCGCACGGCTCCGACCTGGGAGCCGAGCAGGGCGCGCTGGCGCACGCTCTCGTCGGTGGACAGCCCCGCCGCCGCCCAGAGCCTCTCGTCCTCCGTCGACACCCCCCACTGCCGGGCGTTCAGCAGAGCGCGGGTGCCCGCAGCCAGGCGCACACCTTGCTCGTAGGTGCTCGCCGCGATCACGGCGTTCGACTTCGCGCTGAGCTGCGCGGTGTCCGACTCGTCGACCATCCACGCGAGCTGTCTCCTGGCCCAGCGGTCGAGGGAGGTGGCGTCGGAGACGGAGATGTCTGCCGCGAGCGCGGCGTGGGCGAGGCACATCAGGATCAAGGCGACTCCTTCGGGGGGCCCGTTCGTCGCGCCCCCTGTCACAGCTACTCACGGCACCGGTGGCTGAGAAGGCCCTGCCAGGGTCGGGGCCAGTGAACGAGACACTTCGTTGCACCCGCGTGGAATCCACGCTCGCTCGGGAATTGGCCGCCGCAGCGGTCCAGCCCGGATCTCAAGGTGACCCCTTGTCGATCTCGGCGTCGCCGACGAAGTAGCTGAGTCGAGCCACGAGGTCCTTCCCTCGATGATGGCCCCGCGACTCCATGAGCCTCAGGAGCGCCCTTGCCTGATCGATGTCGGTCTCTGGCTCTCGGAGCAGGACGAGGATGTCGTCGTGGTCATTGGGGCGGCGCTGGTTGTGCTCCGACAGGACCTTCATCGCCACCAGGTGGCCACCCGTCGCGACCGGCGCTCGCAGGCCTCCCGCCAGGTCCAGGACCTCCGCGGCGGCGACGATCTCGGGCTCCACACCGCTGCTGCAGAAGAGGACACCCACGAGCACGCCGCCCCCCCCCGTGGGGCAGCAGTCGGACGGTGGCCATGCGGCCCGAGGTGTGCTCGAGCACAGTCTGGATGCCGTAGTCCCTGTTCCGGAGGGCCCCAACCACCCTCTCGGCTTCGGTGTCGTCGGCCACGGAGACCGCGAAGTCCACGTCTCGTGTGAGCCGCGGCTCTGACCGGGCGGAGACAGCGAGCCCACCCACGAGGGCGAAGGAAGCCACCTCCCCCAGGTCGGTGAGGGCCCGCGCGAGGGCCTCCTGGACTGGGCTCACAGCCAGGTTCGCTCGACTCGCCGGAACTCGGGCAGAGCCTCCAGGCTCGTGTCCCCCTTCTCGCGCCAGCTTCGGACCGCGGCGGCGAGCTGCTCCTCGGTGGCGTCGGGCTGGCCACGCAGCGCCTTCGCCCGCACCATGTCTTCTGCGAGCTCGTAGAGCTGGAAGGCGATCTCGAGGCGCTCGGCGGGTGTGTCCACCGCCACGGTCTATCTCCTCACCGTGGATCGGCTCAGGGCACCGGTCCGTCGAAGAGCGCCGCGGCATGCTCACTGGGTCGGGGGAGCTGGCGGCGCCGTAGAAGTCGAGATCGCCGTCCCCGTCGCCGTCGAGGTCGTCCACCGCCGCGCCGCCGCCGTCGGGGTTGGCCCCGTCAGGACGGTCCCCACCCACCAGGCCCAGTTCCAGGCCCACCTCGACGTAGCTGACGGTGGCTGCATGGAAGGGACAGGCCACCGGGGCGTCCAGGACCACGCCGTCCGGTAGCTCGGGGGCTTGGCCGGTGTCGGTGTCGCTGTCCACCGGGGTCGGATCTTCGCCGCTGCAGGCCAGCTGGAGGAGGAGGGTCACCGGGTCACCCTACCTGCCGGCGGTCCGGGAGGGGGCCAGTCCAGGGCCCCACAGGGCCACGGACGGGCCCGATCAGAACCGGAGGCGAAGCTCGATGGCGTCGCCCCGCCAGACCAGGGAGGCGTCGAGGGAGGCATCGTCGAACAGGTCGGGCTCGTCATCGACCTCGTCGGGGTCGTCCGACACGCCGAGCATGAACAGCCCGAGACCGACCCCGACGCTCCCGGCGACGGCGACGCCGCGCGTGATGACGAAGGCGCCGTTGGACTCCACCCGCTCGCCGGCCCACAGCCCGCCGACCAGGATCCCGCCGCCGGCCACCGCCAGTCCGAGGCTCCCCAGTGTCCACGCCAGACTGTCCTCTTTCGGCTCTTCCGTCTTCAGGGGCTCGTCGAACGTCGGGCGGTCCAGCCGTCGGTCCAGCCCGGGGTCGGCCGCGAGGGCGCTGCAGGCGCTCATCCAGGCCGCGTCGAGGGCCACGGCCTCCGCCGCGCCCTTCCCCACCGCCGAGCCCAGGAGGGGATCGAGCCCGATCGCCGGTGAGAACCGCCAGGTGACCCAGATCTCGCATCGCACCGCCCGATCGTTGTCGCGGCAGCCGGAGACGCCGACGGTGGCGTGGAGCAGCACCTCCGCCTCGTCGGGGGCCGCCACCGGGTAGCCCGCCCGCGAGAGCGTGGCTGCGAGCTGGTCTTGCCATGCGCCCAGGTCGGCGACGGCGCCCTCGTGGCCGTCCCACACCACCAAGGGAACCAGCGGAGCGACCGGGGACAGCGTGTCGGGTTCCGCCGCCGCGGCGGCCGAGAGATGGGCGGTGAGCAGGATCGGCAACATGTCGGGACTCCCATTCTGTCTACTCGCCTCAGCGATCCTTCGTTGCGGGTCCGGTCGACGAGCTCAGGGTCGATTCAGCATCGCCGACAGGTGCGGCACCAGCCAGCGAGGACCGAAGCGGACAGCGACGGCACCGAGCCAGTTCATCAGGCCGTGGATCGCCACCGGACGGCCCCGCTGGGTGGGACGGAAGGCGTGGGCGCGACCTCCGATGCCGTCGCGGGCTTCCGGAGCGTGAAGAGCTTGCTGGACCCGTTGCCGGAGACCTCGCCGAAGCTCGTGTCCGTGGCGCCGGGGCAGTGGGCCGTGACCTGGACACCGGTCCCCCGCAGCTCGAAGGCCAGGGCCTCCGAGAAGGACAGGACGTAGGCCTTGGTGGCGTAGCAGGTCGCCATGTAGGGACCGGGCTGGAAGGCCGCGGTGGAGGCGATGTTGAGGATCCGGCCCTGGCCGGCCTGTCGGCCGGGTCCTGGGAGGTCTCGGGGAGCTGGACGTCTCTGAAGAGCGCCCAGCCGCCCGCGCTGGTCCCGTCGGCCCAGATCGAGTTCCCCCGGACTTCGACGACGCCCACCGAAGGGACTGGGTAGGGGCCGATGAAGTGCTGGTAGAAGCCGAGCGTCTGGTGGACCTGGGTGGGGAAGAGCTCCAGGTTGTGCTCTTCGGCTGGGTAGACCGCCACGGTCACGTCGGGGAGGGCGGCGACGCCCGCCACGGTCGTCGTCTGGTACTCGCCGATCACCAGCAGCGGGCGCCGGACGTGGTCGGCTGTCGTGACGAGGCGATGGGTCTTCTCCTCCCGCTGCTCCTCCACGATGCGACCGGACATCACCGGCCGGATCTCGGCGCCGAGCCGGCGGGCGGCTCGTGGAAGACCAGGGGTGCAAGCATCTCTTGCGGTGCGCAACGACTCCTTTCGCGCACCGAGCACCCTGGGGCCTCCTGGACAGGGACGAGGACCCCGAGAGGGGCGCGATGACCGGGACCACGGCCTGGCACGCTCCTTGCGCTTCCGACCCCCACGGGGGACACCACCAGCCTGAAGGTCAACGTGTACCGGATACTCGCCTCTTCCACGCTCCTGCTCGCATCCTCCACGGCCTGGGCCGACGACGTGGGGGCCGACGCGGGCGGGCCCTACAGCGTCGACGCCGAGAGCACCGTGACCCTGGACGGCAGCGGGAGCACGGCCGACGGGGACTGCGGCAGCCTGCAGTACCGCTGGGATACCGACGGCGATGGCGCCTACGACACCAGCTACTCCTCCTCCTCCTCCACCACCTTCGACGCCGCCGGCTACGACGGTCCCGACAGCGTGACGGTGAAGCTCCAGATGAGGGGGGACTGCGACGGGGACATCAAGACCGACACGGACACCGGCACCGTGGGCATCGACAACGTGGACCCGGTCATCTCCGCCCTGGTCGTGCCGTCGGGCGGCGACGAAGGCAGCAGCGTCAAGCTCTCCGTCACAACCAGCGACGTGGAGGCGGCCGACAGCCTCACCGTGGCCTGGGACTTCGGGGACGGGAACACAGGCTCCGGCGACAGCACACGACACACCTGGGCGGACGACGGGACCTACTCCGTCACAGTCACCGTCACCGACGACGACGGGGGCAGCGCCACCGACTCGACCTCCATCCCGATCGCCAACGTCGCACCGAGCATCGACAGCTCCACCCTCCCCAGCTCCGGCGACGAGGGCGAGACGCTCAGCTTCAGCGCCAGGGCCAGCGACCCCGGTGACGACACCATCTCCTATGCCTGGGACTTCGGGGACGGCAACGGGGCGTCCTCCAAGACGACCACCCACGCCTACGCCGACGAAGGCAGCTACACCGTGACGCTGACGGTCAGCGACGAGGACGGGGGCTCCACCAGCACCTCGGGCACGGTCACCGTCAGCAACGTGGCGCCGACCATCACCACCCTCACCGGGGACTCCACCGGAAGCGAGGGCGAGACCCTCTCCTGGCTCGTGACCACCTCCGACGCCGGCAGCGCCGACACCGTCACGGTGACCTGGGACTTCGGGGACGGGACCACCTCGTCCGGCACCAGCAGCAGCCACAGCTACGACGAAGACGGCACCTACACCGTCACCGTCACCGCCTGCGACGACGACGGAGACTGCACCTCCGACGCCCTGACCGTCACGGTGTCCAACGCTGCTCCGAGCATCACCTCGGTGAGCGGGGACACGAGCGGCGACGAGGGCAGCGCCCTCGGCTTCGCCTGCAGCGCCACGGACGCCGGGGTGACGGACACCCTGTCCTACTCGTGGGACTTCGGAGACGGGAGCTCGGCCACCGGCACCAGCGCCTCCCACACCTACGGGGACGACGGGACCTTCGTGGTCACCTGTGAGGTGGTAGACGACGACGGCGGCACGGCCAGCGCCTCGATCTCGGCGGAGGTGGCCAACGTCGCCCCCACCCTGGAGGGCACGCCCGACACCCAGGTCCAGGAGGGCCAGGCCTACAGCTTCAGCCCGGCGGTGACGGACCCCGGGACCGACGACAGCCACGCATGGTCGGGCACGGTCCCCTCGGGGGCCACCCTCGACAGCGCCACCGGAGCCGTCGACTGGGCCCCGGGCTGGGCGGACGTCGGCAGCCACTCCCTGGAGCTGGAGGTCACCGACGACGACGGCGACTCCGACTCGATCTCCTGGTCCCTCGAGGTCCTGATCCTCGACGAGGACGGCGACGGCATGAGCGACACCTGGGAGACCGAGAACGCCCTGGATCCCGGCGACGGGAGCGACGCCGCCGCGGACCCCGACGGTGACGGGCGCACCAACGCCGAGGAGTTCGCCGTCGGCACCGATCCCGCGGCCTACGACGGCCCCTCCATCCCCGAGCTCTCCAGCCCCGGAGACGCCAGCGAGGTCACCGACCCGGCGGTGGACCTGGTCGTCTTCAACGCGGAGAGTCCCGTCGGCGAAGACCTGCTCTACGACTTCGAGATCTTCGAAGACGAGGCGATGAGCGTGTGGGTCGCGTCGGCCTCCGGCCTGTCCGAGGGCGCCTCTGGAGAGACCTCCTGGACCGTCGATGGGACCCTGGTGGAGAACACCTCCTACTGGTGGTGGGCCTCGGCCAGCGACGCCTACACCTCGAGCGGGTGGAGCGACACCTGGAGCTTCTTCTACAACACGGAGAACGAGGCCCCCGGAGCGCCGGGCATCAACGCCCCCTTCGAAGGCTCCACGGTGGCCGTGCTCTCCCCGACCCTGGTGCTGGACGAGGCCTCGGACCCGGACGGGGACGCCCTGACCTACTCCTTCGTCCTCACCGATGCCGACGGAGCCGAGGTGGACTCCACCTCGAGCATCAGCGGCGATGGCTCCACCGCGAGCTGGACCCCGGACGGTCTCCTGGGCGAAGGGGAGACCTGGTGCTGGTACGGGTTCGCCACCGATGACGAGGGCCTCGAGGGTGAGCTGAGCGAGACCGCCTGCTTCTTCACGGACACCGACAACGCGGCCCCCAGCGCCCCCACCCTCCTGGCCCCCGAGGAAGGGCTGGCCGTCGCCACCCTGACCCCCGAGATCGCCGTGCTCGACGGGGTGGACCCGGAGGGCCGAGCCGTCGTGCACGTCTTCGAGCTGGACACCGACGCCAGCTACGGCTCCGACGCGCACCAGACCGCCACCCTGGACTCCGGGGAGGACGGCACCACCACCTGGATCCCCGACGCACTGGTCGACAACGCCTGGTACCACGTGCGGGTGCTGGCGAGCGACGGCGGAGCGTACAGCGACTGGGAGGAGGGCACCTTCTTCGTCGACACCGAGAACGAGGCCCCGTCGGTCCCCACCCTGCGCAGTCCGGTCGACGGCGCGGCCTTCGCGGACGGCGAGAGCCTGGAGGTGGTCAACAGCACCGACCCCGACGGCGACCTGCTGAGCTACGACTTCCTCGTCCTCGACTCGGACGGTGCCACGGTCCAGGAGGTGGCGGGCATCGAAGAAGACCCCGCCGGCACGACCACCTGGGCCCCCGACGCCCTGGACGTGGGCAGCTATCGCTGGTCGGCCCGCGCCACGGACGAGGTCGGCCTCGCCAGCGACTGGGCGGAGGAGCAGGACTTCGTGGTGGGCAGCGGTGACCCCGGAGACACGGGAGACACGGGAGAAGCAGGAGACACGGGAGACACCGCGACCCCCGGCGACACCGAAGACCTCGACGACACCGGTGTCGACGGCACGCCGGAGACCTGGGCCGAGGGCTGTGGCTGCTCGGCGTCCTCCCCGGGCTCGACCCCGGCGGGCCTGGGCCTGCTCGGGATGTTGATCGGGCTGGTGAGGCTCCGGCGGCGGCACGGCTGACTCGGGGATCGGGGGCTTCCGGACGTCGCCGCCGAAGCGTAGAGCAGGTGACGGGCTCGCGGGGGCAGGCGGGTGGTCCTGGTTAGACCCGGGCCATGCGCCACCTCGGCACCCACTGGATCGCCCGAGCACGGGGCTGCCCGAGGGCCGGGCTCGCGGACCCCGACCGGGTCTCGGCCTGCCTCCGGGAGCTGCCCGACGCGCTCGGACTCACCCGGATCGGTGAGCCGCTGGTCCACGTGCGGCCCGACGGGCTGGCTGGGGTGGTGCTCCTGAGCGAGTCCCACGCCTCGGTCCACACCTCGCCGGCCGAAGGCACGCTCTACGCCGACATCTTCTCCTGCTCTCCCTTCGACCCCGACGGGGCGGAGCACATCGTGCGTCGGACCTTCGAACCCGCCGACCTGGACACCCAGCTCCTCGATCGCGGCTCAGCGGCCCCGACGGGACTTCGGGAGCTTCCCGGCGGACGCCGGACCCTGCTGGGCACCCCCCGTAGCGGCGGAGTGACCCTCGACCTGGAGGTCGACCGGATCGTCTTCGAGAGCCGCTCGGACCACCAGCACCTGCTCGTGGTGGACACGATCCGCCACGGACGCGCCCTCTACCTGGACGGCGTCCTGCAGTCCGCCACCGCCGACGAGGGCGACTACCACCGGGCGCTGGTGCACCCTGCCCTGTGTGCCCATCCGGCCCCGCGCTCGGTGCTGATCGGAGGCGGTGGAGAAGGGGCCGTGGCCCGGGAGGTCCTGCGGCACGACCGCGTGGAGCGGGTCCTGATGGTCGACTTCGACCGCCAGGTGGTGGACGCCTGCCAGGCCTACCTGCCCGGACTGGGTGCCTGGGACGACCCGAGGCTCCAGGTGCGCCACCGGGACTTCCTCGGAACCGTCGCCGAGACCCCGGGAAGCTGGGACGTGGTGCTGGTGGACCTCACGGACGACGGGCTGGAACCCGCCCTCGGCCCCGACGCCCTGCGGACCGTCGAGCGCTCCCTCGCACCCGGAGGCGTGGTGGCCTTCGGGTTGGGCCCATCGACCGATCCGGCGGCCCTGACCAGGGTCCGCGTGGTGTTCGAGGAGGCCCTGCCCTACTCCCGGTGGATCGAGAGCCACGGGCGACACTGGACCTTCGTGGTGTCACGCCCCCCCCAGCGGCCCCTCGCGCCCTGGTCGACCGACACCTGGGCCGGGCTGACCTGGGCGCCCGAGCCGGGGGCGACATGGCGCTGAGCCCGTGCTCCGGCGTGTTCGTGGCCCGGGAACCCGACAGGGACCTGGCGCGGGCACTGGAGCTGCTGGGGCTGCCCGCCGGCGAAGACCGGATCCAGCGCTTCGAGCCCCAGGGCACCTCCTGGGTACGCCGGACCGGGGGAGCCTGGGCCGCGCTGCACACCTGGCCCGAGCAGGCCCTGGTGACCGTGGACGTCTACCGCGACGAGCCCGCCTCGCTGGACGCCCTGGAGGCCCTGGGCTGGCGCCCGGCCGCGGCCCCCCTCGAGCTGTCGGACGGCTGGCGCGGGGGGCGACGCCACGCCTACCGCCTCTCACGGGTGCTGGAGCGCCACGACAGCCCCCGGCAGCGGATCGTCCTGGGCGAAGGGCCGGGCCTGGGGCGCTGCCTCTTCCTCGACGACCGTCTGCACCTCTGTGAGCGCGACGCTCCCCTGTGGCACCAGGCGCTGGCCATGCCCGCCCTGGCCGCCCACCCGTCGCCCCGCAGCGTGCTGGTCTGGGGTGGCGACACGGGCGGTGTGGCCGCAGAGGTCCTGTCGACACCGGGCGTCGAGCGCGTCCACGTGGTGCCGGCCGATCCGGTGCTGGTCCGGCTCGCTCGCGCACACCTGCCCACCTGGCACCGGGGCGTCTTCGAGGACGCTCGCCTGACCGTGGGCCCCCTTCCCGACCGCTCAGGCTGGGACGTGGCCCTCGTCGAGGGTCCCCGTCCCCAGGCGCTGCCGCCGACCGAGGTGGCCGCCTGGATCGGCACCGGGGTGATCGACTACCGGGTCGAACAGGCCGGAGCGGGCCGGTCCCGTGGACTCACCGTGACGGCGCCGCCCCACCGGGATCTGGAGCGACGCTCCCACTGGAGCAAGGGCCTCTGGGAGCGCATGCGGGCGCTGGCCAGAGGGGCTGAAGGACGTCACCCCGACGAGCGGTAGACCTCGTCCAGCGGGTAGCCGCCGAGCGCCACCCGGCCCTCGGACACCAGGCGGAAGTCCGCATCGTCCAGGCGGCCCTGGTTGTCGTCGAGGAACTGCGTTCCGAACTCGGCCACCAGCAGCCACTGGCGGTCCCGGTGGTAGTCCTCGAGCTCTTCGAGCTGGGACGGGGAGAGGTGGGGGGCCAACAGCTCGATGAGGCGCCGGGCGATCCGTGGATGGTCGGCCCAGCCCACCACCGCCCCGTCGAAGCGATGCGGCCCCTGGGGTCGCGGAGCGGGCTGGGCAGCGTCGCGGCCGATGCGCGAGGCCGCCGCGGCGGGCGAGATGGAGAAGGCCGCGAGAGCCGAGATGTCGGTGTGGACCACCTCCCCGGCGACGTTGTGGAGCTCCAGCGTCCCCGGTGGGAGGTCGTGGCCCACCGGTACGGCGAAGAAGGCTCGACGGTGGGTGGGGAACCAGATCACCGTGGCCGGGGAGGGGCGGACCCGCAGGCGCTCCACGGCCTCGACGGCGGTAGCCAGGTCCGCTCCCGTGACCTCGCGACACCGCCGCACGGCGGCGATCTTCAGGCCGCGGGCCACCAGGTCGGTGAGTTCGGCCTCCAGGCCCTCGGGGAGGTTGAGCTTCGCAGCCATGACTCCGGCTATCCCCGACCCTGCCAGCCGTCCCGCCATGGAATACGGTGAGGACGATGAGCAAGCCGGACTGTAGCTGCCTGAGCGCCGGACCCCGCCAGGGGGCCCGCACCCGGACCTTCGTCGGCGTGGATCGCACCAACGGTCGCTACGGAGACGTGGTCACCTGGACCTGCACCGTGTGCTCGAGGCAGTGGCTGCACTACGCCGTCGAGTACGAGGGCTTCAGCCGCTCCGGGCGGTGGTTCAAGGGCATCGTGCCCGCAGGTCACGGACCGATCGAGGCCGAGGGCGCGGTCGAGCTGCTCGCCCGACTTCCGTGGTACCTGGCCGGCGGCTCCTTCTTCGGCGGGGGAGTCCACCGCACGCAGGGAGCACCGGCCGTCGACCTGTAGGGACCCGAGGCTCACGTCCGGCTGGCCCGGGTGATCTCGGCCACCAGGTGGGCCACGGCGTGGGCCAGCTCCGGGACCTCCCGGAAGTCCGGCCCCATCTCCAGGACGAGCGCCCCCTTGAAGGAGCGGAAGCCCGGGACCTTCAGCCAGCGCTCGAGGGTCTGGACGGCCTCGGGATCCAGTCCGGCGAGCCAGCCCACGGTGCCCGCCCGAACGGCCCGCTTGTCCAGCTCGAACATCGGGTTCGCCGGGTGGCGCACGGCGAGCCGCGGCAGCCCGGACCTCAGGGACACCTCGACCTGGACCACGCACCCCTCCAGCTCGCCCTGGAGCCCGCCGAGCACACCCCACCCGGTGACCCCCAGCCGGAACCCGGTGACCTGCGCGACGTGCTGCATGCCCGCGACCAGGCGGCCCTCCCGGCGGCGCCGGGCCCAGCGCATCGGCAGGACCAGCAGCACGACGAAGAGGACGACCCCCGCGGCCATCCACAGCAACATCACCCAGGCTTCGCTCACGGCCCCTGGCTCAGGAGGTGTCGGACGACGAGGTAGGGTCGCGGGAACCAGGCCCAGCGGTCCTCGAAGGCCACCAGTCCGTCGAAGGCCATGCCCAGAGGCTGCCCGACCGCGGTGTACTTCCAGCAGATCCAGATCGGGTCCGGGCGCAGGTAGTCAGCCACCTGGCGGTAGCCTCCGGGAAAGCCGTGCGCGGCCGGCGTCTCCAGGCCGAACTCAAGGCCCCGGGCCACGCGCACCCGCACCTGGACCTGGTGGCGCTTGGCCCGGATCATCGGCGGCTTCTCCCAGATCCGGTCGTAGGCGCCCTGGGCACCGGCGAGGACCCGCGGATCGAAGAGCTGCTCGCAGTCCCCCGGGCGGGGTCGGAGGGACTCCATGACCTCGAGGACGTTCGCCCCCGGGGTCACGAACTTCGCCGAGCAGCTCCGGGCCTGGGGGGTCGCCCGTGCGGCCTTCGAGCTGGCGGTGGCCGACGTCGCGGGCGCCTTCTCCAGGGCCCGCGCTGCCGGTCAGCTCGACGAACAAGCCCGTCAGAGGTTGTTGCGGCGAACGAGGCCGGCCCTGGTCGGCAGCGAGCTCCTCTCCCGGTGGCTCCGGGCGCTCCTGACCCAGGCCGGCGATCTCTCCGCCCTCGAGGCCGCCGTGGACTTCCTCGGTCGCACACAGCTGATGCTGGTGCTGCCCGGAGGACCTCGATGATGGCCCGGGGAGGCGCGGTGGTGCTGCGGGTGGTCCCCCCGGACCACGCCGGGATCGAGGGCCTGGTGCGCCGGCGCCTGCTGAGCCTGGCCGACCCCGGCCAGGTCCCCTGGGTCATCTTCCAGGAGTGGGTCGGGACCCGGACCCAGGACCTGGACCTGGCCTGGTTCCAGCGCCGCGACGCCGCCGCCACCGTCGCCGAGGGCCAGTGCCTGCGGGCGATGGCCGGCGTGGAGCGCTTCGAGGTCTCGGGGCCCCGCATCGAGGCCAAGCCCCTGGAGCGCCGGACCTGGAGCCTCGGCGGGCCCCTCGCCGCGACCCACCTCCTGGTCGGCGGTGCCCTGGCGGGCCTGCACGAGGTGGCGCAGGCCGACCCCGTCTACCTGGGCGTGCCCAGCGACCGCGGCATCATCGCCGCCCGCCAGGAGCTGGTGGACGACGGGACCTTCCGGGCCATCGTCGACGGCCTCCACACCCGGCGGCTCGCGGATCCGGTGGGCCTGACCCTGCCCCCCTGGCTCTACGTCGCCGAGGGAGATCGCCTCACCGGCGTGCTCCACCGGGACGGCCGGATCGAGCGGGCGGCCGGTGGGCCCTGGATCGCCTGAGCCGCTACGGTCCGGGCCCCAGCGACGCCCGGTGGGCGATCCAGTACCAGTAGGCCCCGGCGGCGAGCACGGAGTCCTCGCGC
>CAZCVP010000216.1:0-13802 GCA_964501915.1 uncultured Enterobacterales bacterium
ACGACAGTGGCACCTACCCCGGCGCCACCGAGGTCTGCGACGGCGCGGACCAGGACTGTGACGGCGACGTCGACGAGGGCGTCACCACCACCTACTACCGGGACGTCGACAACGACGGCTACGGGACCTCGCTGATCACCACGGAGGCCTGCTCGGCGCCCTCCGGCTACGTCTCGAACAGCACCGACTGCCAGGACGGCGACGCCTCGATCAACCCCGGCGCCACCGAGGTCTGCGACGGCAGCACCGACGAGAACTGCGACGGCAACATCGACGAGGGGGTGACGATCACCTCCTACCTGGACGGCGACGGCGACGGCTACGGCAGCACCGACGCCGGCAGCAGCACCACCGGGTGTCTCACCCCGCCCGGCTATGTCACCGACAACACGGACTGCGACGACGGCACCTGGCGGGTGAACCCGGGCGCCAGCGAGCTGTGCGACGGGGTGGACACCGACTGCGACGCGTCGACCTCCGAAGACGCCATGGCGTCGTTCATCGACACCTCCGGCACCTACTCCGACATCACCTCGTCGGTCACCGGCTCGGGTGGCAGCGTGGCCAGCTACACCGCCTCCACGGCCGGCGACCTGGTCTTCTGCGATGGCACCTTCGACGTGTCCATCGCCGCCGTGAAGAGCGTCAGGATCTACAGCCAGAACGGCGATCGGGACCAGGTCGTGCTCAGCGGCGCCAACCAGGCCTCGGTGATCTGGAACTCCCTCAGCGGGGTCAGCATCGATGTCTACGACGTGACCCTGAGCGATGGCTACGGCAGCTACGACGCCGTCGGCATCGGCTACGACACCGGCGGTGCGCTGGCCTGTGGGGGCGCCAGCACCAAGGCCACCCTCACCAACGTGGTGATGGAGAACAACTACGCGGAGATGGGTGGCGCCTTCGCCAACTCCTGCGACGTCACCGTCACCGACTCGGAGATCCGCAACAACCAGGCGATGTACGGTGGCGCCTTCTTCAACGACGGCGGCACCCAGGTGACCCTCGACAACACCACTTTCGAGGGCAACACCGCGGACTACTACGGCGGCGTCGCCTACGTCTACGGCTACGGGGGCAGCGCAACCGTCGACGCCACGGACACCGTGTTCACGGGCAACACGGCGGCCTATGATGGCGGCGCCTTCTACGTCGACGGCTGGTCGAACACCTCCGCGGTGACCTGCAACGCGAGCAGCGGGGCGAGCGCCGGCTTCGACACCAACACCGCAGGCTCCGGCTACGGCGGCGCCTTCTACCTCTCGGGCACCTACGCCACCCTGGACAGCACCACCTGCGACTTCGGCACCCATGGCGGCTCCGACGCCAACAGTCCCTACAGCATCTACCCCACGGGCGCGGCCGCCTTCTACGAGCCAGGCGCCGACGCGACCTTCGGCTGCGACTACTACGGGTGCGAGAGCGCCACCAATCACACCGTCGCCGGCAGCACCTACAGCACCACGCTCAGTGGCTCCAGCTACTGGAGCGTCTTCAAGGCCGACTCGACGGCCACGCTGGAGAGCTGGCAGGTCTACATCAACCCCGCCGGGAGCTGCACGGTGGACCTGGTGATGCTCAGTGCGACCTCTTCGTCGTCCGCCTGGACCACGGAGTGGAGCACGTCGAAGTCCGTGTCCTCGGGGGCCCAGTGGCTCGACAGCGGCCAGGTCGGACTGCCGGTGGTCGAGGGCTACTACTATGGCCTGGCGACGGCGGTGGACTGTGGCAGCTACGTCTACGTCTACTACGACTACACCACCTCGGGCTCCACCGACCACTCGGGCTTCGGCGACCACGTCGGCTACAACTACTCGAGCTACGCCAGCGGCGACTACGCCAGTGGTTACAGCTCCGGTGGCTACAACTCCAGCAGCATCGGCTTCTACATGGTCACCGAGGTGACGGAGCTCTGAGCAGCCCCCGACCACGGCACCGATGTCGTGGCGCCACGCTCTGAGCGATCTGTGACACCTGGAATTCCAACCACTTGAGACAAGGCACGTCCCTTGCTCTCCGGTGAAGTCCGACACCAGGAGGTCCCATGTTGCTCTTCACCGCCCTCATCGCCTGCGCCGACTATGGCTACGGTGGCGTCGCCGCCTACGAGTCCGCCGACACCGGCTTCCCCGGCGATCCCCTGGAGACGACGGACACCGAGGAGGAGGACGAGTACGACGTCTGCGATCGGGCGATCGACGAGGCCCGCACCATCCACATGAGCGCCGACGACTCCAACTCCCAGGCCCAGCCGGCCCTGGTCCGCCACGCGATCGAGAACGACCGCACCCCCTACGGCTCTCCCAAGTACTACGAGTTCCTGAACTACTACGACTTCGACTTCCAGCTCGCCGACCGCGACACCCTGCGCGTCGTGCCCCAGCTCCGGCCCGTGGCCGGCCAGGAGGGCCAGTACGACCTGCTGGTGGGCGTGGTCAGCGAGCCGCTGGTCGGCGCGGCGCGGCGCCCGGCCAACCTGGTGTTCTCGGTCGACACCTCGGGCTCGATGGGCGGAGAGCCGCTCGAGCGGGCCCAGGACGTGCTGACGGCACTGAACTCCAACCTGCGCGACGGGGACATCATCAGCCTCGTGACCTGGGAGAGCACCCCGAAGGTCCTGCTCGACGGCCGCGAGGTCTCGGGCCCCAACGACTGGCGCCTCGACTTCGCCAACTGGCGGCTGCGCTCCGGCGGCTCCACCAACCTCGCCGCCGGTCTGTCCAAGGCCTACGAGCTGGCCGAGAAGCACGCCTCGGCCGACACCCTGAGTCGGGTGGTGCTGATCAGCGACGGGGGCGCCAACACCGGCGTCACCGAGGAGGAGATCATCGGCGGTGGGGCTGCGGACCAGTCCGAGGAGGGCATCTACCTCACGGCGGTCGGCGTGGCGAATCCCGGTGGCTACTCCGCGCCCTTCATGGACGAGATCAGCGACCTCGGCAAGGGCGCCCACATCTACGTCGACAGCGCCGAGGAGGCGGCGGCGATGTTCGCCACGGACCGCTTCCTCTCCAACCTGGAGATCGCCGCCCGGGACGTGCGCCTGGCCCTGACCCTGCCTCCGGGCTTCGTGATCGAGCAGTTCCGCGGCGAGGAGATGTCGCTGGATCCGGACGAGGTCGACCCCCAGCACCTCGCCCCCAACGACGCGATGCTCTACCACCAGACCATCCAGGGCTGCCTGGACGACGAAGAGGAGCCGGCGTTCACCTTCGAGGTCACCTTCCAGGATCCCGACACCCGGGAGGACAAGGTGGTCACCGTGGAGGCGACCCTGTCCGAGCTGCTGGCGGCCCCGGCCGACGAGCTGGCCAAGGCCAACGCGCTGATCGCCTACGCCGACGCGGTCTACGGCCAGGGCACGGTCGACGACGCCCGTGATGCCATCGATGCCGCCGGCTCTGCGGACGCCGACCTCCAGGAGGTCAGCGAGCTGCTCTCGGCGCTGCCGGCGCGGTAGGCTCGGGCTCGGAGAGAGACAAGGCTCCGGCGCTGGGCGGACCGAAGTCCCCTGGATGAGTCTCGACTCGTCGACTTCGGTCCGGCCACAGACCCGATGGCGGACCGAAGTCCCGGAGTTGAGCCTCGACCCCCCGACTCCGGTCCGTCTCGCTGCCTGCTGCGGACCGAAGTCCCCTGGATGAGTCTCGACTCGCCGACTTCGGTCCGCGTGCGCTGTCCAGACCTCTCTCAGCCCGTGGTGTTAACCCCAACGCTACTGCGGACGCCGCGGATCGGCGGCCGCAGCAGCGTTCCGGTGAACATCACGGGCCCAGGGCACCCCTACCCGGCCCAGCAGCGCCGCGAGACGGAGCGCAGTGACCTCTCCGACGCGCTCCCCACCGGGAGAGACCGGGTGGCAACGCCGCTCACCCTCCTGGGAGACCTCCTCAGCTCCCGGTGCAGGCGTCGCTGTCCGCGCCGGGAGTCCCTTCGTCGATGCCATGGGACGAGGCGGCCTCGCGCCGGCTGGTGCCGCCGCCGTCGTACCGGACCTCGTCCACGGTGCTGCTGCCGACGGTCAGGATCACCTCGTCGGCCCCGTTGGTGAGCTGGGGGTCGCCGGCGGTGCCCCGGTCGAAGTCGATCGCCAGGCCGCCGAGGACGACGGGCCGGCTGCCGCGTCCGTCGACCTCAGTCGTCCAGTCCCAGCATGCGCAGGCTCTGCTCGGCGCAGGTCCGCACGTCCGGGTCCCGGTCACGCAGCATGCTCTCCGCGAGATCCGCCCACTCCCGTCGGCTCTCGGCGGCCAACAGCAGCAGCACACCCCGCTTCTGACCCGGTGTGCCGGCGACCGCCAGGGCCCGGGCCACGGACAGGTCGGACTCGGGCAGGGCTTCGAGATCGCGGATCAGCGGCCCGCGGTCGGCGGCACGGACCCGGCCCAGCAGGTCCAGCAGCGGCTTGGCCCGGTCGGGCAGGGGGCTCGGCAGCGAGCGGGGATCCTCGGGCTCCCAGGTCACTGCGGCGCGCCGGGGCGGCCGGGGTGGGGGCTGCTCGGCGGCCTGTGGACCGGGGCGGGGCCGCCTGGGCGGCTCCTCGACCGCGGGCGCCTCGTGGAAGCCGAAGAGGTCGTCGAGGGACAGGTCGGAGCCCTCGTCGTGCTTCACCTCCACGGCGTCCTTGCCCATCCAGGCGACGATGGTCTCGCTCGACTCTCCCCCCAGCGTGGTGGGCAGCGGCGTCGAGAGGGCGGGGCCGCGCACGCTGGTCGGGCCGCTCGGAGGCGGGAGCTCGGGGGCCTGCACCCCGGGCAGGCGCTCCAGGGTCGCGATCACCTCTCGTGCCGTCGCGCGGTCGCCGGGACCTTGCGTCATCGTCTGGTCGAGCACCGCCTGGAGCACCGCGACCTCGCGGGACGTCCCCAGCTCCGGGGGCAGCTTCGGCGGGATCTGGGTGCGCATCTCCTCGTAGGAGTGGGCGATGTCCATCCGGTGGCTGAACCGGATCGGCGACCGGCCCAGGAGCAGGAAGTAGAGCAGGGCGCCGACGGCGTAGACGTCGGTGGCCGGCGTGGCGAGGCCCCCCGAGAACTGCTCGGGTGCGGCGTACTCCGGCGTGCCCACGAAGGACCCGACGGAGGTCAGGCCAGCCCCCATGGCGCCGGAGACCTTGGCGATGCCGAAGTCCACGACCCGGATCCGGGGGATCACCCCGACCGCCACCCGCTCTCGCAGCAGCACGTTCTGGGGCTTGAGGTCGCGGTGCACGACACCACGCTCATGGGCCACGCACAGGGCGTGCAGGATCTGCACGATCACGCCGGCTGCGCGGGTCGGGTCCAGGGTCCCCTGGGACTCGACGTGGTCGGCCAGGCTGCCGCCCCGCTCGTAGAGGGTGACCAGATACGGCGCGTGCCCGGTGCGCTGGACGAAGCCGCGGCACTCGACGATGTGGTCGTTGTCCAGGTCCTGGAGGATCTGGGCCTCGTTGGCCAGGCGGCGGAGGAAGGGGCCGCTGTCCCGCTGGGCATAGAGGACCTTGATCGCCAGGTCGGGGGGCTGGGCCTCGCCCTCGTCGTCGATCTCCAGGGCCAGGTAGCAGAGACCCGCGCCACCCACGGCGAGCGGGCGCTGGATCCGGTAGTGCCGGTCCAGGACGTCGCCCTCGCCCATGACGATCGCCCAGCCGCCGTCCGGGCGCGCCCGGGCGCAGCCGAGGTTGGGGCAGCGGACCTCCTCGGTGACGAAGGTGGTCATGCACTGGGGGCAGTAGTTGGACCGGGCCATGCGCCCCCCGGGTGGTCAGCGACCCAGCAGGGCGTCCACGGTCTGCTGGTCGGCGCCGGGGAACTGGTGGTTGGCGAATTCGGTCGGCTTGACCCACTTCACCGCGTGCACGGTCAGGGGCTGTGGCGTGCCCTCGCGGATCTGGACCCGGTAGACCATCAGGTCCAGGGTGTAGCTGTCGTACTCGTGGGACACGTGCATGGCACGGTCTCCCACCACCACCTCGATGCCCATCTCCTCGCGCAGCTCGCGGGACAGGGCTTCGGCGTCGGTCTCGCCCGGCTCGACCTTGCCGCCTGGGAACTCCCACAGCAGGGGCAACACCGCGTGGGGGTTTCGCTGGGTGATGAGGTAGCGGCCGTCGCGCTCGATCTCGGCAGCGACGACCCGGATGTGGTCCTTGGAAGAAGGCAGCATCGAACCGACCCAATCGACGTAGGTGAGGTCGTATAGCACGCCGGGGACCTCGACGATCCACGCTCCGCCTACCCGATCCGGGCGGGCCTGCCGTCGGGCCCCCGTCGAGCTATCCTGTCCTCCATCCCCGACCTTGGAGCCCACCCATGATCCGGTCTACCCTGAAGCGTGGCCTGAAGAAGGCCCTGGACCTGGCCAGTGGACGCCCGGAGACCCCCGGTCCCGACGTCACCCGTGCCTGGCAGGCGGAGACCGCCAACCGCCCGCCGACGCCGGAACCCCAGGCGGAGCTGGAGCTGGAGCCGGAGTCCCCTGCGACGGAGCCCCCTGCGACAGAGCCCCCTGCGACGGAGGCCCCTGCGACGGAGGACATCGCCGGGCTTCCCCTGACCATGGACGCCGTCCAGGAGATCCTGGACGAGATGGTCCGGCCGGCGCTGCAGGGTGATGGCGGCGACATCTCGCTGGTGAAGATCGAGGACAACGACGTCTACGTACAGCTCGTCGGTGCCTGCAACACCTGCCCGAGCGCGACCGCCACCATGAAGCTCGGGGTGGAGGCGCTCTTCCGCGAGGAGTTCCCCACCATGAGGGACCTCATCCAGGTGGACTGATCAGGCGACTGCGCGGCTGGAGAAGAGCGGTGGGACCGGCTGGGGCGTGAGCCAGCCGTCGCGGATCCAGTCGGCGACGGGGTCGTCGATGCCGACCTTGCCCACGTAGAGGTGGGCCACGTCGTTGGAGGCCTGGAGCCAGGCCTTCACCCGTCGCATGCCCCGGTAGTAGACGATGTCCTTGGCGTAGACGCCGGGCTCGCCAGGGTCGGCGAGGCCCCGCTTGAGCCGCAGGCACACCCCCCAGGCCAGGCCGGGACCCCCGAGCCCCGTGATCTCGCGGTGCAGCTCACGGAAGCCCAGGCGACGTCCCAGGTCGATGGCCCGCACGACCACGGACTGCCGCCAGGCGCTGCCCGGGCTCGAGGCGCTCGCCAGCTCCTCGGCGACCATGGCCAGGCCTTCTTCGGTCTCCAGGGAGCCGGGCAGCCCCGTGCTGAAGATCCTCAGCGGCTGGCGCCGGCCGTTGGCTGAACGCCAGGCGTGGACCTCGACCTCGTGGGCGATGAGGCGGTCGACGTCGCGCTCCCGAAAACGCGCCCTCGGGCTGACCTTGATCAGGCGCTTGGCGCCGTCCACCAGCACACGGGCGGACATCACCGGGTCCATCTCCACCCCCCAGCCGTCCAGGCCCCGCTGTTGGAGGGCCTCCTGGAGGGCCGCGGCCACCGGGCCGGCCTGGAGCGTGTAGGCGGTCAGGTCGTGGTCTCGGGTCTCGCTCCGGGCCGCGGAGAGGGTGGCCCGGTCCGGGTACCAGTCGGCGTGGTGCGCGAGGGCATCGAAGGAGTCCGCGGTGCGGTCTCGCAGCGCCACGATGAAGCAGCGCGTGCCGCTGATGGCGTCGGAGAGCAGCCGGCCGAGAGGGTGGTCGTCGGGGGGACCCAGGCGGTCCAGCAGCCGGAGCTCGTCGTCGGCCCAGGTGGCGGGCTGGTACTCGAAGGCCGGCACCTGGGCCCCGGCCAGGAAGCTCCGGCGAGCCTCGGGTGCATTGATGGGGTTGAGGAACCGGGAGAAGTGCACGCGCCGGTACAGCTCGTGGAGCGCCTCGTCGGCTTCCAGGATCGGCGCGGGGATGCTGCCTTCCAACGACGCCATGCTAACCCTCCACCGGCGACTCCACCGCCGAACAGCCCCTCGACAGCGGGGCCGGTGGAGATAGCTGCGGCTTCATGGATCCCACCGTCCTCGCACGCCTGTCTCCTGCGGAGGTCCGAGAGCTCCTTCCTGCCTTCGTGTGCGCCCGCGTGCTCGCCGAGCCCGAGGTGGTGGAGGGCCTGCAGCGGTCGGTGGCCGAAGTGGTGGTGGGGATCTCGGATGTCGAGCTGCGCACCGCCCTGGCCTCCTACGCGGCGTCGGGCGAGGGCTACCGCGTGTTCGAGGCCGATCCCGTGGCCCGGCGCGTCTCCCGGCAGCACCTCCTGGAGCTTGCCGCCGGCAGCTCGGTCGAAGGCCTGGCTCACCTGGACGCGGTCGCCGGACAGCCCCAGGTCTGGATCTGCAACCACCTCAGCTATGTCGACACGCAGGTCCTGGATGGGCTGCTGGCGGCGACGGGCCGGGCAGCCCTGGCGGACGAGGTGCTCGTGGTGGCGGGCCCCAAGGTCTACACCGACGCCTACAGGCGCTTCGCCACCCTCGGTCTCAACACCCTGAAGACCCCCCAGTCCGCGGCCGTCGCCACCGAGGGGGGGGACCTGGGACCGCGGGACATCGCCCGCCTGGCCCTGCAGAACCAGGCCCAGGCCGAGGCCTGGCGTCTGGAGCGGGGCCCGGTGTTGATCTACCCGGAGGGCTCCCGCAGCCCCGACGGCCGCCTCCAGTCCTTCTTGCGCGGCGTCCAGCGGTGGGTCCGCAGGCCCGCGGAGCTGGTGGTCGTGCCGGTGGGCCACTTCGGCGCGGAGCGGCTCTTCGCGCGGGACGAGCGCATGCGGCCTCAGCCCGTGAGCCTGCGCTTCGGGCCCGCCTTCCGGGTCTCCGAGGCCGGGAGCGGACGCTTCGCGGTGCTGGAGCGGGCCTTCGCGGAGGTCAGGCGGCTGCTGCCTGAGAGCAATGCGCCGGCGTCGGGGACGGAGGCGGTGCGGTGATGTCGGGGCCGGACGGGCTCCCTCCAGGCCGTGTCGGTGGCCGACTGCGCCGTCAGCGACCCGCTGACCCAGGCATGGCCGTGGTCAGCCCACCGCACCCCCGCCTCCAGTATCCTCCGTTGCGTGGAGATCCCCTCGGTCTACGCCTACCTGGACTACCGCGTCTACCTGAGGGAGTGGTACGAGGCCAAGAAGGCGGTCAACCCTCGCTTCAGCCACCGGGCCTTCGTGCGCCGGACGGGCCGATCCTCCCCGAGCCTGCTCAGCGACACCATCTCGGGCCGGCGCAACCTGACCCGCGAGCTGCTGGAGGCCTTTGCCCGTGCGCTGAAGCTCGACGAGGACGAGGCGGACTACTTCGCGGCGCTGGTCGCCCTGGACCAGGCGGAGACGGACAGCGAGCGACGGGAGGCCTGGAGGCACGTCGCCGCGACCCGCCGCTTCGGCGAGGCCCACGCGCTGCAGGGCGAGAGCTACGCCTTCCTGACCCACTGGTACTACCCGGTCGTCCGGGAGCTGACGGCTCTGGAGGACTTCCAGGAGGAGCCGGAGTGGATCGCACGGGCCGTGCGGCCTCCCATCACCCCGGAGGAGGCCGCCCAGGCCCTGGCCTCGGTGGTGGAGCTGGGCCTCGTGGAGCGGGTCGGTGATCGCCTCCGTCCCAGGGAGCTGGCGGTGGTGACGCCGCCCCAGGTGACGGGACTGGCGGTCCACGCCTACCACCAGGGCATGCTGGCCCTCGCCCGGGAGGCCATCGGTCGCTTCCGCTCCACCGAGCGCCACTTCTCCGCCATGACGGTCGCCGTGCCCGAGGCGCTGCTGCCCGAGCTGAAGCGGGAGCTGGACGGCATGATGCGCCGCTTCCTGGAGATCTGCGACGGCTCCGAAGCAGACCGGGAGCGGGTGATCCAGGTCCAGCTCCACTTCTTCCCGGTCAGCCGCGGCGGGGAGGAGCGTTGATCGTCCCCTGGCTCGGCCTGCTCCTGGCCTGTCCGAGCCCGGACGAGCACTACGAGGGGGTGGTGGTGGGCAACCCCGGAGACGCCAAGATCCGGTGGGCGGACCTGCTCCAGGGCCCGGCCAGCCGGGCCAAGGGTGTCGTCGACCGCCTCGACCTCGTGGGCTGCGCCGGGCCGGAGGTGCAGATCGTGGAGCTGGGTCGGGAGGTCTCCATCGACGTCGAGCTGGAGCTGGTGCTGCCGGTGGGGCAGTGGTGCCGGATCGAGCTGTGGTGGACCGGTAGCGTCGAGGTGGAAGACGCCGAGCTGGATCCGCGCTTCACCCAGCTCTACGCCCTGTCCGAGGACGGGCTCGGCATCGACGAAGGTGCCGTCGTCCTGGAGCTCGCCTACCCGGGCTGGGCCGGCGAGACGGACCTGGCCGCCGAGAGCGCCTGGCCGTTGTTGGCCGATCGCCTGCGGCTCGGCTCCTCGCTGTCGGACGAGGGCGGCGCCGTGACCGGAGCCGGGACGGTGCACGGACCGCTCACTGCCTCGGCGCCCACCTTCGTCCTGGCGGTGGGCGACGAAGCCTCCGCTCGATCCTCGCCCGACGGCGGCGAGACCTGGGAGGGGGGCGCCCTGGGCCTGGACCCCACCCTGGAGCTGCGTGCGGTGGCCCCGGGCACCGGGCGCGCCGTGGCCCTCGGGGTCGAGGGCACGTCCCTGCTCACCACCGACAGCAGCCTCACCGCGGCCGGCACGGCCCCGCCGGGGCTGTTCGACCTCGCCTGGGGACCCGAGCGCTTCGCCGCCGTCGGCGAGGCAGGCTCGGCCGCCTGGAGCTGGGACGGCCTGTCCTGGAACGCGGTCGTGACCGGTGAGACCGAGGACCTCGTCGCGGTGGCCGGCACCGACGGCGGGTTCCTCGCGGTCACGGAGCCGGGGACGGTCCTCGCCTCGGACGACGGTGCCTCCTGGGAGGTGGTCGGGGACATCGGGGCCAGCATCGCCGACCTGGCCCTCGCCCCGGGCGGGCTCGTGGCCGTCGGCGAGGGGGCCTGGACCAGTGCGGACGGGACGAGCTGGACCTCTCTGCCCGAGGCCGACGGCGTCGAGCTGGCCGCGGTCGTGGCGACGGACACGGGGTCGGTGGCGGTCGGCGACGGCGTGGCCATGGTGCTCGACGAGGCCGGTGTGGCGAGCCTCGTGACGACAGGCGTCTCCGGCCTGGTGGACGTCACCTGGACCGGCGAGACCCTGGTGGCCCTCGGCCCGGGGGACGCGCTCTACCAGGCCAGGGTGCCCGATGACTGGACCCTGAGGGACGGCGATCCCGAGGGGCTGCCCGCCCTGCGCAGCCTGGCCGCGGCGCCGGTGGAGCGCTGACGGGCCACTCCGGCGGCCCACCCACGCACCGGTGTCCGCGCAACGGCTCGCCAATCGTGCCGAGGCACCAGGTCGATGGTGCCTCGCTTGCCCTCCACCGCCCAGCCGACCCCTCGTCGCCTGGAGGTGACCTCAGTCCTCGTAGAGCGCGAAGCTCCTCTCGAAGAGCTCCGAGATCGCCCTGCGCCCGACCTCGTTGAGCTTGCGCGTGCCCGTGCCACAGACGTGCTCCGACTGGATCACGGGCACGCCGGGCTCCCAGCGGTTCCGGGACCAGGAGAACCAGCCCTCCTGCTCCTGGTCGTAGACCCACAGCGTCTTGTGCCACATGCGGGCCAGCTCGGCGCTCCAGCCGGTGCCGCCCTCCACGGTGCCGTCCTCGCGGATGACGCCGACCACGAAGACCTGCTGGGCCCGGCTGACCTGGTGCCAGAGGCTCTGGAGGATCTTGCGGATGCCGTGCTTGTGGGCGTAGTCGCGGTTCAGGCGGCGGGAGACGTACTTCAGGGAGACGTCGCCGGCGGCCAGCTCGCGCTCGGTGAGCACCACCCGACCGCGGCTGCGCTCGTGGCGGTGGGTGTCGAAGCTGAAGTTCACCTCGTTCACCCCGTAGGCCTCGGCGTGCTCGCCGAAGCAGGCCTCGGCGCCGGTGGCCCCGCCCGAGTACAGCGTGCAGGCCCGTGCATCGGCGGCGAACGGCGCCGTGGTCGGGTCCCAGGTGTCCTCGCCGAGCACCATCAGCCGAGTGGGGTCGAGCTCCAGGCCCATGCCGTGGGGGTCGGTCTCGCCGTGCACCTTCAGCGCCGAGAGGATGATGTGCTCCTCGACCGGCTCGAGCTTCACCACCGTGCTGTAGAGCGCCGAGTGGGGGAGGGTCCCGTTGTCGTCCCGGTGGGTCTGGATGGCGAGCCAGATCGCCAGGCCCCGGTCCCGGCCCAGGCGCCCGAGGGCGTCGATGCCGGCGGCGTCTTCGGCCGGGAAGCCATCGATCAGGACCACCTGCGGCTCGAACTGCATGAACTCGCCGAGCATCTCCATCGCCCGCGTCAGGTCCTCGGCCGTGAACGGACGGTTCAGGTAGGCCTGGATCATGCGCTGGCGTTCCAGGGTCACGCCCAGGGACTGCTCCCGGTCCAGGCCGGCCGCCCGGGCGACGCGCGGGAAGAGCTCGTCGTAGTAGGTCCGGACGTGGTCGGCGCTGTCGCGCAGGGAGATGTGCAGGACCTTCTCGTCCCGCAGGATGCGGTCGAGGGCGAGGTGGACCAGCAGCACACTCTTGCCCACGCCGGCGCGGCCGATCACGCCGCCCAGTTCGCCCGCAGCCAGACCGCCATGGATCGACTGGTGGAAGACCCGCATCGGGCTCCGGGCGTAGATCTCTTCAGGGAGCATCAGCAGACCTCGAGAGAGGGTCGGAGCGGCGGTCTCATCGGGCCGCACGCTCGTCCTGGAATTTCTTGATCAGCTCCTCGGTGATCCCGACGGGAGCCTTCTGGTAGCGCGAGAACTCCATCGTGAACTCGGCCTTGCCCTGGGTCGACGAACGGAGCGTCGTGGCGTAGCCGAACATCTCGGAGAGAGGCACTTCGGCGTCGACCTGGCAGAAGCCGTCCAGCTCGGTGGAGCCGAGCACCATGCCGCGACGGGCCATCAGGGTGGCGACCATCGGACCGTTGAACTCCGCCGGTCCCTCCAGGGTCACCTTCATCAGGGGCTCGAGCACGATGGGGCCGGCGTTGTCGTAGACCTGCCGGAAGGCGCCGCGAGCGGCCTCCTGGAAGGCCACGTCGCTGGAGTCGACCGAGTGGGCGTTGCCGTCGTCGATCGTGAAGCTCATCCCGATCACCGGGGCACCGATCAGCCGGCCCTTGGCGAGCATCGACTTGAAGCCCTTGTCCACCGACTTGATGAACTCCCGGGGGATGGCGCCGCCCCTGATCTTGTCGACGAAGGCGTACTCGCCGTCCTCGGCGGGCTCGACGAAGCCACAGACGCGGCCGTACTGGCCGGAGCCGCCGGTCTGCTTCTTGTGCGTGTAGTCGAACTCCGCCCGCCGCGAGAGGGTCTCCCGGTAGGCGACGCGCGGCGGAGAGACCTCGACCTCGGCGTTGTACTCGCGCTTCATGCGCTCGATGTAGACGTCGAGGTGGAGCTCTCCCATCCCGGAGACCACGGTCTCTCCGGTCTCGGGGTCCGCGGTGACCCGGAAGGTGGGGTCCTCCTTGGAGAAGCGGGACAGGGCCTTGGTCAGGTTGGACTGGGCCTTGATGGTCCGCGGCTTGACCGTCAGCGAGATCACCGGCGCTGGGACGTGGATCGACGTCATGGCGATGGCTTCGCCATCGGTGAAGGTGTCGCCGGAGTAGCAGTCGACCCCGAACAGCGCCACGATGTCGCCGGCACTGGCGGCGTCGATGTCCTCCATCTCGTCGGCGTGCATGCGCACCAGGCGACCCACCTTGACCTTCTGCTTGCTGCGGGCGTTGATGAGTGAGTCGCCCTTGCGGAGCGTGCCCCGGTAGACCCGCAGGTAGGTGAGCTGGCCGTAGCGCCCGTCCTCGAGCTTGAAGGCCAGGGCGGCCTTCCGGCCCTCGGGGTCGGTCTCCATGATGAAGGGGACCTCCTCGTCG
>CAZCVP010000217.1:0-13724 GCA_964501915.1 uncultured Enterobacterales bacterium
CGCAGTCCGCGCCACCGTCGGCCTCGCGGTCGAACGTGTCGAGGTCGGCGTCGTAGTCGGAGCGCTCGTCGCAGTCCTGGTCGACGCCGTCGTACCAGACCTCGGTGGTGGCCGGCGAGATCGCGGCGTCGCCGTCGTCGCAGTCGTCGCCGCCGTGGTCGGCGCTGGCGTAGCCGTCCCCGTCGCAGTCGTCGTCGTCGTCCAGGCCGCAGTCGGCGTCCACGCCGTCGTAGCAGGTGTCGGAGGCCCCCGGGTGGACGCCCGCGTCGGTGTCGTCGCAGTCGTCGCCCGCCAGGAAGTCGGCGTCGTGGCCGTCCTCGTCGCAGTCCCTGTTGCCGTGGCCGGAGCAATTGCTGTCGACCCCGTCGTAGCAGGTCTCCGCGGCGTCGGGATGGATCGACGGATCGGTGTCGTCGCAGTCGTCGCCGCCGTCCTCCTCGCCCCGGTAGCCGTCGAGGTCGTCGTCCCACTCGTCGACCCCGTCGCAGTCCTGGTCGACGCCGTCCTCGTCGTCGACCTCGGTGGCGCCGGGGAAGACCTCGGCGTCGGAGTCGTCGCAGTCGTCGCCGCCGTGGTCGTCGGACTCGTAGCCGTCCTGGTCACAGTCGTAGTCGGTGTCGCCAGCGCAGTCCTGGTCCAGGCCGTCGTAGCAGGCGTCGGTCTCGGCGCCCGGGTTGATGGTGGCCACCTCGTCGTTGCAGTCGTCGCCGCCGTAGAGGAAGCTGTCGTAGCCGTCCTGGTCGGCGTCGTAGTCCTCCTCGCCGCCACAGTCGCTGTCCACGCCGTCGTACCAGTCGTCTTGGGCGTCGGTGTTGGTGCAGGCCTCGTCGTCGTCGCAGTCGTCGGTGCCCAGGAGCCCCGCCGGCCAGCCGGCCGAGGAGTAGCCGTCGCCGTCGGCGTCGTTGTCGTCGGTCGGCTCGCAGTTGTCGTCGACGCCGTCGTAGAACTGCTCGTCCGCGTCGGGGTTCACGTCGGCGGCGTCGTCGTCGCAGTCGGTGCCGCCCTCGACGTAGGCGCTGGAGACGTGGCCGTCGCCGTCGGCGTCGTAGTCGCTGCCGCCGCCGCAGTCGGTGTCGATGCCGTCGTACCAGGTCTCCTCGGCGTCGGGGTTGATCCCGCCGTCGCCGTCGTCGCAGTCCAGGGCACCCCAGTCGAAGCCGTCGCCGTCGGCGTCGTAGTCGCTGCCACCGTCGCAGTCGCTGTCCACGCCGTCGTACCAGGTCTCGGTGCCCTCCGGGCTCGCGGAGGCGTCGCCGTCGTCGCAGTCGCCGTCGGCCTCGGTGTAGCCGTCGCCGTCGGCGTCATCGAGCCCCAGGGCGGACAGCGTCAGGTCGTCCAGCCCCCAGGTGACGAAGCCCTTGCCCTCCAGCTCCAGCTCCTCGATGCCCAGGTCGTAGACGAAGCCCACGAACTCGCCGCCGTCGACGTCGTTGCCGTCGGCGGTCCAGGAGTTCTCGTAGAGCAGGTTGGTGCCCACGTAGCCACGAGCGGTGAAGGTCCCGGTGGCGTCGAGGAGCTGCAGGGCCACCGCCGGCTGGAGCTCCTCGAAGGCGATGGTGATCGCCGCGCTGGTCGCCTCGCCGGCCTGGGCCTCGACGGGTGCCGTGCCGTCCACCGACGTCACGACCACGACGTCCCCGGCGAAGGTCACGCCGAGGCTCTCGTACTCGCTCGTGATCGAGGACCCGAGGGCGACCTCTTCGAAGTCCACGACCTGGGCGTCCAGGGCGGCGTCGGTCTCCCAGGTCGGGCCGTCGTCGTAGCGGGTGGCGCCACCGCCATCGACGGTGCCGTCGCAGTCGTTGTCGAGGCCGTCGCCGAGAACCTCGGTCTCGCCGGGGTTCGCCGCGGCGTCGGAGTCGTCGCAGTCCCCGTCCAGGCCCGTGTAGCCGTCGCCGTCCCGGTCGCTGGCCTCGGAGAAGACCACCCGCAGGTCGTCCAGGCCCCAGTACTCGCTGCTGGACTCCGACTCCAGACGCACGGCCACCATCGGCGTGGCGAAGGTCAGGCCGACGAAGCGCCCGCCGGGCACGTCCTCGCCAGGGTGGTCGATGGCGACCTCGGCCGACAGGATCGGGTCCCCGGCCTCATCGACCGCGGAGAACGCCAGGGGCACCTTGGCGTCCAGGAGCTGGAAGGCCAGCGCGTCGACGCCCTGGTCGAAGTCCACCTGGAGGTTGTTGGAGGTGCCGGGGTTCACGCGGGCGCAGAGGCTGCCGACGGCCCGCGAGCCGTCCACGCTGGTCGCCGCCCGCAGCGAGCCGCTGGCGGTGAAGGTCACGCCGTTGCCGCCATACAGCGAGTCCACCCGGTCGCCCGCCGTGGCGGTCTCGAAGTCGAAGAGCTCGGCCTCGGGGCTGCCCAGGGTCTCGGCGAGGTCGAAGTCCCAGTGGTCCTCGAGGGTGCGGATCGAGATCTCGCCGTCGATCCAGTTGTCGCAGTCCTGATCGTAGGCGTAGCCGTCCGCGTCCAGACCGGTGTCCTCGACGAGTCCGGGCGCCGCGCCGGCGTCCTCGTCGTCGCAGTCCGGACCGCCGATCGCCGTGCCCAGCAGGCCGTCACCGTCGGCGTCCTCCCAGGAGGGCACGAAGCGCCACAGGCTGACGAAGCCGTTGTTGGTCCCGCCGTCCACGTTGGCGAACCAGGTCCCCACCGCGACCTCACCGAAGCCGTCGCCGTCGGTGTCCTCCACCCCGGCCAGGCCGGTGCCCGCGGCCCCCGCCGAGAAACCCCCGCGCAGGATGTTGTCGGCCCCCGAGAGCGAGCCGCCGCTGGTGCTGCCGAGGCTGGTCACCACGTAGACCTCGCCGGCGGAGCTGCCGGCGTTCGGGGCGCCGACGAGCAGGTCCTGCTGGCCGTCGGCATCGAGGTCGACGTGATCGAGGGTCGCGCCGGCCTGGGCCGCCGAGCTGTCGCCGTGGAAGGTCAGGTCGGCCGAGCCCGCCGAGGCGTCCAGGCCCCAGGTGAGGGCGTCGAAGAAGACATAGACAGCGCCGGCGTTGTTGGACCCGGAGTCCTCCCGGTAGGCCCCGGCCGCCAGATCGCCCAGGCCGTCACCGTCGAGGTCCGCGAGCACCACGGCCGAGCCGAAATTGGAGCTCTTGCTCGGCCCGACAAAACTCGCGGTGGCGGCGGTCTCGGCGTCCTGGGTGCCGGCCCAGGTGCCGCCCGTGAACAGGTAGGCCTTGCCGGTGGAGGCGCCCAGGTCGTTGGCCGAGGTCGCCCCGGCCACCACCTCGGCGAGGCCGTCGCCGTCGGCGTCGGCGCCGTCCAGGCTGGCGCCGAGGGCGTAGATGGTGCCGCCTCCGAGCATGGTGGGTCCGCTGCTGAGGTCGTGGCTGCCCGAGAGCGTGCCCCCGGACCAGAGGTAGACGGCCCCAGCGTCACTGGCGGTGGTGTCCTCGCCGGGAGCGCCGACGACGACGTCGCCGTAGCCGTCCCCGTCCACGTCGCCGGGCAGCACGACGGTGGCGCCGGCGTTGGCGCTGCCCGAAGCCGGGCCCATCAGCTCGGCGTCGGCGTCCGCCGCGACGTCGAGCTCGCCGAGCCAGCCGTCGTGGGCCAGCAGCCACACGCTCCCGGCGTTGAGGCCCGCGGTGTCGCTGTCCTCCTCGCCCAGGGCCAGGTCCGGCAGGCCGTCCCCGTCCAGGTCGCCGAGGTCGATGGAAGAGCCGAGCCGGGCACCCGACGCCCCGACGAAGGCGGCGTCGAACACCTCCTGGGTCCCCGAGGGCACCGCGGGGCCCCCGTAGAGCAGGTAGACCGTCTCCTCCTCCGGGGCGCCGAGGAAGAGGTCGCTGTAGCCGTCGCCGTTGACCTCCTCGGCCGCGATCACCTCGCCGAAGCCGGCGTTGTCGACCGAGTGGTACCAGTAGGGCTCGGTGGTGCCCAGGTCGGCCAGGGCGGCGCCAGGACGGGCCGCCTCGGCACCGAACCAGGCGCTCTTGTCGCTGCCGAGGCTGCCGTCGCAGGCCCAGGCCAGGCCGGCGTCGGCCGAGGCCTGGGCTCCGATGACAGCGCCATGGCCGTCGTCGTAGCGCGGATCGGAGACGTCCAGGTCGTCGAGCACCACCACCGCCTCGGAGGTGGCCTCCAGGAGCCAGACCTGGACGTGGCCCTCGCCGGAGACCCCGTGGGGGTGCACGCCGCTCCAGTCGAAGACCGCCACCCGGTGGGGGTAGGCGCCCAGCACCTCGTAGGAGACGGCGTCGGTCTCCAGGTCGTCCCAGAGGGCGGCGATCCCCGACCAGTCGCCGCCGGCCGGGCACGTCGCGTCGGCCGCGGCCTGGCTGCCCTCGAAGAACAGGGTGCCGTTGTCACCCACGATCACCGTCGTCTCGTCCGAGCCGTACCAGGTGACCTCGAAGGGCAGGACCACGCTCGAGGTGTCCTCGTCGCCCAGCCCGAGGTCCTCGGCGGCGTCGCTGAGGGCGAGCACGTGGTGAGGGGGGCCGTCCCCCTCGTCGGAGTCCGTGTAGAGGAGGCCGCCGCCATCGGGGCCACCGGTCCCCCCCAGGGCGGCTCCGGCGAGGACCAGGACGAACCAGGCGATCGGGCGAGGCATGGCGTGCAGTCTACTCAGCGGAGGGTGGGGTCTCGGGGGCCAGCAGCAGCGCGCCGGCGTGCACAGCGGCGGCGCCGGAGGTCCCCCGGAACGATCCGACCCGGTCGCAGCGGTCCCCCGGGCCCTCGCGCACGGCGGCCACGAGGTCCCCGGCGGCGACCACCTGGGGACCGCCGAGCCCGCGGCCGCTCATGAAGTGACCGGTGCCCACGGCGACGACGTCCGGGTGGCAGGCCGGCTCGCCGACGGAGCCCAGCGACGTCGCTGGCGGCGTGATCTCCAGGCGGCCGGTGGAGGGGAAGGGTGGCCGCAGGCGCGCCGACGCGCCCTCCTGGAGCTGGAGCCGGAGGTCGACGGGGGCGGCGGCGAACACGGACCGCAGACGCCAGCCGGTGCGGGTTGGTTCCGCGGCCTGCTCGCGAGCCCCTCCCGCGCCCTCGATGCGCGGAGGCCGCCCGCGCCACCAGATCCTCAGGTGCTGGGGCCCGTCCGGAGACCAGCGGATCCGGCACGTCGTGGGCAGCTCCCAGAGCCAGGTCCGGTCGCCGAAGTTCCCCGTCGGGGCCACGATGACGGTCTGCGGCCGCCTGGCGAGGCCCTCCAGCCGATGATCGAGCGCACCCGACCCGTCGCCCGGACCGTCGTGTTCCTCCCACGGGAGCAGGACCACGAGGGGCCGGGTGCCGGCGTGCACCTCGAGCCGGTCGAGGGCCTCGAGCACGTCGTCCGGGTCGAGCCACCAGTGTCCCCGCTCCCGCCGGGTTCGGGGGCAGGCGACATAGGCGCAGTGCCCCGGTGCGAGACCGGGCGCGACCCCCGCCGCGGCCCGCCCCAGCGCGAGGTGCAGCAGGGCGAGGCCGTGGCCGGTCGGCCCCGGGAGCGGTAGCCCCTCCAGCCTTCCCACAGGCACGGAGGGATCGGCGGGCAGACCCGCGAGGGTCCCCACGAGGGCCGCACGGGACCACTCGCCGCAGCCCGCGACCCAGAGCCCCTCCAGCGCCAGGTCCCCGCGGCGCGCACCCAGGGCCACGTGGGCCAGGTCGGGGACGTGGTCCAGCAGGCCCAGCAGCGGGCGGGTGCTCCCGGCGGTCAGCTCCGCTGGAAGCGCGGCGACACCTGGACCACGGCGGTCGGGCTCTGGGCCAGGTAGTTCTTGAAGTCCTGGAAGGTCGTGGCCGGCGCCGTCAGCTCCACCGAGAGCGAGGCGCTGCGGTCGAAGGCCGGCAGGGTCACCCAGTGCTCGACGAAGGTGTTCGGCGGAGTCCCACCGCCGAGCTTGATCACGAAGAGCTTGCCCACGACCGCCTGGTTCTGCTTGAGGTCGAAGAGACCGCCATCCATCTGTGCGAGTGCCATGCTGCCCATCCTCTCCAGGGGAAGGTCCCCGGTGGCGGTGAGCCTAACCCGCGTCCCTCCCGACCCAGCCCTCCACGCACTCCTCCACCGAGAGCACCTCCCGCCGCAGGGCCCGATCGGCCGGTGGGAGCGCCTCGGCCAGCTCCACCACCCGGCGCAACAGATCGGAGCGCGCCGGCTCGACCCTGGCGGCGAGTGCGAGCACCTGGATGCGCGGCAGGGGGGCCGCCACGGTCTCCGACCGGTCGACGAGCTCATCGAGCGTGCCCGGCGGGTCGCCACCGCACAGCCGCTCCAGCGCCTCGGCGAGCAGGCTCCAGGGGGCCCCCTCCCGGGCGAAGGCCTCTCGGGACACCGCGCCGAGCTCCCGTGCCAGATCGGCGCGCCCGAGACGCCAGGCCGCAGCGGCCTCTCCCAGCGCCAGCATGCCCAGCAGGTGGTCGGTCTCCAGCAGGCCCGCCGCACGGACCAGCTCCTCGTCGGGCTCCAGGGGCTTGCACTGGCGGTAGTGGACGGTGCGCAGGACCCACTCGGACCGTCCCTCTGCGACGGGCAGGCGGTGCCGGGCCGCCAGCTCCACCGCCTCCAGCGCCAGCGCCTCGGCCTCGTCGAGGCGACCACACTCCATCAGCGCCGACGCGGACTTGGTGAGACCGAGCAGCTTGCTGCTCCGAGCCCAGGCCAGCTCGGCGGAGCGCTCGAAGTGCTCGGCGGCGAGCGGGAAGTCCTGGGCCCAGTAGGCGGCCCAGCCCTCCGTCGACGCCAGACGCGCCTGGGCGAAGGGATGGGGGTTGTCGCGGAGGGCCTGGCGCAGGCGGTCCAGCCCGCCCTCGAGGTCTCCCGACCGGGCGTCGAGGTGGAAGCGGAGGGTCTGGGAGTAGGCGTCGAGCCGTGGATCGCGCAGCGGCCTCGTCTCCGAGAGCAGCTCCCCGGCGCGGGAGAGGCGGCCTCTCAGGAAGGCGAGCGCGGCGCCAAGGAGTCGCGTGAGGTTCCGGGCCTCCTCCAGGCCCTCCCGGTCCCGCCGCAGCGCCAGGATGGCGGCCCGCAGCCCCCGCGTGTTCTGGCCCAACAGCGCCACCAGGCCCCGCAGGGCCAGCAGGCGGCCCAGCAGCTCCTCCCCTCCGCCGCGGCGCACGATGAACAGGGCCTCGTCCAGCACGGCGGTCGCGTGGCCCAGGCGCCCCTCGGTCAGCAGGCGCTCGGCCAGGGCCTCGGCTTCCTGGCCGACCCGGCGGGTGCTGCCAGCAGCGATGAGGTGCACGAGCCGCCCCTCGGCCCCGGGCTCCAGGGCCACCGCCACCGCCAGGTGGGCGTCGCGCCGCTTGCGGCCAAGCCAGTCCTGGAGGGCAGTCGCGGGGTGGAGAGGCTGGACGCGGCCGTCCTCGAGGCGGGCGACCGCTCCCGCCGCGACCAGCTCCTGGAGCTCCAGCTCGAGCTGCCAGCGCGGTCGGCCGGAGGCGACGTGGAGGAGCTCGGAGGCGCCGTGGGGCCAGGCCAGGGTCACCCAGGCCAGCAGGTCCTGGAGGACCTCGTCCAGCTCCGGGGGCTCGTCGCCGTGGTGGCGAACCTGCTGCTGGCCCAGCCCCATCTGGCTGCGCTCGAGCGCCTTGCGGTCGAGTCGGAGCCGGTCCTCCTCCCAGGCCGCCATGCCCCGGTGGACCCAGGCCTGGAGCTCCGCGGCGACGCGGGCCTGGAGACCCCCGGTGCGCCCCAGCAGCTCCCGGGCCCCGTCCTCTCGCAGGTGCAGCAGCCGGTCCGGACCGGCGAAGAGCGGGCGCAGCTCGTCGAGGCCAAGCGGCTCGAGGGCCACCGCCTCCGGGTCCGGCCCAAGCTGCGAGCCGAGGATCACCGCCTGAGCCCGGCAGCCGGCCAGGACCCGGGCGCTCCAGCGGTCCACACGCTCCCAGTCGTCCACCAGGATCACCCAGCCCGCCGCGGACAGCGTCTCCAGGCGCTGGGTCGCGTCGGCCAGCACGCCTTCGGGACTGGCCGTGACGTGGGTCCCGAGCTGGAGACCAGTGGTCTCCCAGAGGGACTCCAGGCTCTCGAGGGGTCGCCGGGCGGGCCGGGTCCAGGCCACCTTGAGCGCCAGGCCTCCGAGGCGGGTCTCGACCTCCTCCAGCACCCGCGTGCGACCGCTGCCGGCGGGCCCGGCCACGTCCAGCGAGGTCCGGTTCAGGGCAGCCTGGACGAGCGCTTCGACCGGGGCCCGGTCTCCGAGCCAGGGCAGGCGGGAGCCGTGGGGCAGCCCGGCAGGGTCCGCCTCCAGGGCCGTCATCACGTCGACCGCCGAGCGGAAGCGCAGCCTGGAGTCGGGCTCCAGCAGCCGATCGACCACCTGGGCCACGGCGTCCGGGGTGTCCCGGGCACGCCGCCCCAGGGGACGCGGACGCAGGTCCTTGGCGTAGAGCAGCTCGGCGGTCGTCAGGCCCTCGTGGGGCGGCACGCCGGCCAGGTACTCGTAGAGCATCACGCCCAGGGCGTAGAGGTCCGTCCGGGCGTCGACCTTGCGGCCGTGGACCTGCTCCGGAGCCAGGTAGCGCGGCGTGCCCACCACGGTGCCGGCGGCGGTGATGGTCTGGTCGGCCCCCCGTGCGAGGCCGAAGTCCAAGAGCGTCGGTTGGCCTTCGGCGTCCACCAGGAGGTTCCCCGGCTTCAGATCGCGGTGGATGATGCCCGCCGCGTGCACCCGGGCCAGGGTCTCCAGCAGCGCCAGGACGGTCGGCCGCACGCTCTCCCAGCTCCCGTCGGCGCCGGCACCGGGAAAGGGCTCGCCCGCGACCAGGCTCATCACGATGAAGCTCCGGCCCTCGACCTCCCCCTCGTCCAGCAGCCGCACGACCCCCGGCACCCGCAGCACGCGCAGGGCCCCGACCTCCCTCACCAGCCGATCCCGCTGGCGGGTGGTCAGGACCGAGAGCAGCTTCAGGGCGACGTCCCGATCGGTGAAGGCGTCGTGGGCCCGGTAGACCGCACCGGAGGCCCCCATGCCGATGCGCTCCCCGATCACGTACCGCCCGGCGATCCGATCGCCGGGCGGCCCGCCTCCACCTCCCGGGGGAAGCGAGAGCAGATCGGAGAGGGACTCGCTCCCGGACACGATGCCTCCGACGTCCAGGAGCGAGCCTACCGCCTCCAGGTCCTCGAGGGTCAGCGGACCCCGCGCCGGTGGTCGTGGTGCGTGCGCGGCGCGGGCCCGCTGACGAGCTCTTCGGTCGGGGACATCACCCTCCGGTGGCTGGTCGCCGAGGGCGGTGCTAGAGTGCCGCCCGCTGCCTCGACCAGAAGACGGAGATCGCCCATGCGCGTCGCCCTGATCAACCCGACGCCGATCGACCACTACTCTCCGTGCATCCGGAGCCTGTCGGCCTTCCTCAAGGCCAGGGGCCACCACTGCCGGATGATCTTCCTGCCGGCCGACAACTACAACACCCGCTTCGAGCCCGGCCACATCAAGCAGATGAAGCAGAGCCTGGTGGAGGACCTGCTCGACCAGTTGAAGGACATCGACCTGGTGGGCGTGAGCTTCCTCACCTCGATGTTCGACATCTCCGTCCAGGCCACCCGGGCCATCCAGAGCCGCTACCCCGACATGCCCATCGCCTGGGGTGGCTTCCACCCCACCACCATGCCCGGGCAGGCGCTGGACTTCGTCGACATGGTCAGCGTCGGCGAGGGCGAAGACGGCCTGTTGGAGCTGGTCGAGGCCCTCGAGGACGGCCGCGAGCCCTACGACATCCGCAACTGGTGGTTCCGCAAGCCCAACGGCAAGATCGTCGGCAACCCCCACCGCCCGCTGATCCAGGACCTCGACACCCTGCCCTACCAGGACTTCTCGCTCCAGGACGACTGGACCTGGGACCCCAAGGGCATGGATCACCTCATCCGGTGCGAGTGGGACAGCTTCAAGCACATCCTGCCGACCTACCCCGACCGCAACGGCGACCTGCGCATCTCCTACAAGACGATGATCACCCGCGGCTGCCCCCACAAGTGCAGCTACTGCGGCGTGGCCTTCCAGCACGACCTCTACAAGGGCCAGCGCTACCTGCGCCGGCGGTCCGTCGAGCACCTCATCGGCGAGGTGAAGCAGGTCATGCGGGACTACCCCGAGGTCGGCATCATCCACTTCCAGGACGACGTCTTCTTCTCCACGTCGACCGAGGAGATCCTGAAGTTCTCCGAGCACTGGAAGCGGGAGATCGGCATGCCGTTCAGGGCCCAGTGCAGCCCGGCGACCATCAACGAAGAGAAGTTCTCGGCGCTGATCGACGCCGGTCTCTGCTTCACCGAGCTGGGCATCCAGACCGGCAGCTCCGAGACCATGCGCATGTACAAGCGCGGCATGACCAACGAGCAGCTGCTGAAGGCTGTGAACATCATCACCAAGTACGCGGACCACATGCAGGTCCCGGACTACCACTTCATCCTCGACAACCCCTGGGAGTCGACCGAGGACGTGATGAAGGGGCTGCGGCTCGTCTGCACCCTGCCGCCGCCCTACAACCTGCTGCCGTCGAGCCTGATCTTCTACCCGGGCACCGAGTTCTTCCACAAGGCGATGGAAGACGGCTTCGTCACCGACGAGTACGCCCAGGTCTACCGGTCGAGCTTCCACGCTCCCGCCGGCAACTACCTGAACTTCCTGTTCTTCCTCACGCTGTTCAACAACATGCCCAAGGAGGTGGTGATGCTCGCCGCCTCCGACCGCTTCGTGCGGCGCTTCAACCAGGCCCGCTACGACCGGTTCTGGGGGCTGGCCTACCAGTGGGGGGAGAAGCTCCGCTATGCGCGGCAGTTCGCGACCTTCGCCACCAAGGGCAAGCTCATGGAGATCACCTCGGTCCGTGAGCTGAAGCGCGTCGCCAACCAGATGAAGTGAGGCGCTGCGGTTTGCCCGGTCCCCGGCGACTGTGAGAACCTGACGGCCGTGCCCGGACCCGCTACCACCATCGCCGCGAAGCACGCCCGAGCCCGCTGGGTCGGCATCCCCCTGTTCTGGCTCGGCGCCTGCGGCCTGGTCGCCAGCCTCGCCCTCTGGATCGGCGGGCAGGTCCCCGGCGCCGCCGTGCTCCTCTACATCGCCGCCACCGGCCTCAGCCTGGCCACCTTCGGCACCCACAACGACACCTCCCTCGCCTGGATGGTGCGGGCTTCGGAGGCCGAGCTCCCGCCGAAGCTGGCGGCTGAGCTCCGCGAGGAGCTGGAGGCCGACCGGGTCGGTGTGTCCAGCCTCAATCCCAGCCCCAAGGTGGCCTGGGTGATGACGGTCATCGCCATCGGGCTGCACGTGTGGGCCCTGTGGCGCACCCTGGGGGCCCTGGCATGACCCCCGGCCGTCTGGCCTACATCGGCGGCGACCACCAGCTCCACACCGTGCTCGCCGACGGCACCCAGGCCTCCCAGCTCACCCTGTCCCTGGCCTCCAACCCCCTGCTGGTGTGGGGCCAGCCCGGCGTCCCCGCCACCGCGTACTCCTGGCCCACCTGGAGCCCGGACGGCCAGCGCCTGGCCTGCTTCTCCTACGGCGTGGGCGAAGACACCGCCGCCCCCGCCGCCATCCACGTCATCGAGGCGGACGGACTGCGGGAGTACAAGCTGGCTACTTTCCGCGGGGCGCTGCCGATCTACGCGGCCTGGCAGCCCGACGGTGCCGGACTGGCGGTGCTCGCGCAGGACGGCCAGGACCTCGAGCTGAGCTATGGCCGCCTCGACGACCTCGGACGCCTGCGGTCCATGGACCAGGGCTCGCCGCTGTTCTTCGCCTGGGGACCCGCGGGCCGGAAGCTGGTCATCCACACCGGGCCGAGCCGGCCGGGAGGCTCGGGACGGGTGGTCGTGCGCGACTCCCTCGGCGTGCTGCCCGACGAGTCCCTGCCCCAGTCGCCCGGCGACTACTGCAACCCGGTCGTCGTGGGCCACCGCCTGGTGCACGTGGAGCGCACCGGGTCGGTCAATCGGCTCGTCTCGACGGACCTCGTCGGAGCCGACGCCAGGCCCCTGCTCGAGTTCGCCGGGCTGGGGGCGGTGATCGCCGCCCCGGGCGCAGGAGGCGTGATCTTCAGCGCCGCCCCCCGGGGAGACGGCACCCCCTACCGGGGGGCGACCCTGGTGGACCTCGACACCGGCGAGAAGAAGCGGCTGACCGACGACGACTGCCTGGCCTTCGCCTGGTCCGAGCCGGGGCGCCAGCTCCTCTACGCCCAGGTGGGCGACGATCCGGGGCTGCTGGCCTGGCACTCGGTGCGACCGGGCGAGGTCCCGGTCGAGCTGGTGCGGTGCTGGCCGACCAAGGAGATGCTCTTCGCCCTGCACTTCTTCGAGCAGTTCGCGACCACCCACCGCTTCGTCTCTCCGGATGGACGGAACCTCGTCTTCGCCGGTCACAGGTCGTCCGAAGGGCCCGGCTCCGGACCTCCGGGCATCTACGTCATGGACCTCCGCACCGAGGACCCACCGCGACGCGTCGGCGACGGCACCTTCGCCTGCTTCGCTCCGATCGACGGGGTATGAGACGCTCGGGGCGGTAGCTGCCCGCCCGGTGGAGGTCTCATGCCCATCCTGGACGTCATCGTCGGCGTGCTGTCCCGTCCCGCCGGCCGGGTCATCGAGGCGCCTGTGCGCGACATCGTCGACGAGGTCCTGCGCCAACAGGACCTGACCGGACCGGAGGAGCTCCGTACCCTGCGCACAGAGGTCGCCCGCCTCAACGGCGACCTGGCGAAGATGCAGGACCGCCTGGGCTCGCTGCTGGGCAACCTCGAAGGGCTGCAGGCCGAGACCGCAGCGCTCCGCGAGGCGCTGGCCTCCGCACGGGTCGATGAGGCCGAGGCCACACCGGAGCCCGAGCCCGAGCCCGAGCCCGAGCCCGAGCCCGAGGCCGAGCCCGAGGCCGAGCCCGAGGCCCCCAAGAAGCGCGGCCGCAAGAGCCTGGCGCACCTGGGCTGCTCGGTGGCGGGCTGCGAGGACGACCACCGGTCCAAGGGCTTCTGCGCCCGCCACTACCAGGCCTGGCGGCGGGGCAACCTCGAGGGCCACGTCAGCCCCGAGGGCCTGGCCGGGGACGACAGCGGCGCCTGGCAGGTCGACGCCAAGCACGCCGGCAAGGCCTTCACCCTGGACACCTCGGGCAAGCGGACCAAGGTGGTCGTCGACGGCAAGGGCGTGAGGTCGAAGAAGATCGCCTGAGGGAGCAGAGAGAGCGACGTTCCGGCGTCATCTCGAAACCAGGCCCAGGGTCCGCTCATCGTGCGGTCGGCCCCCTGTTAAGAGGGAGCTCATCCACACGGAGTCCCCCAAATGCGCGATCTGCTCGAGCGCCTCGGCCTCACCGAGGAGAACCCCGGCGCCTACAACGGCGCCCCCCTGTCTACCTCCGGTCGCCTGCTGCAGTCGCTCAACCCAGCGACGGGAGAGCCCATCGCCGGGGTCCGGCTCGCCGGCGCCGCGGACTACGAGGCCTGCGTGGCGGCGGCCCAGGAGGTCTTTCCCCGCTGGCGCATGCTGCCGGCACCCCGCCGCGGCGAGATCGTCCGCCAGGTCGGCGAGGCGCTGCGGGCCCACAAGGAGGATCTGGCGGCGCTGGTGTCCATCGAGGTCGGCAAGGTCCTCAGCGAGGGGCTGGGCGAGGTCCAGGAGGCGATCGACATCGCCGACTTCGCCGTGGGCCTGTCCCGCCAGCTCTACGGCCTCACGACCCACTCCGAGCGGCCCCAGCACCGCATGTACGAGCAGTGGCACCCGCTGGGGCTGGTGGGCATCATCACCTCCTTCAACTTCCCCCACGCCGTGTGGGCCTGGAACG
>CAZCVP010000218.1:0-13712 GCA_964501915.1 uncultured Enterobacterales bacterium
TCGGCCAACCTGCGGTCTCGGCGACCGTCGAGTGCACCGGGCCGGAGGCCCTGTCCGTGTGGGATCCACACCCATAGCTGTTCGCTCACCGCGCCGTGATGCCCGCCGTCTTCGAGGGATCACGCCCGTGACGCGGTGGGTCAGCCGGGAGAGGGGCGCTCCACCCGCACCCGCTGCCCGACCCGGACCTCCCCGCCTCGCAGGACCCGCACGAACAGCCCGCGGAGGCGCAGCCCTCGCCGCTCCGGTGTCGCCGTGAAGCGCAGCGCTTCGGCGCCGAAGCGGGCCCTGTAGCGCCGGCAGCCCGTGTGGGCCTTCTCCGTGACCTCCAGGAGGGCCTCGCCGAGGTGGAGGCGTGTGCCGGGCGGGAGGTTCTCTTCGGACAGGTCCAGGTCCAGGGTGAGGTTGTCTCCGAACAGGGCGAGGGACTGCCCGTTGGCGACGAGGCGGGCGAAGGTGTCGCTGTGGACCGAGACCTGGTCGTCGGTGCGGCCGAGCACGCCGCGGGACCAGCGATCGCCCGGGACACCGTCCAGGACGTCGAGCACCAGGGCCTGGGGAGCCCGGCGCGTGCGATCGGGAAGCCGGCACAGCAGGTAGGTGAGGCGACCCTCGTCCCGGGGCGGCGGCGGCTGTCGCGACCAGGCGGCTTCGAGCTCCGCCCGGCTCAGGTGGGCGGCGGGGTCGATCTCGGGAATCGGGAAGCTCGGGCTCATCGGCAGGGGTGATATCTCGTGACCCCGCTTTCCCGTCCGAGAGGGCTCGATGTCCAAGCGCCGCGCGGTCCTGACCGAAGTCGTCCAGTTCGTGCCGCTCCTGACCTTCGCGGCGCCCTTCGTCCTGGCGGGGGCCGTGGACCTCAGCGCCGCGGGCTCGTCCTTCGCCCTGGCCGGGGTCCTGGCGGTGGTGCTGACGGGGGGCCTGGTCGCGACCAGCGCCACCCTGAACCCGATCCTGGTGGGGGTGAACGTCTGGCTGGTGGTGGGCGCCGCAGCCTTCGGCGGGCCCTTCGAAGCGCTGGAGGCCGCCTACGTCTCCCAGCAGGCCGTGACGCTCTTCGTCGGCATCGCCGGGGTCGGGCTCGTCCAGACCCTGGTCGTGCCCGGCGGCTTCATCGGGTCGGTGGACCTGCCGCCGGAGATCGCTCGTCGGGCTTCGCTGGCGCTGGTGGCCGTCGCGCTCGTGGCGCTCGCCTGGTCCTGGTGCTTCGAGGGGGAGATCCGCGTCGGGGGAGCGCTGCCCTTCATCGCGCTGAACGCAGTGCGGCGCGCGATGCTCCGGAGGCTACTCCGCGTCCAGGTCGGCCCAGTCGCTTGAGAGCACCTCCAGCGGGGCGGTCGGAGGCACACCGATCTCGTCGACGATCTCGGTGATCGTCCGCCGCTCGTTGACGTGCACGGGAAAGGCGCCGAACAGGCCACCGGCGGCGCGGGCGACCTCCTCGCAGAGGTCGATCAGATCGGCCACCTGCTCGAGCTTCACGCTGGAGCCCAGGCCGCGCTCGCGGTGGGCGAGGGCCATCAGGAGGTGGCGTGCTCGGGCGAAGTACCGGTCGGTGGGCCGCTTCTCCAGCCAGCCGACGAACAGCTCCCTGGCCGGGCCTTCGGCGAGGCCGTTGCGGTCGGCGATGTCGACGATGAGCTTGCGCTCCGCCTTCTGGATCTTGCCGTCGGCCCAGGCCACCTGGACCAGTGGCAACAGGATCAGCACCTCGTAGCTGTCCTTGTCGATGCCCAGCCTGCCCAGGCCGAGGACGATCTCCGCGTCGGTCATCGGATCCCTCCTGGGTCGCCTCTAGCACGTTCCCCCCGGCCACGGGGTGACCGCTACGCCGCCTTCCGCTACCGTCTCGACGTGGCGCAGGACCTCCAGCGGGAGCGGTTCGAGGTGGACAACCACCAGGGCTGGACCCTGGTCGTGAAGCGCACCGTCTCACCGACCCACCACCGCACCGGACAGCGGCCCGTGCTGCTGCTCACGGGCTACGGCATGAACGACTTCATCCTCGGCTTCCACCCCCAGGGCCGCTCGATGATCCGCTGCCTGGCCGAGGCTGGCTTCGAGGTCTGGACGGGGGCGATGCGCCGGCAGCGGGGGTCTCGCCGCCAGCGTCGCCGCGCCGGCCTGCCCGGCCTGCGGGCCTTCTGCGCCGAGGACATGCCGAGGCTGATCGAAGGCGTGCTGGCCCACACCACCACCGGCGCCGACTCTGTCGACCTGGTGGGCTCCAGCCTCGGGGGCTCGGTGGTCTACGGACACCTCGCGGTCTGCCCCGACACCCCGGTCGGCTCCGTGGTCGCCATCGGTGCCCCGCTGCACTGGGAGGAACTCCACCCGGCGATGCGGGTCCTGTTCTCCTCGGAGCGCCTGGCGGGGTGGCTGCCGATGGTCGGCACCGACAGGCTGGCCCGGTGGCTCTTCCCAGTGGTCTCGTATCTGCCTGGACTGCTCTCCTTCTACATGAACGTCGACCACATCGACATGAGCGAGGCCGCCCAGCTCACCCGCACCGTCGACGAGCCGGACCGCCGGGTGAACCGGGACATGGTGGCCTGGATGCGCTCGGGGGCCCTGGTGCTCGACGGCGTGAACGTGACCGAGGCCCTGGCCGACCAGACCCGGCCCCTGCTGGTGATCCTGGCCAACCGCGACGGCATCGTGCCGCGCAGCGCGGCCGAGGCCGCCATGGGGGCCTGGGGCGGCACGGACAGGACCCTGGTGGAGATCGGGGACGACGAGGACTGGTACGCCCACGCCGACCTCTTCATCGCCCCAGAGGCCCCGAAGCTGTTGTTCGAGCCGCTGGCGGCCTGGCTGCGGGAGCGGCAGTAGGCCGGGGGGGTGCCTTGAATGGCCCACGGGCGAGGGGCGTCGCTTCGAGGTGGGCTGCCCACCGGGCGGACCCTGGACCCTCACCCTGGAGCACGACATGCGCACCCACTCCCTGTTGATCGGGAGCCTCCTCACCGCGGTGGCCCTGACCGGCCTCTTCGACTCCGGCTGTGTCCAGGCGACGCCCGCCGCCGACGCGGCCCCGCCGCCCAAGCCGCCCCCGAGGACCGCCACCGCCGCCGACCGGGCGGTGCTCGACCTGAGCAACGCCGCGCCGCTCCCGGGGGCCGTGCTGGAGGACAGCGCCCGTCGCGTCGTCACGCAGCTCCCCACCAGCCCCTGCTTCAAGACGGTCTCTTCCCCCCTGCGCATCGGCGAGTACCTCGTCGTGGGCACCCACAAGGGCGGACTGCGACGGGACGATGCCTGTCGCCAGGACCCCACGCCCGCCGGGCTCTACGCGGTCTCCGTGAAGACCGGTGAGGCCTTCGTGCTCGCGTCCAACGTCGACGTGGAGGGCTCACCGAGCTGGACCGGTCGCAACCTGGTGGTGCCGCTGGTGCGGGGGGCGAGCCTGCTGGTGTGGACGCCCGAGCGGGCCGAGGCGACACGGCCCGTCAGGGCGGCCATGGACTCCGCCGGCCTCTGGGACCCGCGCTCCCAGCGCTACGTGGTCGGGACCGTCAACTCGCCGATGCCGATGTGCCAGCAGGGCAACGACGACTGCGGTGCCCTGGTGGCCTTCGACGGCAGCGGGCGGCTCGTCGCCCGTGCCGACCGCAACGTGGGCCTGCGAGGCTGGGTCTCCGCCGGTGTGACCGCCAGCGAGGACTACTACTACCTGGGCACCGGCAGCGGGCAGGACAGTGGCCGGTCCCTGGAGGGCAACCCCCGGCGGGCCTGCTCGGTGGTGCGCCTGGATCGGAACCTCCGGGTGGTGGCCGGCTACGACGATGGCCTGCCGGGCTGCCAGGACATCGGCCGCGTCAAGTCGGCGGTGGTCGGCGAGGTGCCGATCGCCGACGGCGTGATGGTGGCGCAGTACCTCGGCAGCACCGACGGCACCCAGAGCTCGCCGGTGGTGCGGCTGCGGGAGCACGATCTGTCGGTCATCTGTCGTGCAGCGCTGCCGAACACGGCTCGCGGCGGGGTGGCGGGCTTCTACCAGGCCCCGGTGATCGACGAGCACGGCAACGCCTACGTGCAGTCGCGCAACCCCCAGAACGGGGGCTTCAGCTCCTTGTTCCGCATCTCGCCGACCTGCCGGGTCACGCGGCTGCACGACGGGTCGGCGGGCCACGTGGGCACGCCGACGCTGGCCGACGACCAGTACGTGGTCTACGGCGACACCGGCCGGCTCCACGTCGTCGATCGGACCACGGGGCGGGCCACGGACTACCCGCTGGGGTCCAGCGCCGAGGTGATCGCCGGGGCCGTGATCTCGGAGTGGGGCGTGACAGTGGTGTCGAAGGACAACACGGTCACCACCGTGCGGAACACCGGCCTCGACGGCTACGGCACGGCTCCCTGGCCGCGTTTCCGCCGCACGGACCTGGGCGAGGCCTTCGAGCCTTGATCGACCCTGGCCTGCTCGGGGGACTGGCCGTCAGGGCTTGAATTCGACCAGGAAGAGGCGCTTGTCGCCCTCGCCCAGCAGGGCGTAGACGCCCGGTGGCACGGCCGAGCCGGGCGTGTACAGCAGCGCCCGCTTCTCCTCCATGACCCGGATCTGCTTGCTGGAGTCGATGGTGGCCACGACCTCGTTGTGGTCGGAATCGGTGCGGAACTCCCGCCCGACGTAGCTCCAGGGATCCATGTCGAAGTAGTGGTTCTTGGAGCCGAAGCGCAGGGTGCCCTCGTGGCGGATCAGGGGCCTGAGCTCCAGGCGCTTGATGGTCTTCTTGCCGCTGAGGATCAGGAAGTCCGAGCCGGTGATCACGGGGAGCTTGCTGGGAATGGTCTCCGGGTAGAGGACCTTGTCCGTGGACTTCCAGAGGGGCAGCTTGGCCACCTTGGCGGCCACGCGCATCGCGAAGATCTCGTCGCCCTTGAGCACGTAGACCCCCTGGCCCGGCGGTGAGCGCCAGGCCTTGAGCGTGAGCTGCTCCTCGGGGGGCTGCCCACCGGTCAGGGTGGGAGAGCCGGCCAGGTAGATGGTCTTGTCGGCGGACTCCAGGCTGTAGAGGATGCCGGCGCACGTCCCTTCCAGCAGGAATTTCCCTGTCTCGTCGGTGGTGGCCTCGAGGACCTGGCAGGTCATGTCGGCGGGTTCCTGGGCGCGGGCCGTGATCCGGAGCCCGGAGACGGGCTGCTCGGTCATGCCATCGGTCACGAGTCCGACCGCCGTCCGACCCTGGCAGCCCAGGAGCAGGGAGGCGAGCGCCAGATACAGAAGCTTCATGGCGTTCTTCCGGAAGCTAGAGGGGTCCGGGGCCGACGATACCAAGGCGGACCCACTCAACGGACCCCGCGGTAGGATCGGACATGGTCTTGGGCGCGACGATCAGGGGTCCGGACGGGACCTGGCCGGACCCCTCCCCGAGCCCCCCGCAGTCCGGCTATGTCATGGTCGAGGTGGGGGCGTCGGAGTCCCCGCCGAGGAGTCTCGCTCCGTGATGCCGATCCGCGACGACGATCAGCCGTGCAGGCCTCCCGTGGGGATCGGCCTCTGGGTCCTCCGTGGCGCGCGCACGGGGCCTCGTCCGTGATGACCCAGGGCCAGGAGTTCGGTGGAGGGCGCTATCGGCTGCTGCGTGTCCTCGGCCAGGGCGGCATGGCCACCGTCTACAGGGCCCACGACCTGCGGCTGGGTGTGGACCGGGCGATCAAGATCCTCTCCGACCAGTACTGCGCCAACGCCAACATCCGGGCCCGCTTCGCCAGCGAGGCCCGGACCATGGCCCGGCTGACCCACCCCAACATCCTCTCCGTGCACGACGTGGAGCTGGAGGGGGACCAAGTCTACCTGGTGATGGAGCTGCTGGGTGGCGGGACCCTCTGGGACTGGGTCCAGTCCCACGGCCGCATGCCCGCCCGCCTGGCCGCGGAGGTCATGCTGCCCGTGCTCCAGGCCATCGGCGTGGCCCACCAGGCGGGGGTCATCCACCGCGACCTGAAGCCCCAGAACATCCTGCTCACCCAGGACGGCGAGCCCAAGGTCACCGACTTCGGCATCGCCCGGGTGGCGGACAGCAACTCCGCCCTCACCAAGACCAGCGCCGTGCTCGGGACCCAGGGCTACATGGCGCCGGAGCAGCGCACGGCCTCGCGCAACGTCGATCGCCGCTCCGACGTCTACTCCCTCGGTGCCACGCTGTACGCCCTGGCCACCAGCCAGGCCCCCGTGGATCTGATCGCCCTGGCCCTGGACGACTCGCTGCTGGAGGGGGTCGAGGACGACCTCGCTCGCGTGATCAGGATGGCCGCGGCCTACAAGCCCGAGGACCGCTACCAGGACGTCGCCGAGATGGCCGACGCGATGGCGGTGGCGATGCTGGAGCTGCCTCCCGTGCCGGAGGGCACACCTCGGCTGGGGGAGAGGAAGGTGGATCCGGAGATCGTTCAGCTCCGGCGGTCCGGCGACACCCTGAACCTCGCCCCCAAGCCGGCGACCAGCCCCTCCAACAGCTCCGAGACCTTCCTGTTGCCCGAGGACGAGGAGGAGCCCCGGTTCGGCCCCCCGCCCACGGCCGTGCCGGCTGCCGACCGGGTGGCGAGGGACGTGACCACCGTGCCCCCGGACGAGCGCGAGCCGGTCCACATCGCGCCGGCTCGTGAGCCGCGACGCCGTCGGCTCGCCTGGGCGCTGGGCCTGCTCGTCCTGGCCGTGGGCGGTGGTGGTGGGGTGTGGTGGGCGACGCTGGAGCCCGAGCCCCCCGTGCGCCAGGCTCCGATCGTTCCCAGGGCGCCGCCGCCGAAGGACCCGCCTCCCGAGGTCGCCGAGCTGCCCGAGGCCGCCCCGGAGACGGTGGCGGAGCCCGAGGCCACCCCGGTCACGCCGGCCGTCGAGGCGGAGGCGCCCCGGGAGGCCACGCCTGCGCCCACCCCACCGCCGGTGCGCCGGGAGGTGAGGCCGCCCGAGCCGGATCCGGAGCCGGAGCCGGAGCCGGAGCCGGAGCCGGAGCCGGAGCCGGAGCCGGAGCCCGAGGTCATCGCCGAGGGAACCTGGTCCTGGACCGGTGATGCGGTCGAGGTCGTCCTCGTGGGCGAGGACGGCCGGCGGCACGGTCCCGGCACGGTCCCGGCCGGCAGCTACCAGGTCCGGGCGGTCTTCGAGGGCTCCTCGGGACCGATCCCGGCCGGCAGCACCGTCGTGCGGACCGGAAGCAGCGTCACGGTGAGCTGCAACCCGATCTTCCAGAAGTGCCAGTGACGTCCAGCGGTTGACCGCTCAGCTTCGCGGGGGCATGCCCTCCGGCGCAAGCCGCTGGGGATCCACCGTCTCCCGGCCGACGCGGACCGTCCAGTGCAGGTGGGGGCCGGTGCTGCGACCCGTGTTGCCCGAGCTGCCGATGCGCTGTCCGGGCACGACGTCGCTCCCTTCCTCCACCAGGGCCTCGTCGAGGTGGCAGTAGCTGGTCCGGACGCCGTGGCCGTGGTCCAGGACGACGTAGTTACCGTTGAGGCGGTCGAACCGGGCCCGGTCCACGGTGCCGCGCTGGGCGGCCAGGACGGGGGTGCCGACCGGCACGGCGATGTCGACGCCGTTGTGGAAGCGCTTGCGGCCGAGCACGGGGTGGTTCCGCTCGCCGTAGCCGGAGGAGACCCGCCCGGACGCCACCGGCCAGCGCAGCTCGAGGACCGTGGTCAGGGCCAGGGTCCGGGCCAGCACCTCGTCGGCCTCGCGGGCCTTCTCCGACGGCAGGTAGGCCCGGTGGCTCGCGTAGCGCTCCGGCTGCGACAGGCCGGCGGCCCGGGCGCGCTCGATCGCCCGGTCCCGCTGCTCGGCGCCGACGGCATAGGTCTCCAGGGCGGCCTCGGGCGAGCCTTCGTAGAGGTGATCGAGGACCGCGAGGGGCTCGGGGCGCACCCCGGCCTCGGCGGCCTCCGCCAGGGCGGCCTCGGGCAGCTCACTCTCCAGCCCCAGGGTCGCGGCCGTGCGCCAGGGCTCCGGCAGACCCCCGGCGGGGACCTCCAGCTCCAGGGGCACCGACCGCTCGACCAGCACGGCGACCTCGACGGGGAGTCCCGTGAGGAAGTAGGCGGTCAGGGCCCGACGCTCGGTGGGGTCGCCCATCGCGGCGCGGGCGGCCTGCAGCGTCAGCCCTCCGACCGGGGTGCGGGTCAGGACCGCCAGCAGCACCAGGGCCACCAGGGGCAGGTCCAGCAGGGCGCCCCGGGCGATGGGCGCCCTCACGACAGCCACCCCCAGACGGGCAGGCCGTGGATGGCGCACATCACGGTGACGGCCACCAGCAGAGGGGCCCACAGCAGCCCCTGCAGGACCGACTTCGGCGGCTCCATCGAGCCGACCACGCGGCGCCACCCCGTCCAGCCGAGGCGCCAGGCGACGAGGGCCGCGCAGGCCCAGGCCAGCGGCCGCGCGACCTCGGGAAGCTGCGGCGCCACCAGGTCTTCCAGGCCCATCGCCAGGCTCCAGGACCCGGCGAGGGCCACCATCGCCCAGAAGACGGGCACGACGACGGCGTCGACGGAGCGGGCCCGCCACCAGCGGCCGCGCTCCAGGGGCGGCGAGATCGGCGTGAGCAGCAGGGCTCCGGCTGCCTTGACCCCCACCGCCAGCTCCAGGACCACGGCGACCCAGGCCGAGATGGCGGTCGGGTCCTCGGGTCCCAGGGGCACCGACCCCAGCAGGCGCCAGGTCAGGTCGTCGAGCTGATCGGCGGCGAGGTGGACGCCGAGGACCACGAGGCCGAGCTGTCCCAGCCACAGCCAGAGCCGCCCGGTGCGCGCGAGTGTGGCGTCGAGCTTGATCGTCCTGGCGAGCATCGTGGGTTCAACGCCGGGGGAGGGGGTTTGCTTTCGCCTGCACGAGAACTCCTCGAGCTGGTCGACGCGATCGATGACCCGAGCCGCGCGCCGAGGTCGCGCCGATGACACCCTCTGCCAAGAGCCCCCGCCAGACAAAGGTCGCCCTGGATGGTCCATCCTTCGGGACAATTGTCCTCTCAGGACCCCTCGGGCGGACGAAGGTCCGCCTGGATGGTCCATCCTCGACGACATTCGTCTCTCTCGGGTCTGGAGGGGGACGAAGGTCGGTCAGGATGGTCTATCCGAGGGGACAATTGTCGGCATCGGCTGCTGGGCTCGCCCCGCCGAGCCGGACCCCCGGACGCGGACATCCCTCCAGACGTCGTCCTATACCAACCTCCGTTCAGCCAGCGCCTTCCGAGCCGTCGACACCTCCTCCTCGGCCCGCAGCAGGCGGTCCAGCGCCGGTCTCGTCGAAGCCCGCTCCCCCAGGGCCCGCTCCAGGTCGTGCCGGGCGCGCGAGGCCGCCGCGGCGACCTCCATCAGCCGGGTCGTCGCCGCCGTGCGGCGGGCCTCCAGGGCCTCGACCCGCTCCCCAAGCTCGGCCTGGTCCTCCAGCAGGGTCGTGAGGCGGTGGAGCTCCTCCTCGTCGACCTCCTCCGAGGCGCGGCGGCGGGTCTGGAGCCGCGAGCGGCGCGACGACAGCCAGGCCAGCTCGTTGGGGGGCCGCAGGTCGGCCTGGACCTGGTGGAGGGTGTCCTCGAGGCGCCCGAGCTCGGCGGCCAGCGCGTCGGCCTCGCTGCGCAGGCGGTCCAGGGTCCTCAGCCCGGAGGCGGTCGCCGACTCCAGGAGCTCGCCTCGGCGACCCTCGAGCAGCTCCTGGAGGGCATCGAGGCGCTGGCCCACGCGCTCGGCCAGGCTGGCCTCGACCCGGTGCCCGGGGGCGAGGGCCTGCTCCAGCTCGCCGAAGGCCAGGGGGAGCTGCTCGGCCCACTCGGGGGTGCGCACCTCCTTGGGAGGGACCCGGCGGACCCCCCAGGTGACCACGGTCAGGACCGCCAGGCCCAGCGCCAGGTCGGTGATCAGGAGGTTGCCCAGCGCCACGCCGGCCACGGCCAGGGCGAAGAGCGAGAGCAGGGTCCAGGTCCAGCCGCTGCGCAGCGCTCCGGGGCGCTCGGGCTTGGGCCGGACGTGGAAGGCCTGGGCCTTGAAACCGGCCCGCACCGCGGTCTCGCGCAGCTCCTCGGCCGTGGCCTGGTCGATGTCGCCCACCAGGCGGAACCGGGGCTCCAGGAGCGCGTCGGGCAGCGCGAGGGCCTCGCGGGGGAGCCCGGCGGCGCCGGAGAGGCCGCCCATCAGCAGCTCCTCCGGGGAGAGCCCCTCCGGGATGCCCAGGGCCTGCTTGAAGCCGCCCCACACGTGCTTGCGGAGGAAGATCTGGAAGTCGATGCTGGCCTGGGAGGGTCGCAGGCCCCGATCGACCCGCAGGGCCTCGCGACGGTTCTTGTCGTCCCGCTTCTCGCCCACCACCAGGGTCCACTCCCCGGGGGGCAGAGCCGGGCGTCCCACGGCGACCACGGGCTCGGGGGGCAGGGCATCGCCGAGGGACAGGGCGACCTCGGCCGCGGCCTGGGGACGCTCCTCCGGATCCCGGGCCAGCAGCCGCATCACGGTGGCCTCGAGGTCGGCCGGCACGCCGGCGACCAGCTCCGACGGGGGCACGACGTCGCCCTCGAGCTGTCGCTGGATCACCCCCAGGGGGGTCTCGGCCGCGAACGGCGGACGGCCGGTGAGGGCCACGTAGAGGGTGGCGCCGAGACCGTAGAGGTCGCTCCGGGGGTCACCCCGCTGGCCGTCGAACACCTCGGGGGGCGCGAAGCCGGTGGTGCCCAGCACGCCGGTGGAGCGCCCGCTGTGGGCGTCGGCGAGCCGGGCGCGGCCCAAGTCCATCAGCACGGCCTCGCCGTCGGGTCCGACCATCACGTTGTTGGGGTTCACGTCCCGGTGGAGCACGCCGCCGCGGTGGGCCTCGGCGAGGACCTCGGCCAGGCGGACCCCCAGGGCCCGGACCCGCTCGCCGGTCATCGGGCCCTCGCCGGCCACCTGCTCCGACAGGGTCTGGCCGGGGTGGTAGGGCAGGCTGAGGAAGGTGTGTCCGTCGGCCTCGTGGAGCTCGTGGGCCACCAGGGCCGCGGGGTGGCGGACCCGAGCGGCCGCCCGGACCTCCCGCTGGAGGCGCTTCACCATCGACGGGTCGCCAGCGAGGTGGGCGTGCAGCACCTTCACGGCCACCCGCTCGCCGCGCAGCTCGTCCTCGGCCAGGTAGACCGCGGCCATGCCGCCGCGTCCCAGGAGTCCCAGGATCTCGAAGCGGTCGGCGAGGGTGGTGCCCGGGGCGAGTCCGGCCATGGGAGAGCCTAATCACCACAGGGCGGGTAGGGTGCCTCCGATGTTGTCCTTCGCCTGGATGCTGGCTTGTCCCGGGAGTCCCCCCGTCGACACGGGCGAGCCTCTCCCCGGGCCGTGGCACGACCTGGCGCCGAGGGCCCTGGAGCCGCTGCACCCCCTGCTCCACGCGCCGCTGAACAACACGGTCAGCCCGAGCCACATCGCCCTGATGCCGGGGCGACCGCAGGCCTTCGTGCTCGACAGCGCCGCGGGGCGGGTCCACGTCCTCGACGATCGCTACCGCCACCAGCGCAAGTACCACTGCCTCGACGCGGCCACGAACTGGCCCGCCTTCCCCGTCACCGAGCGCCAGCAGGCGGGCTGCGAGGCGGGGCAGGTCATGGTGGAGCGGGGGGGGCTGGAGACACCGGGGGCTGCGCCATTGGCGATGGCCCTCGATCCCGACGGGCTGAGGGTCTTCGTCTGGGCCGGCGGGAGGGTCTTCGGGGCCTCGGCCGACCTGCTGCACGAGGACCCCTGGGAGGTGCTGCGCCTCGACGACGGCGTGGTCTTCGACGTGCCGGCACCGGAGGTCTCGGCCGCGATGGCCTGGGGTGACGGTGCCCTCTGGCTGGGATCGGACCGCTGGCTGGGACGGTTCGCCGTCGACGGGAGCGTGGACGAGCAGTGGCAGCTCCCGGGGGACGTCACGGCGCTCGTCTCCAGCGGGGACCGGCTCTGGGCGGCGGTGGACGGCGGCGCCTGGTCCGAGGAGACGGGACTCGTCGCCGAGGGCCGCATCGCCGGGCTCGCCGCCGACGGTGTGGGCGGGGTCTGGGCCTCGGTCCCCGACGAGGATCGGGTCGTCCACCTGGGGGCGGACGGGCCGGTCGAGGAGGTGGCGCTGGCCGGACTGGAGGGGCCGGTGGCGCTGGACCGGGAGACCGGGCGGCTCTACCTCGGCCTGGCGGAGGCCGTCGTCGTGGTCGAGGACGGGGTCGATCTCGCCCGCCGGGAGGTGAGCGGCGTGGTCGACCTGGCCGTGGCGCCGACCCACGAGGTCGCCGTGCTCACCTCCGAGCAGGCCGTGGAGGTCCTCGGCGACGAGCAGGCGCTGGCCGGGGGCGATCCGCTCAACCTGATGATCGCCACCTTCGTCGAGAACCCCAAGTCTCCGGACAGCGACGCTCCCTGCCTCCGCGAGGAGACGGGCATCGACGCCAACCTGCGTCGTGCCCTGCGCAACCGGGTCCTGCTCGACGACCTGCCGATCGGCGTCGCCCTGGGGGTCACGCCGCACCTGGCGCGGCGGGCGGTCGAGTGTGCCCTGGCCCACGACCTGTACGCGGTCGTAGAGGGCGAGCGGATCGAGGTGGGCGTGCTGAACCACGAGACCCCCGACGAGGACTGCGCGGCCGACCCAGAGTGCCACGCCCGGTTCTTGTCCGACCAGACGGCCGACGTGGCGATCAGCGCCCACGACCCCACCTGGATGAGCGGCCTGGTGGCCCAGGAGGACCTGGGCGTGGACTGGGTCCAGAGCCTGCTCGCCGCGGGCGACGTGGACACCTACCTGCACTTCTCCCTCGCCCTGCGGCCCGACATCGACCAGGGGCAGGACCCGCGCTCCAAGCAGCCCTACCCGCCCGATGTCGCCGACCTCGTGGCTCCGTTGCTGGTCGACGATCTCTCGGGCCTGGAGGGGGCTGCCGACGAGGGCTCTCTGCGGCTGTTGCCCGGCAACTCCATCGCCGCCTACCGGCTCTCGGCCTGTCCCAACCTGTGGCTCTGGGAGTGCAACACCCTGAGCGCCATCGACGCCAAGCCGTGGCTGGAGCCCGAGGACATCGAGGTGCTCTCGCTGCTGGTCTTCCGGGCCCTGGCGGTGCGACGGTCCGCGGCCGACACCTGGATGTTCCACCTGCCCGACCTCGCCTCCTGGGACTACACCGCGGAGTGCAAGCGCACGGAGCGGCTGTGGCACGGCGAGGAGTGCCAGGGGGCGCTGCTCCAGGAGTGGGTCTTCGACCTCCACGCCGCCTACGTGGAGGCGGGCCTGGTGCGCTGGTCGTTGCCCTCCGAGGTCGCGTGGCCGTGATCCTGTGGTTGTGGCTCGGCTGTTCGGGGTCCGTGGAGACCGGGGACTCGGCCGGTGCGGAGTCCGAGGTGGTCTTCGTGGCCGAGACCGGCGCCGGTCGGCTCGCCTGGTACGACGAGCAGGGGGAGGTGATCGGGGAGCAGTGCTTCAGCGAGCTCTTCGAGACCTGTGCCGAGGCGGTCTGCCACGTGTTCGGGGGCCTGACGCCGGACGCCGCCGCCGGCGTGACCTACACCCGGGCCGAGGCCCAGGCCACCCTCGGCGGGGTGCTCTGGTTCGAGGGGGGGCGCCCCCCCCCCCCCCCCCCCCCCCGGGGGCCCCGGGGCGGGGGCCCCGGGGGGGCGGGGCGGGGGGGGGCCGGGGGGGGGCCCCGGCCGGGGGGGGCGGGCGGGGGTGGGGGGGGGGGGGGGGTAGCCCAGGAACAGCGACGAGGGCTGGCCCGTGTTGCACGGGGAGCCGCGGT
>CAZCVP010000219.1:0-13652 GCA_964501915.1 uncultured Enterobacterales bacterium
AACCCGGACACGACCTGGTACGCCGACAGCGACGGTGACGGCTACGGCGATCCGGACACCACGACGATCGCCTGCGAGGCGCCGGATGCCTCCTGGCTCCTGGCGGCCGGGGACTGCGACGACAGCGACGCCACGGCCAACCCCGGCGGCACCGAGGTCTGCGGCGGCGGCGACGAGGACTGCGACGGCCTGACCGACGACGACGACCCCTCCGTCAGCGACTCCGACATCTGGTACATCGACTACGACGGCGACGGCTACGGCGATGCATCCTACGTGATCGCCGCCTGCCTCCAGCCCTCCGGCTACGTGTCGAACACCGACGACTGCGACGACACGGACGCCGCCGTGAGCCCGGTCGGCACCGAGGCGTGCAATGGCTACGACGACGACTGCGACGGCCACCTCGACGACGAGGACTCCGACTTCAGCGCCAACACGACCTGGTACGCCGACACCGACGGCGACGGCTTCGGCGACCCCGGCGCCCTGACCGAGTCCTGCGAGGCACCGACCGATCACGTCGCCGACGCCACCGACTGCGACGACGACGACGCGGCGGTGAACCCCGACGCCACCGAGGTCTGCAACGGCACCGACGACGACTGCGACGGCGACATCGACGACGACGACAGCGACGTGGACCTGTCGACGGCGTCGGACTGGTACGCCGACGACGACGGCGACAGCTACGGCGATCCTGCCGACAGCGTGGTCGCCTGCGACGCCTCGGCTGGCCGCCTCGCCGATGCCACGGACTGCGACGACACCGACGGCGCGGTCAACCCGGCGGCCACGGAGGTCTGCAACGACGTCGACGACGACTGCAACGGCGACATCGACGACGACGATGCCGGTCTCGACACCAGCACGGCGAGCACCTGGTACGCCGACGACGACGGCGACAGCTATGGCGACGCCGCCGACAGCCTGGTCGCCTGCGACGCCCCGACCGGCCGCCTCGCCGATGCCACCGACTGCGACGACACCGACAGCGCCGTCAACCCGGCGGCCACCGAGGTCTGCAACGACGTCGACGACGACTGCGACGGCGACACCGACGACGCCGACGCCGGTCTCGACACCAGCACGGCGAGCACCTGGTACGCCGACGACGACGGCGACAGCTACGGCGACCCGGACGACTCCCAGGTCGCCTGCGACCAGCCTTCGGCCACGGTGACCGACGCCACCGACTGTGACGACGGCGACAGCGCGGTCCACCCCGGCGCCACCGAGGTCTGCAACAGCGGCGTCGACGACGACTGCAACGGCTCAGCCGACGACAGCGACAGCGGTCTCGACACCAGCACGGCGACGACCTGGTACGCCGACGCCGATGGCGATGGCTACGGCTCCTCCACCAGCACCCTGTCCTGCGAGGCCCCCTCCGGCTACGGCTCCGGCTCGGGGGACTGCGACGACAGCAACAGCTCCGTGAACCCCGGCGCGGCCGAGGTCTGCGCCAACGGCACGGACGAGGACTGCGACGGCAGCTACAGCGAGGGCTGCAGCACGCAGACCTTGGCCTGTGGCGGCCCGAGCGCGATGGATCCGGGCCAGTCCCACTCCTGCAGCATCGGCTCCACGGTGGTCGTGACCGGGTTCTACATCAGCGTCGGCTGCAACGACGGGGAGACCGGCTCCTACACCGTGTCGATGAGTGACGGCTACAGCACGACCGTGACCGGCTCCTGTGGCAGCACCCACTCGGTGAGCGACCGGCTGGTGTCCAGCGGGTCGATCTACATGAACTCCGGCGGTGGGGGGGACAACCACATCTCGTTCACGTGCTGCGGGTCGTCCGGGTGGGGGTTCTACTACAAGTAGGGGCAGCTCTCCGACGGCTGGCTCGGGGGGCCTCCGGCGCGCAGAAGTCGGCTTTTGCGCGCCTGGACCGTCCGTCGCGCGCAGAAGTCGGTGGGTTCAGAGTCAACCCCCCGACCTTCGCGCGCCCGGGGGCGCCTACGCGCGCGAAAGTGGCTGGGTTCGGGCTCAACCCCTCGACTTTTGCGCGCCTGGACCGTCCGTCGCGCGCAGAAGTCGGTGGGTTCAGACTCAACCCCCGGACTTCTGCGCGCCTGGCCGCATCCCTCGCCTCCGCGGGGTCACGTCTGCGGGCGTCGATCACGGCCCCGGCGGGTCTCGCTGCCCGACGTCGACCACCTCGCAGGTCTCCGTGGCCTCGTCTCCCCTCAGGGAGCGCCCTCCATCTGGCGGTCCAGCGTCTCCTGGTCCGCCACCCGATCCTCCAGCGCCGCCACATAGGACCGGGCCTTCCCGTTGCCGAGCTCGGTCGCAGCCTTGCGAGCCATCTTCAGCGCCGCGTCCAGGTTGCCGGCCCGCTCCAGGGCCAGGGCGACGTTGAAGGCCGCACGGCCGCGGACCTCGGGGTCCGGGTCGTCGAGCAGGCTGCGCCAGCGCTTCGTCGCCTTCTTCCACCGGCCGGCCTCCACCAGGTCCCTGGCCTCCACCAGCTTGGGGTGGCCCTTGGCGTAGTAGCGACGGGTCACGGTGATCCAGCCGGGGGCGATGCGGCGGGCGTAGCGCTGACCGGCGACCCGGCCGACCTGGTGGACGGCCTCGCTCTGGGAGGGCAGGGCGGCCCGGGCGGCCTCTTCGGTGTCGCCCTCGTGGCTCCAGGTGTCCCGGCTCTGGTGGCTCTGGAGCTCGTCGACCATCGCTCTGTCGGTGGGGTCGTAGAGCCGCCAGCCCAGGTGCACCTCGGTCTCCCGCTGGGCCCGGAAGCGGGTCACCTGGACCTCCTTGCCGGCCTCGGTGGTGATCGTCTCCCGGAAGGGCTCGGCCGTGATCCAGGAGTCCGAGTCGAAGGCCTCCAGCGTGAGCAGGGCATCGGCCTCGACCTGGCCGCAGATCTTCTCCACCCGCTTCCAGCGAAGCGGATCGGGCATCGAGCCGGCCACGGCTCCCTCCAGGTCGACGGCTGGGCGGGCGACGTCGAAGCGGGGGCTGGCGGCCAGGCCCTCGGTGACCGCGGACACCGCCTGGGCGGCGCCCTCGCGGTCCTCGAGGACGTTCTCGCCGGTCAAGAGTCCCTCGGCGGCGGCCAGGATCTGGCCTCCGCCACCCTCGGGCGGGGCGCTGCGGTCCACGACCGCGATGCGCTCGATGTGGGTGGGCACGAAGACGTCGGCCGGCTCCAGGACCTGGAGGTGGACGGAGGGCATGCAGCCGACGGCGAGGAGCGAGAAGACGGGGATCAGGGTGCGCATGGCGGGGACACTACTCCAGGGTCCGGGGGTTAGGGCCGCACCTGGAGGTGTGTGTGCCGCGTGCCGTCATCACCGGGGCCTTCAGCTACACGGGCTCCGCGGTCGCGGCCGAGCTGCAGCGTCGCGGCTGGGAGCTCCACACCCTGACCAACCGCCGCACACCGGAGGGGGTCGAGTCCATCACCGCCGCGCCGCTGCGCTTCGAGCGGGAGCACCTCGTGGCCGAGCTGTCGGGCGCCGATGCCTTCGTCAACACCTTCTGGATCCGGCTGCCCCACGCCGGTCAGGACTTCGGCACGGCGGTCGAGCACTCGAAGCTGCTGGTGGGGGCCGCGACCGAAGCCGGCGTAGGCAGGCTGGTCCACGTCAGCGTCAGCAACGCCTCCGTCGGCTCCGAGCTCGGCTACTACCGGGGCAAGGGTCACGTGGAGCAGTCGGTCCGGGCCTGTGGACTGTCCCACGCCATCGTCCGCCCGACCCTGATCGTGGGCGCCAACGACGTGCTCACGGCCAACATCGCCTGGTTCCTCCGGCACGGACCGTTCTTTCCGATCCCGGGTGGAGGGCACTACCGCCTGCAGCCGATCACCCTGGCCGACGCCGGTCGGGTCATCGCCGACGCTGTCGAGGCCGGCGAAGACCTGGAGATCGACGCCGCCGGGCCGGTCACCCTGAGCTTCCGGGACTACGTGCGGTGGGTCGCCCGGGCCTGTGGCGTGCGCCGGTGGATCGTCGGGACGCCGGCCTGGCTCTGTCTGGCCGCGCTGCGGGTCGTCGGGGCGGTGTTGGGCGACGTGGTGCTCACCCGGGAGGAGCTGCTCGGGCTGGAGCAGGAGCTGCTCGTCTCCCACGCACCGCCCCTGGGCTCGGAGTCGGTCGAAGAGCTGCTCATGACCCTGGGCCCGGGCCTCGGCCGGCACTACGTCAACGACCTGCGCCGCCACTTCGGAGAGGGGGCAAACAGGCCGCTTCCTCTCCCGTCGTCCGCCCCAGGGTCGCTGGCAGCTCCAGGGTGAAGGTCGAGCCCTCCCCCAGCACGCTGTCCACGCGCACCTCTCCGCCCATCATGTCGGCGAACCGGGTGACCAGGGCGAGGCCGAGCCCTGTTCCCCGGGACTTCCGGGCGCGATCGTGGTCGGCCTGGACGTAGTCCTGGAAGATGGTGTCCGCCTGCTCGGCGGTCATGCCGACGCCGGTGTCGATCACCTGGAAGATCACCCGCGGGACCTCGGTCCCGCTGTGGCCGGGGAGGCGGCGCACCCTCAGCGTGATGGCGCCGTCCCGGGTGAACTTGATGGCGTTGCCGAGCAGGTTGGAGAGCACCTGGCGCAGCCGCATGTCGTCGGCCAGCACGCTGCCGGGTCGCTCGGCGCAGTCCAGCACCAGCGCGTTGCCCCGGTCGGCGGCCACCACCTGGTTGTGGTGGACGAGCTCCTCGACCAGGGGGCGGATCTTCACCGGCTCCAGCATCACGGACATGCGGCCGGCCTCGAGCTTGGAGACGTCGAGGGTGCGGTCCACCAGGGCCCGGAGCTGGTTGGAGGCGGTCACCATGTCTCGCAGGTCCTGGGTGAGGTCGTCGAGACCGCGCTGCTCGACCTGTTCCAGGACGAAGGCGCTCATGGCGGTGAGGACCGCCAGGGGGTTGCGCAGCTCGTGGACCTGCTTGGCGAAGAACTCCATGCCGCGACCAGCGCTGCTCGGCAGGACGCTGGACGGCTGGCGCGCGAGCCGTCGCCGGAGGCGCTCGATCTCGGAGGCCCGTGCGGCCCTTCGGCTGGCATCGCGGACCGTGAGGACCCGGTGGCCGACGGGGGCGGCGCTGGGGAGGGTCGTGATGCTGACCTCGAAGTTGGAGCCGTCGAGACGCCGGGCCTCGCCGACCCACTCCATGGCCAGGACCTCCCCCCGGGGGTCGACCCATGGCCGCGCGGGGGGGCTCCCGGAGAGGTAGTCGCCGAGGATCACCTTGGCCGGCAGGCCCAGCAGCTCCTCCAGCGTGCCCTGGAAGAGCCTGGCCGAGGCCGGGCTGACGGCCGAGATGGTCCTCTGTCGGTCGAGGACGAGCACCGCGTCGGCCGTCCAGGTCAGCGCGTGGCGGGCCAGGTCCGGCCCGCTGTCCGGAGGGGCCCGGAGCTGGTCCTCCAGGTCCCCGATGACCCAGCCTGCCCCGGCCAGGACCACCGGCGCGAGCAGCAGGGCCCAGTGCAGGGGGTTCGTCGCCAGCAGGTGCGGGACCGCGGCCAAGCCGAAGGGCAGCTCGCGCACGAGCAGGTCGGCCACCCAGCCGAAGAGCACGGCACTGCAGCCCACCATGGCGCCCACCCGGGCGAGGTACGGGGCCTCGCTTCGGGGCGATGGTGGCGACGAAGTGCGGGGGCTGGACATGGAAGCGCGGGGGTTCTCCCCCCGGAATCGAACCAGCGGCGGCCCTACTTGATGCTGATCTCGGCCGGTCCCTTGCGCGGGCGCTGGTCAGCAGGGTGGGAAGCTCCTGGTGACCTTGGAGGAGCCCCTGTCGGCCTCCGCGAAGGCCTGAGGAGCCGCTCGATCAGTCCAGGTTGCCGTCGGCCGTCAGCTCCGTCGCCATCGCCACACCGGTCGTGAAGGTCGGGTCGTGCACGTAGCCCGGATTCGGCCCCGGGTAGCCGAGGTGGCAGGCGAGTCCCTCGGAGCTGTAGGTAGCCAGCCGGGCGAGCTGCACCGCGAAGTCCAGCTCGGCGAAGGCCTCGACGGCCTGCTCGAGGGCCTGCTCCCGCTGCTCGACCGTCAGCTCGACGAAGGTGGCGCCGGTCTCGACCTGGGTGGCCTGGGCGTCGAGGGCCAGGACCAGCAGCGGCACGAACTCCAGCGCCGGCAGAACGGGATCGAAGAACAGGGCCGCCGCACCGACGTCGATGGCCCCTGGAGCCCCGGTCGGGTCCCGGTGACGCCCGGGAACGACCACGTCGACGAAGGCGGCGATCGCCCAGCCCTCGGGATCGTCGGGGGCGCCGCCGAGGTGGGGCAGGTCGGCGGGGGCGCTGGTGCTGCGCTCGCCCAGGAGGTCGTGTTCGTCGCAGAGGGCGGTGACGCGGCCGCTGTCGCCGCTGTCGCCCGTCGGGTCCCCACAGGCGCCCGTCGCCAGGGCGGTCAGTATCAGCACCGCCAGTCGCGCGAACTCCCTCCGGGTGGCCTCCTGGTCGACCACCTCAGCCCTCCCCGAGCAGGTGCGACCCCAGGCGTTCGGCCAGGGCGGTGATGGTGAGGGCGGGGTTGACCGCCAGGGCGTAGGGAAGGGTGCTGCCGTCGCAGACGTAGAGGCCCTCGTGACCGAAGACCTGGCCGTCGGGGTCGACCACGCCGTGCTCGGCGGACTCCGCCATGCGGCAGGAGGACAGGTGGTGGGTGCTGGTGGTGCCGGCGAACTCGCGCGGCACGGTGGGCAGGAGCGTCACGCCGGTCTGTTCGGTCACCTCGTCGAGGACCGCCTCGATCTGGTCCAGGTAGGCGTAGAAGGCGGTGGCGTCGCGGTCGACGAGGTCCACCTGGCCGTCGGAGTCGAGGGTCACGGCCCGGTGGCCGTCGGCGAGCCCCAGCACGCTGAAGGCGATGATCCGGTGGGGGTAGACGCTCTCGACGAAGCGCTTGAAGTCCATGCCCCAGGGTCGGGCCGGCAGCACCGGGTGGTCGGCGGCGGCCACGGCTGCGGCGAAGACGGTGGGCTCGATGCCACCGCCCGGATGCAGGGTGAAGCCGTGGCTGTCGAACCAGTGGTAGGACATCATCCCGGCGTTGTCCATGCCCTTGAAGCACCAGTAGGCGTCGAGGTCGTCGAAGTCCGGGGGCAGGATGCCCAGGTAGGCGTGCTCGCCGTTGTTGTTGAAGTTCTCGCCGACCTGGTCGCTGAGTCCGGGCAGCAACGATGCCGAGCGCAGCAGCAGGGCCGGGGTGTGGATGCCGCCGCAGGCCACGACGCAGCGCTGGCCCGTGACCGACCGGGACTCACCATCGCGGGTGTAGGTCACGCGGTAGCCGTCGCCGTCGGGCTCCACCGTGGAGACCTCCGAGCGGGCCCGGAACTCCGCCCCGGCCGCCTCGGCCGCCGGGATGTAGTTGTGCAGGAGGTCCTTCTTCTTGCCGTAGATGCAGCCCTGGGTGCAGAAGCCGCACTGGAGACAGTCGCCGTAGTTCAGGCGGGCCCGGTCGCAGGTGGCGCCCACGAGATCCAGCATCTTGGCGAAGAGCCCGCCGGGCTTGGGGATCTCCTCCCAGGGGAACTGGCGGATCGAGAGCGCCTCCTCGGCGACGTCGTAGTAGGGATCCAGTGCGGACCGGGTGAGCCCCGAGGGCCAGTAGCGCCGGCCGGTGTCGTCGCGGGCCTCGAACGAGACCGAAGGCACGCGGAAGTGCGCCCCGTCCATGTTGATCGACGCGCCGCCGACCAGCTTGCCGGCGCGAAAGGCCACGTTGCTGCTGGTGATCACCACGTCCAGCACCCGCTCCAGGTCCCGCAGGTCGTCGGACTGGACGAGATCGGCGGTCTCCAGGCGCTCGCCGCGTTCGAGGACCAGCACCCGCTGGCCTCCCTGGGCGAGCCGCGCGGCGACCACGGAGCCCCCGTAGCCGGAGCCGACGATGACGACGTCCTGGTCGAACATCAGCGCTCGGCCCAGACGAACCCCAGGTCGCTGCCCTCGGCGTGGCAGAGGGCGCAGGCGCCGCTGGTGACCGGGCTCTCCATGGGTGTGACCACGCCACCGACGTCGACCGAGACCGCCAGGGGGAAGACCAGCTCCTCGGAGGTCCAGAAGTTGCCGAGGTCGCTGGTCGCGAGCTCGACCTGCTGGCCGTCGGCGTCGACGAGGATCACGGTCGCCTCGGCGATGCCCTCGGGGCAGTCGGCTCCCGTGAACACCGTGCCGCCGACGATCAGGGGCAGGTGTGGCGCGTCGCCGCCGGCCACGTGGCACTCCAGGCAGTCCGTGCCGGGCAGCATGTCGCCGCCGCCCTGGCCCCAGGCGAGGCCGGTGGTGCTGCAGGGGTCGGTCTCGGCCACCGAGTCGGCGGCGGAGTCCGTGGTGTCGTCGCCGCAGGCCACGGCCAGACCGAGGGGCAGCAGGAACAGGGGAGGGAGGCGGAGCATGGATGAGCGAGAGGATGCCACAGCCGAGGCGGCTCCGGTCGGCGTCGGCATGCCCTATCCTTCACCCCTCTCGGGGAGGTGTCGTGGGCGAAGTGCAGCCGCCGCTGTTCTCGGTAGCGACCAACTTCGACGACGCACTCCCCGCAGCCCTGGCCGGGTTGGGTGTGCGGGAGCTCTTCGGGGCCTGCGACGACACCGGCCTCGGCCACGGGCGCCCGCGGGAGATCGTGCCGCCGGTGTCCTGGCGCCAGCTCGGTCGACACGTCGCGGCCTGCCAGCGCCACGACATTCGCTTCAACCTGCTGCTCAACCCGCTGTGCCTGGGCGCCCTCGAAGGCAGCACGGCGCTCGAGCGGCGCCTGCGCAGGACCCTGCGCCGGGCTGTCGATCTCGGTGTCACCGACGTCACGGTGGGCCACCCCTGGGTGCTCGAGCTGGCGACCGAGTACCCGCTGGAGGCCCGGGTGAGCGTCTTCGTGGGCATCTCCACGGTCGAGCAGGCGCTGCACTGGGAGCAGGCCGGCGCCCACGTGCTCGCGCTCGACACCCACGTGCTCTGTCGCGACCTGCGCACCCTGGAGGCGATCACCAGCGCCTGCTCGATCCCGGTGGAGGTCCCGGTCAACATCGGCTGCCTGCTGCGCTGTCCCCTGGCCCGGACCCACGCCGCGCGGCTCTCCCACTCCTCGATGCCCGGCGCCCAGCCCAAGGACGCCTGCGTGGAGTGGTGCATGGGAGAGAAGCAGGACGATCCGGTGAACGTGGTCCGGGCGGACTTCATCCGACCCGAGGACCTCGGGCGCTACCAGGAGGTCGGCATCCATCGCTTCAAGCTCGTGGACCGCTCCTGCTCGACCACCGCCCTGGTGACCCGCGTGCGGGCCTACAGCGAGCGCCGCTGGCAGGGGGACCTGCTGGAGCTCATCGGGCCGCGAGGACGCCCACCTCGGCAGCGGCTGCCGCCGGTCTGGACCGCCCTGCGCCGCCTGGGTCTGTCCCGTTCCCTGGAGGCGGCCCGGCAGCTGGACGAGCTGATGCGTCCGACGATCTCCTGGGTGCTCGACAACCAGCAGCTCGACGATCTGCTGCTGCCCCGGGGCTGTCAGGCGACCCACTGCGAGGCCTGCGGCCACTGCGCGCAGGTGGCGGCCCGGGCCGTGCGTCCCCGGAGCCCGAGCGGCTGAGGGCGGCACGCCGGGTCGTGCTGCTGGCGGTCGGCCTGGACCGCGTGGCCACCGGAGGCGGGATCAGCCGGGGGGCTGACCCGCGATCAGCGCCTTCACGCTCGGTGTCTGGAGCGCCTGCTCGTAGGTGTCCACGTAGAGCAGGCCCTCTCGCTCGGCCTCGTGGGCGTGTCCGGTGCGGCGGATGATCACTTCGGCGACGCGGTCCGGGTGGCGCTCCCGGATCGTGGCGTAGACCTCGGGGTCGCGCTGGGAGTCGTCGCCGATGAGCACGAAGCGCTGGCCGGGGTGGAGCTGCAGCAGGCGCTCGATGTCCTCGATCTTCTCGTCGCGGGCCCCGTCCAGGCCCTTCCAGAACCAGCGGTCGAGGCTGCCCTCCTCCAGGGTGCCCGCCGGCAGGCCCCGCTCGGCGACGTGCTCCTTCACGTTGCTGGTGGCGATGGACGGGCGGGCGGTGACGTAGTGGACGTCCCCCGGCTCGTCGCCCTCCAGGGCGGCGTAGAGCTCCTTCGCCCCCGGGAAGGCCTCGCCCCAGCGGCGGTCCTTGTGGGGGACCACGGTGTCGTCGTAGTCGGAGATGATGGCCAGCTCGGTCTCCCGGGAGCCGGCTTCGGCGATGGTCGCCAGCAGCCGCTGGCGCAGGGCGGGATCGTCGACGTCGTGGAAGACCAGCTCGTCCAGGTCGTGGTAGTCGCTGTTGGCGTCGATGCGGCGGAGGACCAGGCGTCGCTCGGCCGAGGTCATGGACTCCAGCAGCCGCACGATCTCGCGCTCGTCGCTCAGGGTCGTCGGGCCCCGCTGCAGGTCGTCGATGCGCTCCCAGGTCGCCCTCCAGCGGTCCACGGGCGGCGCCTCGGCGGGGAGGGGCGGGCGGGCCACGGCGAGCCGCAGGTCGACGATCGCCGGGGGCGGCTCGTTGCAGGGGGGCGCGGCCTGGAGGGGGGCGCGGCCTGGAGGGGACCCAGGATGGCCAGCGCGAGCAGCATGCCGGGGAACAGTGCAAGAGGCATGCCGCGCTGAAGACCCTCTCGCAGGGGCGACGTCGTGCGCGGCGGTCCGGGCCGGGGCACCGTCACCCCGGTGGCCATGCCCCGTCCTCCCACCGCGCGGGTAGAGTCCTCCCATGCTCGAGCGACCCATCCTGTTGCACGTGCCCACCGGCCCGGGGTGCAACAACCGGTGCGTCTTCTGCATGGAGTACGGGGGCGGCCGTCGCCCGACGAAGACGCTGGCCGCCTTCGAGGAGCAGCTCCAGCGAGCCCGCAGCTTCACCGACGAGGTCGTGTTCACGGGCGGTGAGCCCACCCTGAACAAGCTGCTGGTGCAGGCGGTCGGTGCGGCCCGCGAGCGCGGCTTCGTGCGCATCGGGGTGATCTCGAATGGTCGCCGGCTGGCGGACCTGGAGCTGTGCCAGGCCCTGCTCGATGCGGGTCTGACCGAGCTGACCGTCTCGATCCACGGCCCGGAGGCCGCCGTGCACGACCCGATCACCGGGCGAGATGGCAGCTTCGACCAGACCGTGGCCGCCCTGGGCAACCTGGCGGCCCTGCGAGAGGACCACGCGCTCGAGCTGAAGTGCAACTGCACCCTCGTGCGCGGCAACCTGGCGCACATGGCGGCGACCTGGCGCCTGGTCGAGGGCTTCGGTGTCGACCTGCTCAACTTCAACACCGTGGAACCCCGAGGACGGGCCTCGGACGACATCGAGGAGGTCGTGCCGACCTACGTCGAGGTCCTCGACGCCGCCGACGCCAGCGGGCTGCCGTTCGACGCACCCCACGTCTCGCTGTCCCGGGTCCCCCCCTGCGCGGGAGGCCCGGAGTGGGTCCAGGAGGACTTCCACTTCACCTGCGACGAAGAGGTGACCCACTACGACCCGGCCGTCGGCATGGCGCGTGGCCCGCCCTGTGCCCGGTGTGTCCTGCCCGCCTCCTGCGAGGGGGTCTGGGAGCGCTACGTCGAGGTGTTCGGCTGGGAGGGCCTGGCGCCGGTCCGCCCACCGATCGACGACGAGCTCGCCCTCGACCTGTCGGGGCCGGACGGGCTGCCCGTCGGGCGACACCTGCGGCGGGGTTGGCTGGCGGGTCACCGGCGCCTGGTCCTCCAGCGACTCTTCCGCTCCCCAGAGCTCGTCGGGACCCTCCGCCTGGCCCGCTCCCTCGGCTACACCTCGATCGTGGCCCGCTCCGATGGCCGGGCGATCGCCAGCCTCGGCGTGATGCGCAGGGTGGCCGCCCTCGGACTGGACGGCCTGCGCTTCGCCGTGCCTCCGGACCCGCGGGCCGTGGTCGCTGCGCGCCGCGTCGGCCTGCGCTTCGAGATGGAGTAGCCCTTTCGCCCTCGGCCGGGTCGTGGCATACACCCTATGGACGGCCCCTGTTCCCCCCGGAGGCTCCGTGATCATCTCCAGAGGACTCCTCGCCGCGCTCTTCGCCCTGACCCTCGCCGCCTGCGGCAGCGAGGGAGACGACTCCGCGGAACCCGGCGACAGCGGACTGGACTGCGAGGCGCCGGCGACCTTCTACGCCGACGACGACGACGACGGCTACGGCGACCCCGCCGCCCCCGTCGAGGCCTGCGAGGCGCCGAGCGGCACGGTCAGCGACAGCACCGACTGCGACGACTCCGACGCCGGCACCCACCCGGGAGCCACCGAGTTCTGTGACGGCCTCGACCAGGACTGCGACGGCGTCGAGGACAACGACGGCGTCGACCCGAAGACCTGGTACGACGACCAGGACGGCGACGGGTTCGGGGACCCGGACTCCGGCGTCGAGTCCTGTCAGCAACCCGAGGACACGGTCTCCAACGATCGCGACTGCGACGACGACGACGACACCATCTGGCCCGGGGCCACGGAGATCTGCGACGGCATCGACCAGGACTGCGACGGCGTCGAGGACAACGACACGAGCGGGACCTTCACCTGGTACCCCGACGAGGACGAAGACGGCTACGGCGACGAGGACCTGGCGGTCGTCGCCTGCGACAAGCCCTCCGGCTACGTCGCCCAGGGCGAGGACTGCAACGACGGCGACGCCGCCATCCACCCCGACGCGACCGAGGTCTGCGACGGCGAGGACGACGAGGACTGCGACGGGCAGGTCGACGAGGGCCTCACCTCCACCTGGTACTCGGACTTCGATGGGGACGAGTATGGGGACCCGACCACCGGCGTGGTCGCCTGCACCGCCCCGGACGATCACGTCTCCGACAACACCGACTGCGACGACCGCAACGCGGGCGTGAACCCAGGTGAGACCGAGGTCTGCGACGAGGCCGACCAGAACTGCAACGGCGACATCGACGAGGGCCTCACCTCGACCTTCTACCTCGACAGCGACGGCGACGACTACGGCGACCCGTCCAGCACCATCGACGCCTGCACCCTCTCCGAGGGCTATGCCGACAACCCCGACGACTGCGACGACTCCGACGCCGGTGTGAACCCCGGCGCGGCCGAGGTCTGCGACGGCGCCACCGACGAGAACTGCGACGGCAGCGTCGACGAGGGCCTCACCTCGACCTTCTACCTCGACAACGACAGCGACGGCTACGGCGATGTCACCTCCACCACCGAGGCCTGCACGGTGCCCTCCGGCTACTCGGCCGACGGCACCGACTGCGACGACACGGACGGCGGTGTGAACCCGGGCGCCACCGAGGTCTGCGACGGCAGCACCGACGAGAACTGCGACGGCAACATCGACGAGGGTCTGGAGAGCACCTGGTTCTACGACGCCGACGGCGACAGCTACGGGGACCCCTCGGTGTCGACCGTCTCCTGCACGGCGCCCACCAGCTACGTGGCCGACAGCACGGACTGCGACGACACGGACGGCGGTGTGAACCCGGGCGCCACCGAGGTCTGCGACGGCGCCACCGACGAGAACTGCGACGGCAACGTCGACGAAGGTCTGGGAGGCACCTGGTACGCCGACGACGACAACGACGGCTATGGCGACGACGACACGGCCACCGAGACCTGCAACCCTCCCTCGGGCTACGTCACCCAGGGCGGCGACTGCGACGACACCGACAGCGGCGTCAACCCGGGCGCCACCGAGGTCTGCGACGGCAGCACCGACGAGAACTGCGACGGCAACATCG